>JBOGFX010000259.1:0-13955 GCA_050743805.1 Acidimicrobiales bacterium
CGCCGAGACTTTCTCGCTCAAGAGCCCGGTGAGCATCTACGAGGTTCACCTGGGCAGCTGGCGTCGCGACCCGGCCGATCCTCCCCGCCTGCTCGGCTACCGCGAGCTCGCCTCGTCGCTCGTGGCCCATGTCCTAAAGGAAGGCTTCACCCACGTAGAGCTTCTGCCCGTGATGGAGCACCCCTTCTATGGGTCTTGGGGTTATCAGATCACCGGCTTCTTCGCTCCGACCGCTCGATACGGAACCCCCCAGGACCTGATGGCTCTCATCGACCAGCTTCACCAGGCAGGGATTGGCGTGGTGCTCGACTGGGTGCCGTCGCATTTCGCATCTGATGCGTTTGCTCTAGCAAGGTTCGACGGGACCCACCTCTACGAGCACGCCGATCCCCGACGCGGTATCCACCCCGATTGGAACAGCCTTGTCTTCAACTATGGGCGTCATGAGGTTCGGAGCTTCCTCGCCTCTTCGGCGGAGCATTGGCTGTCCGCCTACCATGCCGACGCGCTGCGAGTGGATGGCGTCGCGTCGATGCTCTACCTCGACTACTCGCGCAAGGCCGGTGAGTGGTCTCCGAACCGTCGCGGTGGCCGGGAAGATCTCGATGCGATCGACTTCCTCAGTCAGCTGAACTCGGGGATCTATGCGGAGCACCCCGATGTGCAGGTGATCGCGGAGGAGTCGACCGCCTGGCCCGGTGTCTCTAGACCAGTGCGCTTGGGCGGGCTCGGCTTCGGGCTCAAGTGGGACATGGGTTGGATGCACGACACGTTGTCCTACATGCATCATGACCCGGTGCACCGTGCACATCACCACTCCGAGCTGACGTTCCGCGCACTGTACGCGCACTCGGAGAATTTCGTGCTCCCCCTCTCCCATGACGAGGTTGTCCATGGAAAGGGATCCCTGCTGTCGAGCATGCCGGGAGACCCCTGGCGCAAGTTTGCAAATCTGCGTTTGCTCTATTCGTACCAGTTCGCATTGCCCGGCAAGAAGCTGCTGTTCATGGGGGATGAGCTGGCCGCTGACCGCGAGTGGGACCACGAGGAGAGCCTTGACTGGAATGTGCTCAAAGACCCCCAGCATGAGGGCATCGAGCTACTGGTGGCCGATCTCAATCGCTTGTATCGAGGTCACCGTGCCTTGTTCGAGTGCGATGCGGATCCATGGGGGTTCGAGTGGGTGCTCGCGGCCGAGGCCGAGACGAGCCTCCTCGCGTTCACGCGTCGCACGCAGGGAGACGTCGCGCTCGTAGTCTTCAACTTCACCCCCGTGCCCAGGCAAAACGTGTCGGCAGGAGTAGACGTGGGTGGGCAGTGGCTGGAGCTGTTGAACAGCGATGCGCTGGTGTACGGCGGCAGCGGTCAAGGCAACTTGGGTAGCGTGACGGCGCATCCGGTGCCCTGGCACGGACACTCGCATCTGCTCACTCTGACGGTTCCCCCTCTCGGCTGTCTCTTCCTCGCGCCACAAGCTTGCTCGCCCCTCGCCGTGGCGCTCAGATGAGCGGAACTATCGAGCGACTGGGGCTCGAAGGCGTGGGCGCCGCCGTGGTCGCCCCGTCGACGACCCGGTTCGTGGTTTGGGCGCCGTACTTCTCCAGGGTCTCTGTCCGCCTGCTCGCAGCGGGTGGGGACCGTGTCGTCGCGTTGGAGCCCGGTGAGCGCGGGTACCACCGCGGCGTGGTGGAAGGCTGTCCGGCCGGAACCCTGTACCGCTACGTGGCGGACGATCGCCAACTGGCCGACCCCGCATCGCGAAGTCAGCCCCACGGAGTCTTGGGGCCGAGCGAGGTTGTCGACCCCGACTCGCGACGGTGGGAGGAGTCTGGCTATCGCCCCCTCCCGCTCGCACGCCAGGTGATATACGAGTGCCACGTGGGGAGCCTGAGCGCAGCGGGAACCCTGGACGGTGTCGTGTCGGTCCTCGACCACGTATCGGAGCTGGGGGCCACGGCCATCGAGCTCATGCCGATCTGCGAGCTCGCGGGCACCCGCAACTGGGGGTACGACGGCGTCTTTCCCTTCGCAGTCGCGTCCAGCTATGGCGGCCCCCCTGCCTTGGCCCGGCTTGTGGAGGCATGCCACCGTCGGGGTCTGGCCGTTGTTCTCGATGTCGTGCACAACCACCTGGGCCCCGTTGGCAACGTCCTCACATCGTTCGGTCCGTACTTGACGGATCGCTACAAGACCCCATGGGGCCCGGCAATGAACTTCGACCAGCCGGGCTCCGACGAGGTACGCGGATTTTTCTTCGAATCGGTCGTTCAATGGTTCGCCGACTTTCACATCGACGCCTTGAGGCTCGATGCGGTGCACTCGATCATGGACACGAGCTCCCTGCGGTTCCTCTCCGAGCTCTCGGTGCTTGCTGCCAAGCTTGAAGACCTGCTCCAGCGCCCATGCCCTTTGATCGCGGAGAGCGCGAGCAACGACCCAGCTGTGGTCACGCCGATCTCGGAGGGAGGCCTCGGTCTCCACGCCCAATGGAACGACGACTTCCATCACGCGCTTCACGCGGCGATCACCGGTGAGCGCGTCGGATACTACGTGGATTTTCACGGCGTCCAGGACTTGGCGCGGGCCATGGACGCCGGCTTCGTGTACCAGGGTCAACGCTCAACTTTTCGAGGCTGCAGGCATGGTGCTCCATCGGGTCACCTGGCGCCTGAGCGCTTCGTCGTATTCGCGCAGAACCACGACCATGTTGGCAACCGGCCCTTAGGCCGCCGGCTGGCTTCGCTGGTCCCGATGCACCGTCTCGAGCTCGTGGCTGCCCTGGTCCTCCTCGCCCCTGGTGTGCCGCTCATTTTCATGGGTGAGGAGTACGCGGAGAAAGCCCCGTTCCCGTTCTTCGTGGACTACGTCGATCCCGTGCTCCTGGCAGCCGTGCGGGAGGGACGCGTCAAGCAGCTGGGCGGCCTAGGTTTCGCGCAAGATCCTCTCGATCCCGCCGACCAGGCCACGTATGCATCCTCCACGCTCGATCGGTCACAGCTAGGCCACGAGGAGAACCGACGGCTCTTCGACCTTTACAAAGCCCTAATAGGAGTTCGTTTGGCTCACCCGTCCCTCTCTCAGGCCCGGCGCTGCGATGTCTCTGCCTGGGCGCAGGGCAAGGCGCTGGTCTTGTTGCGCTCGATAGAGGGTGATCCCTCTTGTGCCATCTTCAATGTCGGCCCCGAGCCGACGACGGTTAGCGCCCCTCAGGCGATCTCGGGCACCTGTGTCGAGCGGATGCTCTGGCGCAGAGAGCTCGGCACCGAGCGCACCGGGATAGACGGCGAGGGGGCGCCCGACCTCTCGGACCGTCTCCGCGAGCAGAGCGGTGATCTAGTCGCACCGGGTGAAGCCGTTTCCCTCAAGGCCTGGTCATTCTGGTTTGCCCTCGCCGAGCTTCAGGGTCTGCGATGAGGGTTTGGCCGGGCCGGCCGCATCCCCTTGGAGCCACTTGGGACGGGGGAGGAGTCAACTTCGCTCTGTTCTCCGAGCACGCGACAGGAGTTGAGCTCTGCCTGTTCGACGAAACCTCGTCACCGGAGCCCTCCGCGTCGGTCCTCCTTCCCGAATCGACCCACCGCATCTGGCACGCGTACCTGCCCGATGTCCGCCCGGGCACCCTCTACGCGTATCGGGTCAACGGGCCTTACGAGCCTGCGGCCGGTCACCGATTCAACCCCAACAAGCTTCTGATCGACCCATACGCGATGGCGATAAGCGGTCCGATCTGCTGGTGCGACGAGCTATTCGGTTATCGGATCGGCGACGAGGGGATGGACCTGTCCTTCGACGAGAGGGACTCGGCCCCCTTCATGCCCAAAGGCAAGGTGATCGACTCCGCGTTCAGCTGGGGCGACGATCGTCCTCCGCGCATCGCTTGGAGCCGGACCGTCATCTACGAGGCTCACGTTAGAGGGATGACGATCCGTCATCCCCAGGTCCCAGAGGAGCTTCGTGGCACCTATCTCGGGCTGGCCTCGGACCCGGTGATCGACCACCTCTTGGATCTGGGGGTCACAGCGGTCGAGCTCATGCCTGTCCACCAGTTCGTGGCCGAGCGCGACCTCATCGAGCGTGGTCTGACCAACTACTGGGGCTACAACTCGATCGGCTTCTTCGCGCCAGACGTCGGTTACGCGACAGCTCTGGGTGATCCGGTGGCCGAGTTCAAGTCGATGGTACGCATCCTGCACCGAGCCGGCCTCGAGGTGATCTTGGACGTCGTCTTCAATCATACCGGCGAGGGCAACCAGTTGGGTCCGACGCTGTCGTTGCGGGGGATCGATAACTCCACCTACTACCGCCTGGTCCCCGAAGACCCTCGCTATTACCTCGATTTCACCGGCACCGGCAACAGCTTGAACATCCTTCATCCGCGGACCATGGGCCTCATCACGGACAGCCTTCGTCACTGGGTGACCGAGATGCACGTGGACGGTTTTCGCTTCGATCTAGCTCCTGTGCTCGTTCGCGGGTACGAGGTCGGCCAGCCGAGTGCCTTCTTCGAGATCATCCAGCAGGATCCGGTGCTCGCCACCGTGAAGCTGATCGCGGAGCCCTGGGACCTTGGTCCCGACGGCTACCAGCTCGGCCGCTTCCCCCCGGGGTGGTCGGAGTGGAACGGAGCCTTCCGTGACTGTGTGCGGCGGTTCTGGAGGGGTGACCCCGGCCAGGTTCCACGGCTCGCCTCGATGCTGAGCGGCTCGAGCGAGATCTTCGCTCCCAGCGGCCGCCGGACCGACGCGAGCATCAACTTCGTCACCTGTCACGACGGCTTCACCCTGCAGGACCTGGTGAGCTACGACTCGAAGCACAACGAGGCGAACGGCCACGAGAACAAGGACGGCACCGACGATAACTTCAGTCGCAACTGGGGGAGCGAAGGTCCCACGTCGGCAGCGCGCGTCCGCCGAGTGCGAGGGCGCATGAAAGAGAACCTGCTGGCCACCTTGATGCTCTCTCAGGGCGTCCCGATGCTCAGCTCCGGAGACGAGCTGTCTGTCACCCACCTGGGCAACAACAACCCATACTGCCAGGACAACGAGCTGAGCTGGCTCAACTGGGATCCCGCGAGCCGGGCAGATCTCCGTGGTTTTGTGCGCGCGTTGACCTCCATCGTGGAATCGAACCCCGTGCTGCGACGGCGCAACTTCTTCACCGGAGAGCCGGTGGTGGGCGGCTTGCCCAAGGACGTCACCTGGGTGCGACCCGACGGGACCGAGATGACCGAGGCGGACTGGGCCGATTCCCAGAACAGGGCGATCGGAATGCTCGTTCTCGGCGCCGCAGTCGACCAGGTCGACTCCCTTGGACGGTCGAGGCGTGGCGAGACTCTTCTGCTGCTGTTGAACGCGGGCCGTGGCGCCGTGGCCCAGGTTCTCCCCGATGTCGGCACGTCCGGACGCTGGGAGGAGCTCCTTGACACCGCCCGCGGCCCTGCGCACGTGCCGAGGCCGCTTCGAGGACGGACACTGAGCGTGGGCGCCCAGTCGACCGTTTTGCTCCGACACCGGCGGCATCCTGGGTGACGCCTCAGGGGCTCGGCTCGACCTACCGCCTGGATCTGCGGGCGGTGGGCTTGCGAGGCGCCACCGCCTTGGTTCCCTACCTGTCCGGGCTCGGAGTCCAGACCCTCTATGTGTCACCCCTTGGTCAAGCCGCACCCGGCAGCACCCACGGCTACGACGTGGTCGACCCTACGGTCTTGGACCCCGCGCTCGGGACGCCCGAAGACCTCGAGGCGCTTCTTTGCAGCCTGGACACGTCGGGCATGGGGCTTCTGGTCGACATCGTCCCTAACCACATGGCTGCCGCAGAGGCGAACCGCTGGTGGTGGGGCGTGTTGAGAGAGGGGGCAGCGAGCCCGTGGGCGAGCTTCTTCGACATCGACTGGGAGATGGGTGAGGGCAAGGTGGTTTTGGCGCGCCTAGGTGAACCTCTGGCCTCGGTCGTCGAGAAGGGGGTTGAGCTGGTCCAGGGCGAGACCCTGGTGGTCGGAGGCGTGCGCCTGCCGCTCGCAAGCTGGGGCAAAGGCGCGGCCTTGGAGCCGGGCGTGGTGGCGCCAGAGGTCGCTGCCGAGCTGCTGGGCTCCCAGCATTACAGGGCGGCCTACTGGCGTGTCGCGCGCTTCGAGGGCAACTACCGGCGCTTCTTCGATGTGGACGCCTTGGTGGCGCTAGTGATGGAAGCGCCGGGCGTCTATCGTGCCACGCACCCGTTCGTCTTGGCTCTGGCCGCGGACCATCGCGTCAAGGGCCTGCGGGTCGACCACGTCGACGGCCTCGCGGATCCCTTCGGCTATCTGAGCGCGCTGCGAGCCGACGCGCAGCAACGTGACGATGGCGGGCCGGTCGTCTTGGTGGAGAAGATCCTCGGGCAAAACGAGGAGCTCCCCGGGGCGTGGCCGGTCGCAGGGACAACTGGGTACGAACTGGCGGACCTGGCCGTCCGCCTCCTGATCGACCCCTCGGGCGCCGCCCGCCTGGAGGCATTCTCCTCCCAGATGGCCGGGGGAGCACGAGGCTTCTCATCCATTGCGCTGGCCGGGCGCAGCGACGCCCTGCGCGAGCTGTTTCCCGGGGCTCTGAGCAGGCTGGCAGAGGTGGCGGCCCGCGGTCTCGACGAGGTAGCACCGGGCCACGACATCTGCGCCCAGGACCTCCTGGCGGCCTTTGACGCGCTCATCTCGCATTTGGACGTGTACAGGACCTACCTGGGCACGCCGGGACCGCGAGCCACAAACCGCCCCTTGGCCCGCGCCGCGGCGGCGGCGCGGGCGGGGCTCGACACCCAGGGCCGTCGGGCGCTTCGGGGCCTTTGCGATCTTCTCGTTGGACGCGTGGGCCTCGAGGGTGCGGACGCGCCCAGCAGGACCGAACTGGTTCGCAGGTTCGAGCAGCTGAGCGGGGACGTCGCTGCAAAAGGGGTTGAAGACACGGCCTTGTACCGTTGGCATGGACTGGCTGCCCTGGCGGACGTGGGCAGCGACCCGGGACGTCCGCCAATCGATTGTGCCGAACTTCACAGGGAGCTTGCCAGGCGTAGGAAGAAGACACCGGGGGGCCTCAACACGCTGTCTACGCATGACTCCAAACGCAGCGCGGACGTCCGAGCGCGGTTGTGCGCGCTGAGCGAGGATGCGCGCCATGTCGAGCGTGTCGTGAAGCGCTGGGCCTCGAGGCACGCTGGAATGCTCGGCTCGAGGGCTCCCAGTTGGACCGACATGTTCGGCTACTACGAGAACCTGATCGGGATCTGGCCGTTCGAGCCGCCCTCACCCGCACAGCGCAAGGAGCTTGCCCGGCGGCTCGGGGATGCATCCTGCAAGGCGGCGCGTGAGGCGAAGCTCAGGACCAGCTGGCTCGAGCCCGATCCCTCTTACGAGGCGCTGCTCACGGAGCTGTGCGCGGTGAGCATCGGCAACGAGCAGACAAGGGCAGAGCTCGGAATGCTCCTGCGCCGTATCGGCCCCGCGGCGCTGACCAACTCGCTGTCGATGGTCGTTCTCTCGATGACGGCGCCCGGGGTTCCCGATGTTTACCAAGGGGGAGAGGTCATGAGCCTGTCTCTCGTCGATCCCGACAACCGTCGCAGGGTGGACTTCGACGACCTTGGGGCAAAGCTCGCACTTGCCGACGAGCACCCGAGCATCTCGGCCGTCACCACGGCGATGGGGTGCTGGCAGAGCGGGATCATCAAGCTCCTTGTGACGAGGGCTCTGCTTAAGACCAGACGCGATCGGGCGAGCCTGTTCGCCACGGGTTCGTACCGCGCGCTGTCTGTGCGAGGGTCTTTGTCCGACCACGTCGTCGCATTTGTCAGGGCGGATCGCAGCGATTGGGTGCTGAGCGTGATCCCCCGGATGACCATGACGCTTGCCGGTCCCGGCAAGCTGGCGCTCGGGCAGAGGGCTTGGGGAGACACCGAGATCGTGCTCGGCACGAGGGCCCCACGCTCGGTCGTCGACAAGATCACAGGGGAGCGCCATCGGCTCGGAGCAACCGTTGGCGTTGCAGATCTGCTCGGAGTTGCACCGGTGTCGGTGCTCTTGGGCGCCTAACCTGTGGGCTCTCCCGTCCCTCGGCTCAGGGCTTCGCGTGTGAGCGCTCTGCGGCGGCCCGCTCGGCCCGAGCCAAGACCTCGAGCAGTCGCACGGCGGTCGTGGTCGGGGTGTGCGATGGCGAGCTCATGCACTCGAGCTCCAGCGGTACGAGGAAAGACTCCTGGAGCCACCGAAGGCTCCAGCCCCGGGAGTCCTGCTCGGAGAGGACCTCTGCCGCACCGAAGGCGGCCGCCTTGACCCCGCATCGTCTCGGGTGTCTGACAGAGGCCAGAAGAGCGATCTCCTCACGGCTGCCATGGGCCAGGGTGTTGACCCAGGCCCACTCCCAGCGATGCCGGCGGGGAAGGCGCTGCAAGTAGCGGCCCTGGAGGAACGCTTCGCAGTCCGAGACCAGCTCGCGTCCTTGGTCGGGTTGGCATATCCACCTGACTGCGGCGTGCAATGCCATCGCGGACCCGTCGAGAGCACAGGTGCCAGTCCGAGCAATGGCCCGCGACAGTCCCGCTGCGACGGAACACAGGGCCTGCGCGCCGGCTGAGATCCCGTAGAGGAACCAAACCCCCAGAGCGCGTGTTGCGGTCTCGGTCCTGACCTCCAAGCACAGAAGCGCGCGCCGGAGCCAGATGGAGTTTCCTCGTGTCCCTGGTGATGGAGCAAGTCGATCCACAGCCATCCACCTCGTCCTTCGGACTTTTTATCTCGTGACGCGAGCTACCCGTTTCGGGGGGGAGCGAAACGGGTCACCGGGGCCGTCCGGGCTGTCGTGGTGACCAACGAGATCCGCGGCCGGCCACGTCGTAAGGTTCTGGAACCCACGAGAGAGGAGATCTCCCATATGAGTAGTGTGCGCATCTTGGTGGGGACTCGCAAGGGTGCCTTCATCCTGACCTCTGACGGGGCGCGCAGGGACTGGAAGGTGGACGGTCCCCACTTCGGCGGATGGCAGCTCTATCACCTGAAGGGATCGCCGGCGGACCCGGACCGGATCTTTGCCTCCCAATCGAGCTCCTGGTTCGGCCAGGTCGTGCAGCGCTCGGACGATGGTGGCAAGAGCTGGGAGGCCGTCTCGAACGATTTCACCTACGACGGGGTCCCCGGGACGCACCAGTGGTACGACGGGTCGCCGCACCCGTGGGAGTTCGCACGTGTGTGGCACTTCGAGCCCTCTCTTGATGACCCTGACACGGTCTATGCCGGGGTTGAGGACGCCGCCCTCTTCGTGTCAGGTGACGGGGGAAAGCAGTGGAGCGAGCTAGCAGGGCTTCGGAGCCACGACACCGGGTCGCGCTGGCAGCCCGGTGCGGGAGGCATGTGCCTGCACAGCGTGCTTCTGGACCCCACCGATGGCGACAGGATCGTCGTCGCGATATCGGCCGCGGGGGTCTTTGCCTCCAATGACGCCGGCAAGAGCTGGGAACCCGCGAACAAGGGCCTACGCTCGGAGTTCTTGCCAGACCCCGAGGCGGAGATCGGCCATTGTGTCCATCACGTCGCCATGCATCCCGATCATCCGGGCGTCCTGTTCATGCAGAAGCACTGGGACGTCATGCGCAGCGACGACGGGGGGATGAGTTGGAAGGAGGTCTCGGGCAACTTGCCAAGCGACTTCGGTTTCGTCATAGACGTCCACCCACACGAGCCCGAGACGATCTACGTGGTCCCCATCAAGAGTGACGCGGAGCACTACCCGCCGGAAGGATGCCTATCGGTCTGGCGAAGCCGGAGCGGTGGTGACGAGTGGGAGCGGCTTCAGAAGGGCCTCCCTGATCGAGACTGTTACGTGAACGTCCTGCGTGACGCTATGTCCACCGACTCGCTCCAACCCGCGGGCATCTACTTCGGCACGACCGGCGGCCAGGTCTACGGTTCCCCCGACGGGGGTGGCTCATGGAGCCCGATCGTCCGAGACCTGCCGGGCGTCCTGTCCGTCGAGGTCCAGACCTTGCCGTGATCCGAGTCGTGCTCCCCGCACACCTGCGCACGCTGGCCCGGGCGCCGCGAGAGGTCGAGATCGAAGTCGACGGGATCGGCACGCAGGCCGCCGTGCTCGACGCGCTGGAGGAGCGATTTCCCGCTCTTTTGGGAACCTTGCGCGACCGGACGAGCAAGCAGCGTAGGCCGTTCGTCCGGTTCTTCGCGTGTGAGAACGATCTCTCCAACCAGGCTCCGCAAGCTCCGCTGCCCGACGAGGTCCTTTGCGGCAAAGAGCCCTTCGTGGTCCTGGGGGCGATCGCCGGAGGTTGAGGAGAGCCCCGGAGCTTCGTCGCTCGACGCGCGGTCGCCAGGCGAGGGTTGCCGCGGGCCGACTCGGGCTCCGGAGCTCCAGTGCGCCGTCTGGGCCCGCTCAGGCCGGGGGAAGCGATCCCTCACGGCGCTGACCCGCGGCGCCACCATGGGACCCGTGGGCTGGCCGACTCACCAATGTCGCCCTGGCACCGATGACGCCCCGCCAACCGAGGGCCACGAAGGTGCCCCGCACCTCCTTGTGGACGTGGAGGTGGTACCACGTGTCATTCCGTCACGCTTCGGGGTTTGTGTGATGGTGGCTGGTCTCATCGCACTCGTTGAGGAGAGGAGATCAATGCCCTGCGGGTTGGGCTGATCACCGGACCGTTGCGACCCTCGAAGACCTCGACCGAGGCTCCAAAGACCTCTTCGATGAGTTGGGGGGTGAGGACCTCGTGGGGAGCTCCATTGCTTTGGATACGACCGTCCGACAGCACGACAACGCTGTCGGCGAACTGGGCTGCGAGCGTTAGGTCGTGCAGGGCGCTCAACACTGTGAGGCCGTGCTCGGTCCGAAGCGTGTCGGCCAACTCCAGCACCAGTTGGCCGTGCCCCAGATCCAGCGAGGAGGTTGGCTCGTCCATCAGAATGATCGGAGCCTCCTGGACCAGAGCGCGCGCAAGGACGGCCCTCTGGGCCTCTCCGCCTGATAGCTGACCGAGCGGGCGGTCCGCGAAGCTCCCCAGCTCCAGGCGTTCGAGCACCGCGGCGACGACCTGGCGGTCCCGAACGTTGTCCGAAGCGAGCAAGCGGTGATGCGCGGTTCGGCCCAGAAGCACATAGTCGGTGACCATCATCGCGGGGGGCAGAACCGGGCGTTGGGGAACGTACGCGACCGTGTGCGCCGCGCGCCTGGGATCGACAGCGCGCCAGGGGCGGCCCCAGATGCGAATCGCGCCTCGATAGTTGACGAGACCCGCGATCGCTCTCAACAAGGTTGTCTTTCCCGATCCGTTCGGCCCCACTATCGCCTGCCAGCCGCCGGTCCTGGCATGCAGCGACACCGAGTCCAGCACGGTCGTCTCTCCGAGATCGACCGACAGGTTCTCGATCTCGAGCATCAGGCGAACCTGCGAGCCTGGCGAAGGACTATCAGGAAGAAGGGCGCTCCCAAGAACGCGGTCACCACCCCGAGGGGTATCTCGCCCGGAGAGAGAACCGTGCGGGCCACGAGATCCGCCAGGATGATGAACGCCGCACCAAAGAGGACCGATAGCGGCACGATCCTCTGATAGCTCGGGCCGACAAGGAGACGAATGGTGTGTGGAACGATGATGCCTACGAAGCCGATCAACCCGCTCACCGAGACTACGGCCGCCGTTCCCAACGTCGCTGCAGCCATTACCAACAAGCGGATCCGGTCCGCTCGCACGCCGAGGGTGTAGGCCTCGTCCTCTCCGACGCTCAGAACGTCGAGGAGGCGTCGACAGAGGACGAGGATCGTGCCGGCGATGACGACGTATGGGATTATCAGCTCGACCTCGGACCAGCCCGCAGTCGACAGGCCGCCCAGGATCCACGAGTACACCACCTGGAGGTCAGATGCGTTTCGCTGCTGGAGGAAGGTCTGGATCGCGGTGAAGAAGGTACCGACCGCAACACCGCTTAACACGAGGTTCGAAGCGCTGCGAGCTCCGCGAGACGAGCGTCCGAGAGCGAACGTGGCGGCGACGGCCAAGATCGCCCCGGCGAAGCTCGCCATCGGGAGGGGACTTATGGGCCAGCTCACCAGGTGGGGTATCTCGATTATGGCGACCGTCGCGCCGAGCCCCGCGCCCGAAGCGACCCCCAGCAGGTAGGGGTCGGCCAGCGGATTGTGGAACACCCCCTGGTAGGAGGCACCGGCCAAGGCGAGCATCGAGCCCACGAGGGCACCGAGGACGATGCGGGGCATTCGCAGCTGCCAGATGATCGCCACGGCGCTCACCGACATCGCCGAATGCACGCCCAAGAGGGGGATACGGCTCGCCACCTGGGCCAAGATCGCACCAGGGGCGAGCCCCGCGGGGCCGACGAGCAGCGAACCGGTGGCTGACGCCGCGAGCACCGCCGCCCCGAGCACGAGGTGGATCGCCTTCAGCCGTGTTGGCTGAAGTTGCGTCGGGGCACCTTCGATTTCCAAGAAATGCCAGGTTGGCGAGCTTGGCTCCTCGGGCGATCGGAGCGCCGAGCCATCCGAAGCGCTGATGTGGTCCTGGTTCGTGGTCTCGGTTGACATCAGCCCGAACTGCGATGTCCGGCGAGCACCGCGGCGACGATGGTCACGAAGCTTTCGAGGCTGTGTGGTCCCCATTCGGACGCTACGGAGTCGTTCACGCCGATCACGTGATGAAGGCGCACTGCACTGAGGGCCGCGAAGCCGGGTCTCTTTGCAAAGGTCGAAGCCGTTTGTCCACAGCACACCGTGTCCGCGAGGAACACGTAATCGGGGTTGGCCTTCACCACGTATTCCGCAGACAGCTGGGGATACTCCGAGCTGGCATCGCTAGCAGCGTCGGCAATGTCCTTCATTCCGAACCTTGACAACATGGCTCCTATGAAGGTCTTGGAGGTAGCGCTGTAATAGGTCTGGTCGATCTCGACGAAGTAGGTGGCACCCCTGCCGCGTCCCTTAGCCGCAGAGACTTCACGGTTCAAGAACCCGTTCAAGGCCGACCGCGTCTTCGCCGCACCGCCAAGATGCCCTGTGGCTTGGCCGAGATCGGTGATCTGGCGCTCTGCGCCCGAGATGGTGGTTGCGGGCGCGAGCAGCAGCGTCGGAACGTGAACGGTGTTGAGCTGGGCGACCAGGTGACCGGAGTCGAAGGCCAGGATCACGAGGTCAGGGTGCAGGGTCAGGTAGCCCTCGGCGCTCGATTCGGCGCCGGTAAAGGCCGTTCGTGGCGCGTTGGGAGGGTAGGTGGAGTATTTGTCCACCCCGACGACCTGATCGCCGGCACCGATCGCATACAACATCTGCGTCGCGCTCGGAGAGAGGCTGAGTATCCGGTTCGGGCGGTGGGTGATCTGAACTGCTCCGTCCTGGGTTTGGATCGTCACCGGGAAGCCCGCACTTCGAGGTGGGCGGGTCGAGGCCGTCGCCGGCGTGGTGACGAGTCCCGTCACCGCTACCGCCAACGCGATAAGGGGTCCAGCAGCGCTTCGTCTCATGGCTCTTCTCCTCTGGTCGAGGTTTCGTGCCCGAGACAGGGATTCTGCGTCCCGGCGACCGCTCGCTTCCTCGACGTGCTTGGTCGCTACCGACTGGCCAGGCGGCCTGGCTAGCCCTCAGGCCCCGCTGGGGACCGAGGAGCGACAGTTGCGGGACAGCGCCGGGTTCTCACCGGACTTCGCTGACCAGTCGGTTGCTGCTCGGACGATACCGAGCGACGACCCTGGACGCAACCGGGTCAACGTCGCCGGTTATTCGCGCCACCCGAGCTTGGTGGTCATCGGCCCAGCTTCAAGAGCGCGCGCTCGGTGGCGTGCTCGACGGGGCGACACCAACCAGGACCGCCGCGGTCACGACTTGGGCGCAGGGTTCAGCTACGGATGCTCAGGGAGCGGATGTCCGTCCAGCCAGCGTCGGCCCTGCTCGTAGAGTTCTTCTACCTCTGAACCCCAAAGC
>JBOGFX010000260.1:0-21615 GCA_050743805.1 Acidimicrobiales bacterium
ACGGGGGGGATGGTCGTGCATCTCGGAGTGGTGATCATGGCTGTCGCGATCACCGCTGCCAGCTCGTACACCCACCGCACAGAGCTCGCTCTGGCCAGGGGGCGCCCCGCGTACTTCGACGGCCACAGCTTCGTCTTCGACGGCTTCCAGCGCGTGGTCTCTGCGTCGCGCTCTGCCACCGGGGCCGTGGTTCGCGTGGACGGCTCCTCCTTGCAACGCCCTTCGGTCACCCAGTTCGCGGGTGCCAACTCGCAGGTGGTGGGGACTCCCGCGATCGACTCGGCCTTCAGCGGCGATGTCTATCTGACACTGGACGCGATCGGGGGAACGGGTCCGGCGACCGGTGCCACCGCGTTCCCCAACCTCCCCAACGGCTCGGTCGCCGTCGGGGTGATCGTCGAGCCTCTGATTGGCTGGTTGTGGGCCGGTGGTTTGGTGATCGGGTTCGGGGGACTTCTTGCTCTCGTGCCCCAAGGGCGTCGCAGAGTGAACCGGGGATCTTGGAGGTCCGGGACCTCGCGTGCAGCGGGGTCGGCCGAATTCGAGCCCGCGGACGGGACGGACTCGCCTCCCCTGCGCGGCCCGGGCGTATCTCAACGCCAGCCGGTGGGAGCGGGCCCCAGTTGAGCACCGGCACCCTCAAGACTCGCTCGAAAGCGCCTCGTGACCCGGGCGAGCGGCGTTTCGGGCACACCGTGCGGTGGGTTTCGCTCGCCGTGGTCGCGGTCCTGGTCGCAGCGGGCATCTTCGCAGCGACCCGGCCCAGCAGCCAGGCAACAGCCGTCCAGAGCCCCCTGGTGGGTCGGGACGCGCCCACTCTGTCTGGCGCCGAGCTGAACGGCGCCACCTTCAGCCTCGCCTCAGATCGGGGCAAGTTCGTGGTCGTGAATTTCTTCGCCAGCTGGTGCCCTCCCTGCGCGCAGGAGGAGCCCAACCTCTTCCGGCTCGCCTTCGAGCAAGAGCGCCAGCGCGCCAAGCTGGCCCTCGTGTCGGTGGACATAGACGACACGACCGCTGGCGCCCGAAGGTTCCTAGGCCAGTGGAACATCACGTGGCCTGTGGTCGCCGATCGCGACGGCCGGCTCGCCGACGCCTACGGGGTTGGCTCACCACCTGAGACCTTCGTTCTGGGTCCACGGGGCCGGGTCCTCGCGGCGCTTGTCGGCCCGGTCAGCTACGACCAGCTGGACTCGGTGCTGGTGGCGGCCCGTGGTTAGCCTGGCGCCCACCCGTCGGGCGTTGCCGCGCTGGACCACCGGGCGCCTCTCGGCCGGCGCGCTCGCGGTTGCCGTTGTCGTCTCGTTGGTGATCGGCTCGGGCGCCTTCGCCTCACAACCCGCGAGCCTCGCCCAGCGCGCGGGGTCGCTCGAGTCGGCCATCCGCTGCCCGAGCTGCGAGGACATCTCTGTCGGCCAGTCCCAGTCCTCTGCGGCTGTTGCCGCCCGCCATCAGATCTCATCCATGCTGGCCCAGGGTGACAGCGACTCTCAGATCGAGCAGTACTTCGTCTCACGCTACGGACCTTCGATCCTGCTCTCGCCACCGTCTAGGGGACTTGACCTCATCGTGTGGGTCGTGCCGTCGATGGCGGCCGCCGCGGGCATCGTCGGTCTGGCCACGCTCTTCATGCGAAGGCATCGAGCCTTGAAACAGTGGACGGATCCAGGGCATTGAGCGAGCTCGACGGCGGGGGGCGTGCCCGGGGCGACCTTGCCGAGCGACGCTGGGCCTTGGAGGACCAGCGGGAGTTCCTGGAGCGTTCCCTGGCCGATCTCGAGGCCGAAAGTGAAGCCGGCGACTTGGCCGTCCTCGACTACGGGTCACTTCGCGCGCGCGACACCGAGCGGCTGGCCGAGGTGAAGGCGGAGCTCGCGGCGTTGGGAGAGTCCGCAAGCAAGGAACCCCCTGTCCAAAGGGCGCCGCGGGCCTCCGCGAAGAAGCGTCGCGTGTGGCTGGCAATCTTGGGTGTCGCCGCCCTTTGCGGCGGCGCGACGCTGTTGGCCGTGCGGTTGCTCGCGCCAAGCCTTCCGGGCCAGCCGGTGACCGGGAGCGTTCCCGCGACCGTCACCAATCTCCTGGCCGAGGCCAGCGTCCTGATAGACGAGGGAACCCCGACATCGCTTACCCAAGCGCTCTCTGTCTACGCGAAGGTCCTCACCCTCGCGCCCGACCAGCCCCAGGCGCTGGCGGAGACCGGCTGGCTCGAATGGGAAGCCGGCTATCTGCGCAACAACCGGGCTCTCGAGACCGCAGGGCGCTCCACGGTCGCGCGCGCGCTCGCGGCCGACTCCCACTACTCCGCGCCCCACCTCTTCATGGGCACGATCGCCCTCGAGCAGCTGAAGAGGCCTCTGGCTGCGGTCAAGCACTACGAGGCGTTCCTCAAGGCCAAGCCACCGAGCGACGAGGTGGCCGCGGCCTCCTCGTTGATTCAAAGGGCATTCCACGAGGCCCATCTCCCCGTCCCCGCGGCTGCATCGGGAGGTTGAGGCGCCGTGGCCTCAGGCCCGGCCTCTTCCCAGCACCGCTGTCATCGTCCAGCTCGGAGGGCCACCTTGGGGCGCGAGCGACTCGGCCACCTTGGCCAGCACCCCCTCTTGGCGAGCGGAGCCGAGCACGCCCAAGGCTTTCGAGTAGGGGGTGCCCCACAAGGCCTTGGCGGCCGCTTCTCCGCTCGCGAAGCTGACCTCGAGCTCGTTCACTCGGGCCTCGACGTTGTCGAAGCCGGCTCGGGTTAGGATCTCTGCGATCTCGTCTTCGGACATGGTGAAGTGAGCCATGTCGTAGGCAGCAGGGAAGGGAGGGTCGATGTCCTCTTGGGCGAGGACCTCGGCATAGGTCTCGAAGGGATCGAGGCGGACGCCGGACAACCAGACCGCGACGCCTGCGACGCCGCCGGGCCGAAGGACCCTGCGCATCTGGATCGCAGCACCGAGCCGATCTTCGATGAAAGGGAACCCCTGCTGGCAGAACACTGCGTCTAGCGACGCGTCGGCCAGGTCCAAAGAGGTGGCGGGGCACTGCAAGGTCTGTATCGGGGCATCGTCGGGCCGGCGCCCGATCAGGACCTGGGAGAGCATCTCAGCCGAGCTGTCGCTCGCCACCACCCGCCCTTGTCTGCCGGCACGCCTGGCGGCGGTCCTCGCGACCGCTCCGGTGCCCGAGGCGACGTCGAGCACCTCGGCCCCTTCTTCGACGCCTACCAGATCGATCAGGCGCTCGGCCCAGGGGCGGAAGATGGCCGGCTCCAGGTGCAGACGGTACGCCTCGGGCATCGAGCCCCCCCCGAAGGTGTCCACCATCGACGTGCTCATCGCCCCATCTTTGCCCGAAGTGACGTCGGCACGTCAAACCTCCTGACCCGGCCTCACCTCCTCAGGTGGCTCGCTGCGGGGTCTATGAGGCCGACCCTGCGCTCCAACCGGTCACCCAGGCCGACTGACACCAGGATCCCGCGGATCGCTCCGGGCACGCAGCGGATCACGAGGTCGCCCCCTCGGGCCGCCACGTAGTGGGATAGTCCGGCTATGGCGTTGCATGCCACGTGGTCCAACACCTCGACTGCTTGCAGGTCCAGGATCGTGTTGTCGCACGGCGTGCACTGGAGCTGGTCCAGCTGGGCCGAAAGCGCGGGCAGGGTCGAGGCGTCGAGAGTGCCCTTGACCTCCAAGGTGAGGCCGCCGCTCGAGGTGAGGAGGGCCACTTCGCAAACGGGGCTGGCCGACTCGAAGCGTCCCGGCGATGTTGGACGACGGCTCAGGGCTTGCATAGGAGACCTCCCGGGGTTGACCGGGAGGACTCCTCCCGACGCCACCGTCCAATACCCGCCGCTCGGGGCTCGCACACCTGCCAGGCACAGCCGTGCGAGGGTGATCCCGGCGCTCCAGAGCTCTGCGCGCTCACGTGCTCGTGCCGGTTAGGGGCCCACGTGCGCCCGCGTGCCGGGCATCCCAAAGGGGTGCTCGATCGGCTTCGCGAGCCCCACGATGGTGCGGCCCCAGGTCTCCGATCAGCCCACGGAACGCGCACTCAGCACCGGGAAGTTCCTGGGGTTCTTGGCTGCGGCGACCGTGCGGCGAGCCCCATGACACGCCCGAAGCACATCTCGAAGCTCCGGTGGCGGCGCAGTTGAAACCAGTCACGACCCCGACATGTCTTTGTTCCGGCCCTCTGTCGCCGGCGCGACCCGCTGATCATGGGCCGGGACCGCCTCTCGGAAGACGGCCCTACTGTCCGGTTGCAGAATCGTTGCCGGAGACGGGTTCGAGCAGCTCTATCAGGGCTTGCTGCTCGAAGTACCGGGCCCAGCCGAGTGGCGTCGAGTTGTAGTGCTTGTCGGTGATGTCGGGGTCGGCCCCGAGGTCCAGCAGCTTCTGGGCCAGGGCGAGGTCCCCTTTCTCGGCGGCGACGTGGAGGGCAGTGTGCAAGGGCTGGTTTCCGGCGACGTCGCTTCGACCGCGGGCGTTGACGTCGAATCCGACCGAGACCACAAGCTCGACGGCGTTGGGGGCGCCTTGGGCGGCGGTCCAGGTAACGAGGCCGGTGCGTCGCCTGCGGACTGACGCGATTACGTCGGGTGCGGTACCGGCCACTGCGTCGCTGTCGCCGGCCAGCGCCGCGGCGACGAACGCGTCGGCAGGACGCAGGCGCGGCGGGTGAGCGCCCAAGGCGAGGAGTTGCTCGGCCAGGTCCCGGTGGCCGCTGGTGATGGCGGCTTCGACGGGCGTCTTGCCTTGCGGGCTGCGGTCCTCGGAGAAGGGGCTGATGACATCGATGCCTTGGCGGGCGAGCAACTCCACCCGGGCCCGCTGGTCGTGGGTTACCGCCCAGGCGAGCAAGGAGCGGAGCATCTCAGTTGGTGACTCGAGCGAGTTTCCGAGCAGTCGGTGCCAGGGCCCGTTGGTGTCGCGGCCGAGGCCGTGCTCGAAGAGCAGCACGAGGTGGTCGTCGTTGTCGCTGAACATGCGGTTGTAGAGGGTCTGGCCGTCGTTGGGATCGGCGCCGGCGTCAAGGAGGAGTCGAGCGAGGGCGATGGCGTGGGGATGCCAGGGCTCGCGACGCTCGCCGTAGCCGAGCACGCCGGTGAGCACCGTGAACGGGGTGGGCAGGGCGTGCCAGAACCGGCCGTCGTTGGGATCGGCGCCGGCGTCGAGGAGGAGTCGGGCGGTCTCTAGCGTGGCTGCATGGCCGATGCGGGGGTCATGGCGGGCGTAGGCCTGGTAGAGGAGGGGAGACCAGCCGTGCGGACCACCGGTGACACTTGCCGCGTCGCTGCGGCCAGCGAGGTGGCTGCGGAGCGCCCGCACATCGGCGCAGGCGGCCGCCACGAACAGGTCGCGTCGGGGCAGGTCGGGGTTATCGCTCAGAAGTTGAGCCGCTCTGGACTGGTCGGACGCTTCGTCGCTGTAGGTCAAGCAGGCGAGGCGCAAAAACCGATCGACCAACGGTTCGTCCTCTGGTGCAGGTTTGTCGGGGGTCCGGGCTTTGGCGGTGACGATCTGCACGTAGCGACGCAGACCTGCTGAGCTGGAGAAGCCGTGCTCCCGGGCGAGGACCAGCTGAGCGGCGGTCAGCGGGAACTGCGCGGTGGGCGGTTGGTCCAGATGC
Source organism: Acidimicrobiales bacterium (assembly GCA_050743805.1). Classification (GTDB taxonomy): domain Bacteria; phylum Actinomycetota; class Acidimicrobiia; order Acidimicrobiales; family RAAP-2; genus Palsa-461. The sequence continues at coordinate 5,608 of JBOGFX010000260.1, forward strand.
CAACGCGACGCACGAGAAAGCGCGCCGGGCTCGTCGCAGCCCACGGCGCGCCGTAGCTCGCGGGCCTGGTTTCGGAGCTGGCCGAGATCGGGGTCTTGGGGGAGCGCGGCGATCGCCATCGCAGCCTCCTTTCGCTCTACCGGCCGGTCCGCGTAGCCGGTCGAAAGGAGGGGCGTGAATAGTGACGCACGGAGCTGCTCATGTTGGGTGGGCTCAGCCCTTTCCGCGGACCCGGAGGCGCCCCACGCGCCGCAACCCTCATAGCCGCCCCACCTCGATGGCTGCCGACCCAGGAGCTACGTCGCTGAGCCGGCTGGCGGCCAGGCTCCGGTCCGTCCCGCCAAGAGCCAGAAGATGCGCTGGGTGATCCAGAACGGCCCCCACATGCCGGGCACCCCAGCGCCCAACGCGCCCCTCGCCTTGAACCCCGGCACGCCTGCGAGGAACTGCGCCATGTCGGCGAAGTCCAACGCAGCGACGCAAAGTACATGGCTGCCTTGGAGTTGGAGCACCAACCGGCCATGTTGGCTGCAACGATCGGCGTTGCCGCTTAGAACCCGAACAGCCCGTGCACCGAAGGCCCAGAGACCGGGCTCAGGATCGGGCGGGAACGCGCGCCAATAGTCATGCTCATGGTCGGCTCATCGGTCCACGACCCTCGACCCGGCGCAAGCCAAACGTAGCTTCTGGGTTAGCTGCCATCTCGACCTTTCCGACCGGCACATCGTATTGATCCGTCCCCGAGCCCGCCATGCCCAGCGGCGGGGATGCGTTGGCCGGATGCGCCGTAGGCGTGAAAAGAAGGCGCCCGTCACGAGCGCAGGGAGCGGAGACCAGCCACGACCGTGCCGAAGTGCCGGGTGAACGCCGCGACGTCGTCGTGGGTGGTTGACCATCCCACCGAGACGCGAAGGGAGTGATCGGCGTCGACCCCCATGGCGGCCAGCACGGGCGAGGGCTCGAGGGCTTCGGACGAACAAGCTGATCCGCTGTGCACCGCGACGCCCAACCGGTCGAGTCCAACCACCACCGGCTCGGCCTCGACGCCCTTCACCGAGATGCAGACGATTGATGCGAGCCGCCCTGCTGGGTCCGGATCGCCGAGCTCCTCCACCCCGTCGACCCCTGTGGCAGCCCGCAGCACGGTCTGTGCATTGGCTGTTGCTCGTGCGGTCTCGCTGCCCAAACGACCGGGCGACGAGAGGATGGTGCAGAGTGCGCCGAAGCCAGCCGCGGCCGCCACGTTCTCCATGCCTCCACGCCGTGCGCGCTCCTGTTGACCGCCGACGATGAAGGGTTCTAGACGCAGGGTGGGCGAGATCACGAGCGCCCCGATCCCTGCGGGCCCTCCCGCCTTGTGAGCGCTCAGCGAAACCAAGTCCGCGTGCAGAGACCCGAGATCGAGATCCGCCTGACCGAGCGCGCAGCACGCGTCTACGTGGATCGGCACGCCAGCGTCTCGACAGATCGCGACCGCTTGCTGCACCGGCTGAAGCGTGCCGACCTCGTGGTTCGCCCATTGGCAGTGGACGAGCGCAGGGTGGCTGCTCCTCACCGCGTCGGCGAGGGATTCGAGGTCGATCCTGCCCACTCTGTCGACCGCGATCTCTACGACTCGACCCGCTCGATCGGAGGCATCGCGGACAGCGGAGTGCTCGACCTTGGCTAGCGCGATGCGCCCGTGGGCGGAGGAGCGGGTCGCTCCGAACACGGCTGCGTTGATCGCTTCGGTCCCACCCGAGGTGAGGATCACCTGTCGGGGGCGGACGCCGAGGGCGTCGGCTATCTGTGCGCGCGCGTCTTCCAGTCGTGTTCGGACGGCACGGCCCTCCTCGTGCACGCGCCCTGGATCGCCCGCCTGCGCTTCCAGCTCTGCGAGCATCGCCGCCTTGGCCTCGGGGCGTAGAGGCGAGGTTGAGGCGTGGTCCAGGTAGTGGCGGGCCACCGGGCCTAGGCCGAGGCTCCGCAGGACGCGTCACCGCGTGCCTTGGAGGACAGGACGATCTCGGCCGCGTGGACGACGCCGTCGCCGCAGAGCCCGGCCAGTAGCCCCCTTACGAGGCCCCTGTCGAGCGCGCAGAGAACGGGTGGGGTGCTGCGGGCGTCGCCGAAGGGGCATCTCTCGGCGACCACCGAGGTGGTGGGTCCCTGGTCCTCTGCGTGCGCAGCGAAACCATGCGCGGTCAGAGCCTCGGCCACGACATGCATGGCCGCCTTGACGGAGCGCTGGCCCTGGTGGGGCGACATCTGCGCGGCAAGCCTGCGACCGTAACGCTCACCGACCGTTGCCGCCATCGCCTCGGCGACGTCTTGTCCGAGCATGTCCAGCGCTTCACGCAGCAACAGGACGACGAGGTCGTCTCGCTTCGACAACAACCTCTCGACCGGTGACTCCTCGGGGGCGAAGAAGCGTTGGGCGGGCCGGCCCACGGGTTGGGCACCGCGCCCGGTGGTCACCTTCAGGTAGCCGCCGGCGGCCAACCGGTTGAGATGGTGCCGCGCGACGTTGGGGTGGAGGGAGAACTTCTCGGCGACCTGGGCGGCGCTCGCTCCGCCGTGAGCGCGGACGTAAAGGAAGATCTCGCGCCGGGTCGGGTCTCCGAACGCGCCTGTGACCGCCGCCACGAACGAGGCGAACTTGGCGTCGTCGGGGACCTGGCGCACCTCGTCACCTAGGAGCGCCCCGTCGCCCTCGCTGATCGACCGCCTGGTCGAACCGGAAGGCACGATCGCTAGTCTAGCTGGGAGAAAAGTGACGACCCAGGGTCGACGGCTCGAGGCGTGCTTGACCGAGATCCCGTCTTTCTCAGCACATGGCTTGGGGGCGAACAAGGTGGTCCGATGGGAGTAACCGAGCAGGTGGAGCGCTCCCTAGGAGCGGTCATCGATCCGATGACCGCTCTTTCGATCTCCCGGACCGGCATCCTGGCCGGGGTGCGCCCCGGGAGAGATGACGTCATTGTGTCGCTCGCTCTGCCCACTGCGAGCTGGCCAGTCGACGGGTTGAGAGAAGAGGTGCTCAGAGTCGCCCAAGGCGTCCCCGGCACCCCCCGGGCCCAAGTCGAGACCTCCATGATGTCCGCGGCCGAGCGCGAGGTTCTCTGCAGGGTCTTGAAGGCCAGCATGGGCATGACGGACGCCCCCGGTGGCGAGGGCACGGCGCCAGGGCCGGCTTTCCTGCGCCCTGGCACTCGCACGAGGGTGCTCGGGGTCTCGTCTGGCAAGGGCGGGGTTGGGAAGTCCTCGGTGACCGTCAATCTCGCCATCGCCCTGGCTCAGCGCGGGCAGCATGTCGCGGTGCTAGACGCCGATGTCTACGGGTTCTCGGTGCCCAAGATGATCGGTTCTGACATCGATCCGGTGGTCTTGGGCGACCTGGTGGTCCCGGCCCTAGCCCACGGTGTGCGCTGGTTGTCCATGGGCTTCTTCGTGGCTGACGACCAGCCCGTCATCTGGCGAGGCCCCATGCTCCACAAGGCGCTGGGACAGTTCTTCACCGACACCTATTGGGGGACGCCCGACTTTCTGGTCGTGGACATGCCACCTGGCACCGGCGACGTCGCGCTCTCCCTGGCACAGGTGATACCGATGGCGGAGGTCATCGTGGTCACCACCCCCCAGCCGGCCGCCCAACTGGTGGCGCAGCGCTCCGCCTATGCGGCGCGCAAGCTGAAGCTCTCGGTGCGCGGGGTGGTGGAGAACATGAGCTGGTTCAGCGCCGACGATGAGAAGCGCTACGAGATCTTCGGCTCCGGAGGGGGCGAGAGGCTCGCCGCCGAGCTCGGGGTGCCGCTTTTGGGCCAGGTCCCCTTGGTCCCAGCACTACGAGAGGGCGGCGACACCGGTCGCCCCGTCACGGTATGGGACCCGGCGAATGAGGCCAGCGCCGCGTTCGCCACGTTGGCCGCCCGGATCACGGACCTCGGACCTGCCCGCGTCTACAAGCGGGAGCTCCTGGTTCACTAGGTCCCGACGACCGGGGCTTGTCTGTCAGGGCCCCAGGCCGATCGGGAGTCGTCCCTCGTCCCAGCCGAGCAGAGAGGCGGCGCTGCGGCACGCGAAGCGGTCGGTCATCCCCGCGACGTAATCGACCGCTTCACGCAGGGCCTCTGGGTCTGCGGGCGAGAGCCCTCCTGACGCACGCACCCCGGGTATGTCGTTGGGGGAGCTCGCAAAATGCTCGACCAGAGCGCGGAGCATCTTGACCACCGCCGCGGCCTGGCTTCGAGACGCCGGGCGGAGATAGATGTGCCGGTAGTTGTGCTCCCTGAAACGTGCTAAGGCGTCGGCGGTCTGCTCGTCCATCGCGATTCTCCCCGAGTCGAGGCTCGTGCTCACGAGCCGGGAGATGAAGGTACCGAGCTGGCGGCTTCGCCTGCGGCCGCAGAGCCGCTCAACGATGGGGTCGAGGGATCCTTGGGCGACGACGCCGCTGCGCACCGCGTCCTCCCAATCGTGACAGACGTACGCGATGCGGTCTGCCCAGCTCACCACCTCCCCTTCGCACGTCGAGGGAGCCGGGCGCGACCAGCTGTGGTTGGCGATCCCATCGAGTGTCTGATCGCAGAGGTTCAAGGGTGCGAGCGAGACCTTGGCGCCCCACGGTGCGTGATCGAAACCTTCCTCGATGTACGGGGACAGGGCGTCCTCGCTTGCATGACCTCCGGGCCCGTGCCCGCAGTCGTGGCCGAGCGCGATCGCTTCGGTAAGAGCGACGTTGAGCCGGCACGCCCGGGCGACGCTGGTCGCGACCTGAGCCACCTCCAGGGCGTGGGTGAGGCGGGTCCGCACATGGTCGTCGGGAAAGATGAACACCTGGGTCTTGCCAGCGAGTCGGCGGAACGCGGGGGAATGGAGGATGCGGTCCCGGTCCCGCTCGAAGCACGTCCTCCAGTCGTCGGGCGCCTCAGGCATCCTCCTCGAGCCGGCGCCGAGGGCATTGGCTGCTCCGGGTGCGAGGGTTTCGGACTCCAGGTGTTCGCGCGCGACCCTGGTCAATCCCACGGTCCCGTCAGCCTCGGCGCCGTGTGGCCGAGGCTCTCCCAAAAGAGCGGTCGAATCGGGATGTGCTACCCGTAGGCCGCCCGAGGTCTTTGAGCCGTCGTCGGACACGGTGGGCGAGAAGCCCGACATGGTCGAGGCCCACCGGGCACTGCGCTGGACAGAGGGGTCGGACGGGGTATCGGAGGCCACATTTAGAGTGTGCCCGATCGAAGTAACGTCGGGGTGCCAGCGGGCCGCGTCAGTGTGCCCGCAAGGCCCGTGGGTTTCTCAAGGTCGTCTCGGAAGCTCAGCACAGAGGAGGTTCTCTTGGAGGTACGGATCGGGATCGTCCAGACGGCGAAGGAGCTCGAGGTCGACCTGGGGGACGGCGCCGACAGCGAGAGCGTCGTGCGCGACATAGAAGGGTCGATCGCCAAAGGGGGCGTCTTGTGGCTGACCGACCGCCGCGGGCGCAAGGTGGCGGTTCCGGCGGCACAGATCGCCTATATCGAAGTGGGGGCTCCCTCCAACGAGCGGCGGGTGGGCTTCGGGGCGCCCTGAAGGCGTTGAGCGCGATTAGGCCTTCTCCCGACGGCTCGAGCCTGGGGGATCAGCTCCTCTCGAGAGAGCTGCTGTTCGTCACCGGAAAGGGGGGAGTTGGCAAGACGACGATCGCGGCGGCCCTGGCGGTGGTCGCGGCGGAGTCCGGCAAGCGGGTCCTGGTGTGCGAGATCGAGCCGGTCGGGGCCCTGGGGGCGGCCTTCGAGGCCGGTCCGACCGGCTTCGAGCCCCGCCAGGTTGCGCAGCGGATCTGGGTGATGTCGATGGACACCGAGGCTTCGCTGCGCGAGTACCTGCGCGTCCATGTTCGATTCCCCGTCGGTGCGGGCCGTATCGGGCCGCTCGCGAGAGCGTTCGACTTCGTGGCGACCGCGGCTCCCGGCGTGCGGGAGATCCTGACCGTGGGCAAGCTCTGTTTCGAGGTGCGTGAGCGGCACTTCGATCTGGTCATCGTCGACGCATCCGCCTCCGGCCATGTCGTCAGCCAGCTCGGCGCTCCCCAGGCAATCCGTGAGCTCGTGAGGGTGGGCCAGGTCCGGGACCAGACCGGTTGGATGCTGGACATCCTTTCGGATCCGGGACGGACCGGGGTTGTCGCGGTCAGCACCCCCGAGGAGATGCCCGTCGCCGAGACGATCGAGCTTGCCGCCCGCCTCGAGCACGAGACGCCCGTGGGTTTGTTGGCGGTCATCGTGAATCGCGTGCTGCCGGAGCTCTTCGGGACAAGAGAGGAGGAAGTTTTCGAAGCGCTGTCCAGTGAGGACGAGCTGGCTCGGATCAACCAGCTTCTCGGCGCAGAGGTTGGTCCTATCTTCGACGCGGCGCGTCTCGCGGTCAAGATGAGGCGCACGCGAGCGGAACACCTGGTCGAGCTGAGGGCCCACCTCGGCCCCGGGGTACCCCTTCTGCTCGTTCCGTTCCGCTTTGCCAGAACCGAAGGCGTGAGGGCCACCCGCCAGGTCGCCGCCGCGCTCGGAGAGGAGCTCGGGTGAGCGCGTCCGACCCGCAGGGGGCGAGGCTGGGCTCGCTCGATCGGCTGCTCGCGTCCCACGAGATGGCCCTGGTCTGCGGTGCTGGAGGCGTCGGCAAGACGACGATCGCAGCATCGCTGGCGACGATGGCCGCTTGCAACCACCGAGGTCGCGTGTTGGTCCTGACGATTGACCCGGCGAAGCGGCTCGCCGACGCTTTGGGGGTCGGCGCGATGGACAACCACGAGCACCGGGTCGCTCTCGATCGCTTCTCGGAGGCGGGCCTTTCTCCCAGGGGGGAGCTGTGGGCCGCGATGCTCGACACCGAGGCCAGTTGGGAGGCGCTCGTGGCGCGCCACGCCCCGGACGAGAGCACCAGGGAGAAGATCCTCTCGAACCCACTGTTCCGAAACATCGCCGCAAGGTTCGTCCAGAGCCATGACTACATCGCAGCGGAGCGCTTGTTCGAGCTCCACTCGGGCGGTGACTACGACCTCATCGTGGTGGACACCCCGCCCAGCCGTCACGCCCTCGACTTTCTTGACGCGCCGGGGCGAATGTCAGACTTCTTCTCGAGCAGGCTGTTGCGCTGGCTCGTCATGCCGTCTCGGTCGCGGCTGCTGGGCCTTGCGTCCAAACCCTTCCATCAGATCGCGCAACGCGTCCTGGGCGAGCAGTTCCTTGGCGACGTCAGCCAGTTCTTCGCTCTGCTGCAGACCATGCAGGAAGGCTTCACCGAGCGCGCTCGGGCGGTTGCTCGTCTGCTGTCGGACTCGAGGACGAGCTTTGTGGTGGTCTCTAGCCTGGAGACTGCCCCGCTGAAAGAGGCTCGAGGCTTTGCCGACGAACTGGGACGACGGGGTTTGCACCTGGGCGCCATCGTGGTCAATCGTGTGCTTCCCTCCTACATGGCGGACCCGAGCTTGTTGCGAACCGCTCGCGAGCTGTCCGATAGGGCGGCAGCGCTAGCAGCTGCTCTCCCAACCGACACGGATCTGAGCGCGCGGGTCCTCTCGGAGGCCGCGACGAGCTTCTCCAACTTCAACCTGGTTGCCACCATGCAGTCCGAGCGCATCGAGAGCCTGGCCAAGGGGTTCGACGTCATAGCGACCGCACCCGCCTTCCCCCAGGGTGTCGCCAGCCTCGAGGGTCTGGTCGCGCTTGGGGAGACCATCTGGACTTGAGCCTCGTGGTAAAGCCCTTAGCATCGCGCGCGGACTGAGGCGACTTTTTGCTGGACTACCACCTCCACCTGTGGCCACACGAGCTCTCCGAAACGACGCTGTCGTCGGAGCGGATCGCCGCGTACTGGAAGGCCGCACAGGCCGCTGGGGTTCACGAGATTGCGGTGACGGAGCACCTCTTCCGGTTCGGGCAATCGCGGCGAATTGCCCGAAACCTCTTCGACGGCGAGCCCGCGGAGCTCGTCGCCTCCATGGTCGAGTACTTCGACCACCACGCTCGTGCCGACCTCGACGGCTACGTCGAGGCTGTGCTCGCAGCCAAGGCGGCCGGGGTGCCGGTCGCTTTGGGTCTCGAGGTCGACCACTACAGGGGGAGGATGGACGACGTCGCCAAGTTGTTGGGGGGGTATCCCTTCGATGTGCTGCTTGGCTCGGTTCACTGGCTGGGAGCCTGGCGCTTCGACGACCTGGGGGAGCCGGCGCAGATGGAACGCTGGTCCGATGCTTGGATCGAAGAGGTGTGGGACCGTTACGCGACGGAGGTCGAGGCCATGGCGGCGAGCGGGTGCTGTGACGTCCTCGCTCATCTGGACCTCGCCAAGGTGGCCGGCCACATTCCACCTCGCCCTGAAGCCTTCTGGGACCGACTTGCCGGTGCCGCCTCCAACAGGGGCCTGGCCGTCGAGATCTCATCCGCGGGGCTCTTCAAATGGTGCCAGGAGGTCTACCCGGCACCGGGGCTGCTGGACCGTCTCGTCGCCCGCGGGGTGAGCTTCACCACCGCGTCGGACGCGCACGATCTGGAGCGGGTCGGCCAAGGGATGGACATCCTCAGGGGCGTCCTAAAAAGAGCCGGGATCGAGCGCCTGGTCGGGTACACGGCTCGCGCGCAGCGCCCGGTCCCGCTGAAGGCGGCGGCGGACCATTGACTTCGGCCACGGCGGGGGCAGAGCAGGGGCCGGCTCCCGCCGGTCTGGCGCCCGAGGAGCTTGCGCACCTCCACCGTCTCATGGGTTCGTGGTCCCTGCTCTCAGACCTGTCGTTCTCCGATCTCGTCCTCGTGGTGCCCACCACGAGGGCTGCGCGGCCCCCGGTGGTGGTGCTCGGCCAGATCCGCCCTTCCAACAGGGCGACGCAGTTGGGCGAGGACCTGGTGGGGCGCTCACCGCAGGAGGGGGAGTGGTCGGTCGCCGAGTTGGCATTGGAGCGGGCCGACATATGCACCGGGGAGCTCAACGGGGTGGCTCCGGGCGGCCCGGTCGCAGCGACCGCGATACCGGTGCGCCTGGGGGGCCGAACCATTGGGGTGGTCGTTCGTATCGGCCGCTACGACCCCGGTGCCTCCTCCTTCTACGAGCGCGTCTACCTTGACGCCTTCGAGCGATTGGCGGTGATGGTCGCAGAGTCGGCCTTCCCGTTCCCAGAGGCCGACGTGGGGACCGAGGAGGCCCCTCGCGTGGGCGACGGGGTGGTCGTTGTCGACGAGGAGGGAAGGGTCCAGTTCGCTTCGCCCAACGCGATGAACGCTCTACACCGGATGGGCGTCTACTCGCTGCCCGAGGGGAGGCGTTTCGGGGAGCTGGGCGTTGAGGAGTCGGCCGTGGAATGGGCGCTCGAGACCGGTCACCCGGTGGTCGAAGAGGTCGAGAGACGTCCGGACGTGATCGTCCTGATCCACTGCATCCCTCTTCTTAGCCATCGGTCGGTCACCGGGGCCGTGATCCTGCTGCGAGACGTGAGCGACATCAGGCGCCTCGACCGCCTGTTGCTCTCCAAGGACGCGGCCATCCGCGAGGTCCACCATCGCGTCAAGAACAACCTGCAGACGATCTCCTCGCTGCTGCGCCTCCAGGCGCGCCGGCTCGGGTCCAAGGTGGGTCGCGAGGCGCTGGCCGAGGCGGAGCGCCGGGTTCGCTCCATCGCCCTCGTGCACGAGATACTGGCCCGGGAGCCCGGTGACCAGGTGGCTTTTGAGGACATCGTGGTATCGCTCGTCGAGATGGCCGAAGACTCGGTGGTCGGTCCCGGCGAGGTGGCGATCACGGTGGAGGGGGACCTGGGCGAGGTCTCCGCCGATGTGGCTACCCCGTTGGCGGTGGTCATGGCGGAGCTCCTGCAGAACGCGGTCGAGCACGCCTTCGCAACCGAACGCCGGGCGTTGCGCTCTTCGCGCTCAGAGCGCCGTCAAGCAATGGCGAGCGGCAGCGTGCTCGTCACCCTGGGTCAGATCGGGGACACCTTGACGATCGAGGTGCGAGACAACGGCGTCGGGCTTCCCAGGGGATTCGACATCGAGCGGACCAACAGCCTGGGCTTGTCCATCGTCCGTGACTTGGTCGTGAGCCAGCTCGGGGGCACGATCGAGATGAGCCGGGTCGAGAAGGCTCTCGGCCGGGGGACCAAGGTCAAGATCTCGGTCCCCGCCGAGGCGCGCCGCTAGGTTCTCAGCCGACCGCCCTGCGCCTCGCTGCCAGCCAACTCTTTCGCAGCCTCCGCCGCTCTTCCTCAGATGTCCCGCCCCAGACCCCCGACTCCTGGTTGGTGGCCAGCGCGAAGTCCAAGCAAGGCTCCTGGACCGGGCAGCCCGCACAGACCGCCTTGGCCGCCTCGATCTGGTCGAGCGCCGGCCCCGTCGTTCCGACGGGGAAGAACACGTCTGGAGCCGCGTCACGACAAGCCGCCAGACGCCGCCACTCCTCGTCGTCCCATTCGACGGTCCGGTTCCACATAAGAGCCATGACCCAGGGCCTCCACCCCATGTGATTCGTTTCACAAGTCTGCCTCAACAAGACGCCAACGCGAAATGTGGGCCATCACCAGGCTAATAGCAGGTGAGGCGGATTGACAAGGGGTTTCTTGCAACAGGCCGGGGTCGAGCCGAACCAGGTCCGGCGCAGTACGCTCGCCCGAGCATCTCCATGCTCTTTCCCACCATCGATTTCGCAATCTTCTTCGCGGTCGCGTTCGTGGTCAGCTGGCTCCTGAGCCCGCATGCGATCGCGTGGAAGCTCGCCCTGATCGGCCTCAGCTACTTCTTCTACAGCTGGTGGGACTGGCGCTTCGTGTTCCTTTTGCTTGCATCAACTCTCATCGCACACCTGGGCGCGTTGGGCGTGTCGAGACGTGGTTTTGCACCAAAGCTCGCGCGCTGGTCTCTCATAGTTTCGCTCGCCGGGCTGCTCGGACTGCTCGGGTACTTCAAGTACTACGGGTTCTTCGCGGTCAACGTCGACAACGCGTTGCACACGATCGGATTGGTGCGCCTCGTTCCTCTGATCCAGCCGACGCTGCCAGTTGCAATCTCGTTCTTCACCTTCATGGCGATCAGCTATGTGGTCGACGTCTACCGGGGTCGCATCGATGTCGCACGCCCGGTGGACCTGGCCGCTTATCTGTGCTTCTTCCCGCACTTGATTGCGGGCCCGATCGTCCGTGGTGAAGAGCTGCTTCCCCAGCTTCGCCTCCGCCACAACCCCGCCGCGGTCGACTTCTCGCGTGGGATCTGGATGGTCATGAGCGGCCTGTTCAAGAAGGTCGTGATCTCCTCTTACGTTTCGAGCGCGATCGTCCAGCCCGTCTTCAGCGCGCCGTCCGCCCACTCGGCGCCCGAGGTGATCTTCGCCGCGTGGGGATACGCAATCCAGATCTACTGCGATTTCAGCGGGTACACCGACATTGCAATAGGCCTCGCGCTTCTCCTCGGGGTGCGCTTCCCTGTGAACTTCGACGCGCCCTATACGGCGCGCAACCTCCAGGACTTCTGGCGTCGGTGGCACATCACGCTCTCTAGATGGCTACGCGATTACCTGTACATCCCTCTGGGCGGCGGCCGGGGGTCCAACGCACAGGTCACACGCAACATCATGATCACCATGGTGCTGGGCGGCCTGTGGCACGGTGCAAACTGGACGTTCATCGTCTGGGGCACCCTGCACGGGGTGGGTCAGGTCGTGGGCCACCTGAGACGCAGGCGGCGCTTGGAGCGCGGCCTGCCAGCAATGGCAGATGGGCCGTGGCGCGTCGGCTGGCAGCGCTTCTGGACGTTCCAGTACGTCTGCCTGGGGTGGGTGTTCTTCAACGCGTCGTCGTTCTCCAACGCGATGTCACTGCTCGAGCGCCTCTACGACGGGTGGGGAGCTCCCTCTCCTCTCATCACGCCTTTGCTCGTGATAGTGGTGATCGTCGTGGTCGAGGTCCAGTTCGTCCCGGCCGGTGCGTTGGAGAGCCTCCAGCGCCTCTTCTCGCAGCAGCGTGCCGCGATCCAGGCTGCGACCTTGGGGGTGACCTTGCTTGTCATCACCACCCTGGGGCCCACCGGGGTGGCGCCCTTCATCTACTACCGCTTCTGATGGCACCTCCGCGCGATTCCGATGGCCCGGGGGCAGGGGCTGGTTGGCGGCCTGCCGAGGTGCGAGCCAGCCTCTGGGCTCTGTTCGACCGGGCCGTGCGCCTGCTCTCGCGAGCCGTGGAACGGTGGCGGCCCGGAAAACCAAAAGGGGGAGCCCCCACGCTTGAATCGGGACGGCGAGCCGCTCCGTGGACAAGAGTGCTCGGCGTATCGCTTACAGGCTTCGCCCTGTGGCTGCTGCTGGACGCCCCGACGCTCCAGCACAACGCGATCGCCTCCCCGGTCGGCACGCGTCGTACTGTCTCCCTCGACATCCTGGGCCCGATCGCCACCTTGAGCCGAGGCTTGGGGGCCAGTCACGTGGTCTCGATCGCCGACGGGATGATCGGCCGCTCGGCAGTTCCTGGCGGAGTCGCCGACCACGCGCAGCGGCATCTGTTGCCGGTCGCAGCCCCAACCACGACCTCCCCCACCGCGCCGTTCAAACCCACGGCGAGCGATCCGCTCAAGGTGCTCGTGGTGGGTGACTCGCTGGGCATCGACCTTGGCGACGTCTTGGTCAACCAGCTCGACCAGACGGGCGTGGCACAGGCGAACCTCGACGGCAAGGTCTCGAGCGGCCTCACGAGGCCCGATTACTTCAACTGGCCGGCCGAGCTGCAGGAGGACCTTTCCCGTTACGGCCCTCAGGTGGTGGTGGTGATGGTCGGGGCCAACGACGCTCAGGACATTCCCGGACCCCCCGACGTGCCCTACGGATCGAGCGCATGGGACGCCGCCTACCGCTCGAGGGTGCAGGGATTTGTGGCCGAGGCGCTCTCGGCGGGTGCCCAGGTCCTCTGGGTCGGCATGCCACCAATGCAAGACGAGGGCCTCTCGGCCTCGATGGCTCACATCGACGCGTTGGTGCAAGGCGCGCTCTCTGGCCAAAAGGGGGTCGACTACCTGTCCACCTGGACCTTGCTGGGAGGTCCCTCGGGGACCTACACCCCATATCTCGATGTCGGCGGCCAGGAGGTGAACATCCGCACCGACGACGGGACCCATCTCAGCTCCGGTGGGGCCGGCGTCGTCTCGGGCGCCGTGGTCGAGGCGATCAAGTCGGCGCTGCACATCCCGATCTGATTCACACGAGGGGCCAAGGGTAAGGGCGCCAGTCATCCTCTCCGGGTACCGGGAGCCGGCCCTCGGCGAGGATCCTCGTCGCCCTGTCTTTGAGGGCCTCGGGCTCCCCGCGCTCCAACAGGGCGGTCAGGGTGGTTGGAAGGGGGGAGTCGATCAGCTTCTTTAGAGCGTCGAGATGTGCAGCCGAGAGAGCTTCCCCCGCGAAGTCCCAGATCACGGTTCGAAGCTTGGGCTCACTGTGGAAGGAAAGGCCGTTGTCGATTGCCCAGAGGCGTCCCTCCGCCAAGAGCACGTGGCCGCTTTTGCGGTCGGCGTTGTTGGCGACCACGTCGAAAACGGCCAACGTCCGCAGGTCCTCGGACCAACGGACGTCTTCGCGCAGGGTGAAGTAGTGGGAGACCCCGTCCTCGTCGACCAGCAGTTGGAGTGACCCGACGCCGAAGGGTCCGTCGCGACGTTCCACTGTGGGAGGGACCAGCCCGAAGCCCAGGGTCTCGGAGAGGACATAGGCGGCAACCTCACGGCGATGGAGGCCGATCGGGAAGTCCCACAGGCGCCGCTCACCTCTGGCCGGCTTGTAGATGGCCTGGACCTGGTTGTCGTCGAGCGCGCAGGTCACAAGGAGCGTGATGTTGGAGCTGCCTGCGATCCTGCCGTGAACGGTGAGCGCCCCTTTCGAGAGGACCTTGAGGGTGGTGGCGCGGCTCGGGTCCACCTCCCGCTCACGCAATGGGTGGCCGGTGTCCGTTGGTCCGTGGGCAGTCATGCCCGGAAGGGTCGAGCGGGAGCCCGCACAACGGGCAGGGCGGTCGCCCCGACTCGACAAGGCCGGTCGCCACGATCGCGAACGCCGCCGCCTGTTCCAAGGTGACCGAGAAGCGGGCCACCGAGGAGTCCTCCTCGTCTGGGGCGAGCTCCTCGGCAACCACCACCACCCGGCGCGCCGCCTCGTCGTAGGACACGCCGATCGTTCCGATGGCCCAGGCCGGCTCGTCACCCTCGACGAAGGTCACCTCGTGGGGAAGGCTGCCGGGCCGTCCCACTTCCCGCACGATCCGGGCGAGGTAGCTGGCGAGCACGGCAACCTGCTGTTTTTCGACCTTGAGGGTGAGGCGCATGGCACCTTGGGTGCATTGGATCATGAACACCCTGGACCCTGGTTCCCCGACCGCGCCGACCGTGAACTCCTCGGGCGCATCGAGGTCGTGCTCGGTCATCGGGGCATCAGCTCCTCCAAGCAAGACGTGGCGTTGACCCACAGCACCATGGGAGCGAGATCACCTACCGCTATCGCCGACACCGAGCCAGGCGAGATCGCGAGCCGGGAGGACAGGTCCAGCGGGATCCCGGCCACCGAGGACAGGACCAGGCGTATCGGGTCCGCGTGGGACACGCAAACTATGCGCTCGCCGCGGTGCTCTTCGGCAAGGCCGAGCACCGTCGAGACCACCCTCGTGGACATCTCCGGGATTGATTCCCCACCTGGAAAGCGAAAGCCTGTCGGCCACTCGTGCACCCTTCGCCATTGTGGCTTGGTCGACAGGGACTTGAAGGTCCGTCCTTGCCAGTCGCCCACTGCGGTGTCCAAGAGGCCCTTTTGGGGCCGAACCTGAAGGCCCAGCGCCCTCGCGATGGGTGCAGCGGTCTCCCGGGTTCGCTCCATCGGGGAGGAGTAGACGGCCACCGGGGCAGGAACCATCGACGCGATCCTGCCTGCCGCCGCCTCTGCCTGCTCGATGCCGGCTGGGCCTAGGTGCAGGCCTGGCGCCCGCCCGGGAAGCACCTTGCCGGTGGTGGGCGTCACCCCGTGGCGCACCATGAGAACCACAGTCGCCTTTGGCGCTCTCTTGGAGCGTGCAGGGCCGCCCCGGGCTGGTCCGCGCGAGGCTCGGGTTGATCTAGGAGCGGGCATGGTCGCTCATCGTAGGCTCGACCCGTGGCCCCCCACGACCGCGAAGAGCACCTCGCTAGCCTGCGTTGCTCGATCGTGGCCTGCCGGCTCTGCCCGCGCCTTGTCGCCTGGCGCGAGGGCGTGGTCCCCAGAAGATCGTTCGCGGGTGAGACCTACTGGGCACGGCCGCTGCCGGGCTTCGGTGACCCCGACGCCACCCTGGTGGTGGTGGGCCTGGCGCCCGCCGCCCACGGCGGCAACCGCACCGGGCGCATGTTCACGGGAGACCGCTCGGGGGATTGGCTGTTCGCCGCCCTCCACCGGGCGGGTTACGCGACCCAGCCCACGAGCACCTCGGTGGACGACGGGCTGGAGCTTCAAGGGGCTTATGTGACCGCGGCGGTTAGGTGCGCCCCCCCCGACAACCGTCCCACGCCTGGCGAGCGCGACACATGTCATCGGTATCTCGAGACCGAACTGGCGGTGTTGGGCTCCGCCCGTGTCTACGTGGCGCTCGGCGCATTCGCCCTGGGCGCTCTGGCGGCCACCTTCAAGATCTCGCCCCGGCCTAGGTTCGCGCACCTCGCCGAGACCCCACTGAAAGGCGGGCGGACGGTCATCGCCTCCTATCACCCCTCACAGCGCAACACCTTCACCAAGATGCTCACCACCGAGATGTTCGACGCCGTGTTCGGCCGTGCGCGAGCGCTCGGCGCCTGAGCGGCCTCAGGGCGTTGCCGGGAGCCTCCTGGGTGCCGGCACAGCGCTCAGGGGCCAGCGCCGGCGGCTGACCGCAGAGAGCTTCTTCAAGAGGGCCACCGCTCCAGGGTCCTCGTCGACCGATCGCAGTTCGACCGCACCGTCGGAGACCATGGCGTCGAAGATCTCCCTGCCCCTCTCGGTCCTCACGATCACAAGGGTCCAGTCGTTGAACGCGCCGATGCC
>JBOGFX010000261.1:0-12712 GCA_050743805.1 Acidimicrobiales bacterium
GGTGATCACCTCGTCGAAGATGAGCATGGCCCCAACCCGGTCGCACGCCTCACGAAGCGAGCCAAGAAAGCCGGCTCGCGCCTGGACGAGGTTCATGTTCGCCGCCACCGGCTCCACGATCACGCACGCGACAGAGTCGTCGAGCTCGGGGGTCACGTTGTAGGGGGCGACCACGGTGTCCGCGACCGCACCCTTTGGAACCCCGGGCGAGGACGGGATGCCCAGCGTCGCGATGCCACTCCCGCCCCCCGCCAGAAGCGGGTCCGCGTGACCGTGATAGCAGCCGTCGAACTTGACCACGCGGTCGCGACCGGTGACGCCTCGTGCGAGACGGACGGCGCTCATCGCGGCCTCGGTCCCAGAGCAGACCAGGCGGACAGACTCGCATCCGTGCACCCTCGTGCATATCGCCTCGGCCAGAAGGACCTCGCCGGGCGTGGGCATGCCGAAGCTGGTGCCACGGGCCGCGGCCGAGCTGATCGCCTCTGTGACCTTGGGGTGGCCATGGCCGAGCAGCACCGCTCCGTAGGACTGGACGAGGTCTATGTACCTGTTCCCCGCGACGTCGAAGACGTAAGGACCGCTGCCGTGAGAGGCGGTGAACGGTGTGCCACCCACCGCCTTGAAGGAGCGAACCGGTGAGTCGACTCCGCCGGGGATCACCGCCTTGGCGCGCGCGAACCAGCCCTCGTTCCCCAGCTTCGAGGGATCCAAGAGCTCCCCGGTCGGCTCGGCGGCGCCCAGGGCCCCCTCAGCCACCGATCACCTGCGCGATCTCTGCGGCCAGGTAGCTGACGATGAAGGTGGCACCCGCTCTTTTGATCGCGGTCAGCTGCTCGAGCGCCACTGCTCCCCCGTCGAGCCACCCGGCGGCGGCAGCCGCCTTGATCATCGAGTACTCGCCGCTCACCTGATAGGCGCCGATCGGAACTGAGACCCGCTCTCGCGCTTCGCGGATCACGTCGAGGTTGGTGATGGCGGGCTTCACCATGACCATGTCCGCCCCCTCTGCCACATCGAGGTCGATCTCGGCGAGCGCTTCGAGCCGGTTCGCGGGATCCTGCTGGTAGGAGCGCCTGTCTCCACCGCCCGCGATGGTCACGTTGACGGCGCTGCGAAATGGGCCGTACAAGGCGCTGGCCTGCTTGGCGGAGTACGCCAGCATCGCAACATCGATGAATGACGCCCCGTCCAGGGCCTCACGGATCGCGCGAACCTGGCCGTCCATCATGCCGCTCGGGGCAACGACAGAGGCGCCGGCCTCCGCCTGGGCGACGGCCACTTCCCCGTAGCGCTCGAGGGTCGCGTCATTGTCCACGTCTCCCTTTGAGTCGAGAACCCCGCAGTGCCCGTGATCGGTGTACTCGTCGAGGCAGAGATCGGCGATGAGCACCATCTCGTCGCCCAAAGCGGAACGAAGCTCTGAGAGCGCGACCTGCGCGATGCCGTCAGGATCGCTCGCACCGCTGCCGCGCCCGTCCTTGGCTCGGGGCACTCCGAAGAGGAGGAGCGCCGGGACTCCCAAGGCACACAGCCGCTTGGCCTCGGTTACGAGCGAGGCGACCGTGTGCTGCAGCTGCCCGGGCAATGGCACGATCACCTGGGGGGTAGAGATCCCCTCGCGCACGAACAGGGGCGCGACCAGATCGTCGATGCTGATCGCAGTCTCTGACACGAGACGCCGGAGTGGAGGCGTCCGGCGCAACCTGCGCATCCGATGCTGGGGGAAAGACATCGGCTGAGAGCCTACGGCCCGTTGCGGTTGCCTCACCGAAATCGTCGGGCGCCGAACCCGCTCTCATCTGCCCAGGCTCTGGGCGATGGCCGAGGTCAGGGCTTGCGCCGAAGCGGTCGGACACTCGAGCGCGACCGTCAGCCCGGCATCACGGGCCGCGGCAGATGTCGTGGCGCCGATGCATGCGACCAACGGCGGCAGAGCGAGCGGCCTTCCGGCACTGTCGCGTAGCGACAAGAATGCCGACACCGCCGATGGCGAGGCAAAGATGATGACGTCGGCCTCTGCGAGCTCATCGGCGATCTGCGCCAGAGGCGGGGGGGCGCGGCGGGTCTCGTAGCCGACGACCTCATCGACCCCGTACCCCTTCTTCTCCAAGCCCTCGGCGAGGGAGCCCGCAACCCGCGAAGCCCTGACGAAGAGGACCCTGGCTCCCTTCGCGTCCGGAAAAGCCCGGACGAGCCCCTCGGTGTCTGGCCTTTCAGGCACGAGGTCGGCGATCAGCTTGTGCCGGGCGAGGGAGGAGGCCGTGGCCCAGCCGACTGCGGCCAGCTTCACCGACGCGAGCTTGCGCAGATCGTCCAGCTCTGCCACGAAACGCTCCACGGCGTTCTGGGAGGTGAAGACCACCCAGTCGTAGCGGTCCACCCTCCCAGCGGCGGACCGGAGCGCCTCGCCGGCGTCATCAGGGTCGCCCAGCTCGATGGTGGGCAGCTCCAGGACCCTGGCGCCGCAAGCCCGCAGGGCAAGGCTCAACGACGACGCCTGGGCCCGCGGCCTGGTGACCACGACGGTGGTACCGGCGAGCCGGCCCTTGACGGGGGCACCGAGGTCGAGCGCCGAGACGTCTCCGATGACGATCACCGCGGGGGACTCGACGTCCAAGGCACCCAGCCGCTCCAGGGTGGTCCGTCGCACGCGCTCGCTCGTGGTGGTCGCCCTCTCGACGACCGCGACGGGCTCGGCGGGCGGGCGGCCTGCGGAGATGAGCCTTGCCGCGATGGCGGCGCGCTCAGCCGCGCCCATGAGCACAACGATGGTCGCGCGGAGGCCGGCGAGCATGTCCCAGTCCACGCCGGGGGAAGCGGATCCCCCCCCGACCTGGCCGGGCACCACGACGACCGCGCTGGAGATCCCCCGGTGGGTGACGGGCAGCCCGGCGGCCGAAGGAGCGCCCAAGGCGCTCGTCACGCCGGGCACTACCGCCCAGTCGACGCCCGCCTCGCTCAGCGCCTGGGCCTCCTCCCCGCCACGGCCGAACAGGAACGGGTCCCCTCCCTTCAACCTCACGACCGTCGCGCCAGATCTGGCGTGCTCGACAAGCTGCGCGTTTATCGACTCCTGGCGCGCCGCGGTGCCCTGAGAGCCGGGTTCGGCAACCTTGCCGACATCGATCAGAGTGGCCGAGCTCGGAACCAGCCCGAGAAGCGCCCGGTCGACAAGGCGGTCGTAGAGAACCACGTCTGCTCTTGCCAAGAGCTCCGCCCCCTTGACCGTGATCAATCCCGGGTCGCCCGGACCGGCACCGACGAGATAGACGGTCACTGCGAGGCCCTCCATGTGGGATCGAGTAGCCCGCGATCGCCGAACGCGGCGAGCAGCCGATCCGCCACCTGGGCGCCGAGGGCATCTGGATCATCTCCCAAGAGCTCGGAATGGACGACAGCCCTGCCGTCGGCGGTCGCTGCCATCCCTCGCAAGCGGATGCCTCGGGGCAACCTCTCGGCGAGTGCGCCCACCGGAAGAGCACACGAGGCACCGAGCCCGAGCAGCATCGCGCGTTCAGCCATCAGGCACTCGTGGGACTGCGCGTCGTCGATCCCGCGCAGCAGGCCGAGCGTCGTTTGGTCTTCACTCGCGCACTCGAGCGCGATGGCGCCCTGCCCTACCTGTGGGAGGACCACCGAGGGTTCCAAGATCTGCGCGGCGTGCGATCTCAGGTGCAAGCGATCCAACGCGGCCAAAGCGACAACGACGGCTTCGGCCTTCCCTTGGCTCGTCATCGCGATCCGGGTCTCGATGTTGCCACGCGCACCGACGAAGCAAAGGTCTGGACGCAGATTGGCAAGCTGGGCCCGTCGCCGGGCCGATCCGGTTGCGACCCGAGAGCCGGGTCGCAGCTGGGAGAGCCCCGAACCGACGAGGGCATCTCTAGGGTCACCTCGCGCCAAGACGGCCGCCAGGCAGAGCCCATCGGGCGTCACCGGCGGGAGGTCCTTCGCCGAGTGGACCGCGACCGCAGCCCGCCCGTCTTTGACGGCGAGCTGGATCTCCTTCACGAAGACGCCCTGACCCGCCAGAAGGGAAAGAGGAGTCTCGGCGCGCCTGTCGCCTTCGGTCCTGACCACGCAGAGATCCACCAACAGCCCGGGAAACCTCTGGACGAGCAGGTGAGCGACCATCTCGGCCTGGCGCTTGGCCAAGGCCGATCCGCGGGTTGCCAACCTCAGCCGTTCGCCGGAACGGGTCGGCGTCGACCCGAGATCGCGTGAACTGCTCACCTAAAGATCGAAAAGCACGCGCAACGCCTCGACCAGGCGCTCTCCTCGCGGCGTGCCCACTGCCTCTTTCAGGGCCATCGTGGGACGATGGAGGATCTTGGCCAGCGCGGCCCGACTGGCCGCATCGGCGCCCGCCCACTCCTGTGGGCTCATGGATCCCCGCACGCGTTCCAGCTCGGCCGCTCTCACGGATTCGAAGAGCTCGCGCAGCGCGGAGACAACCGGCGCGGCTCCTCTGATGCGAACTTGCGCGCGGTAATGGTCGAGCTCCTCCTTCAAGACCTCGAGAACGTCGGTCACCTCGGCCTCTCTGGTCCGTGACGCTGAGGCCACCGCCTCTCGGAGGTCATCGATCCCGATGATGCTTACGCCGGGAAGCTCGGCCACGACCGGATCGACGTTGCGGGGCATCCCGAGATCCACGAGCAACAGCGGGTTCGTCCGGTTCTCGTCGAGCGCCAGCTCGCCCATGCCAAGCTGGCCACGCTGGAGGGCGAGCGCGCAAAAGACGACGTCGCTTCCCGACACGCTTTCTCCCAGCTCGCCCGTGCCGACGCTGGAGACCCTCTCAAAGGAGCCAGTCACCGCGGCCGCCCTAAGGGGGTTGCGGCTCCACACCCCGACCTTTGCAGGCCTCCCGAAGCCGCGGCGCGCCTCTAGGGCCGCGAGAACTCCGGTGCCGATCTCGCCCGCACCAAGGACCGTCACGGTCTTGCTGTCAAGAGTCCCGCCGAGCCGATCTGCAGCCAGTGCCACCGCTGTGTGTGCAAACGACCTCGTTCCTCTGGAGATCGCCGTCTCGGAACGGACCCTGCGACCCGCCTTGACCGCTGCCCGGAAGAGGCCCCCGAGGACGGGTCCCGAGCAACTCATCTCGCTCGACGTCTCGAGCGCCCGACGCACCTGACCGAGCACCTCGAACTCCCCCAGGACCGCCGACTCGAGTCCAGCGGCAACGGCGAAGAGATGATCGGCCACGTCATCGTCAAAGCGGACGCAAAGGTGCTTCTCGAGCTCGTCTGCGTCGGCCACCGCTCGCTTTGCGAAGAACTCGTGGATCTCGAAAACGGCTGCGTGGAACCGGTCGGCCACGGCGTACACCTCGGTCCGCAAGCACGTCGACAGGAGCACCACCTCGGAGAGGTTCTCCCGTTGGAGCAGCGCGCCCAGCACTTCTCGCGTCTCGGGCCCGGTGACCGCGGCCCGCTCGAGCAGCTCCAGCGGCGTCGCCTTGTGCTCGAGACTTACGACGAGAACCGACACGACGGGGCACGCCTCCTACCGCCAGGCC
The DNA here is from genome assembly GCA_050743805.1 of Acidimicrobiales bacterium. Taxonomy (GTDB): domain Bacteria; phylum Actinomycetota; class Acidimicrobiia; order Acidimicrobiales; family RAAP-2; genus Palsa-461. The sequence goes on from JBOGFX010000261.1 coordinate 5,528, forward strand.
CCCCTTCGACGCCCGAAAGCGGGAGCTCCCTGTTCACAAAAGGCCCTCCCATCGGGGCGCCGAACCCAAAGTGTGCCGGCCCAGGAGCTCGGACGCCAGTCATGGGCGCCCTCGGAGCGATCGCTGCGGGAGGTCTCGCCTGCGGAGCTGGAAAAAGCTCAAGACCTCGAGCTCGGCCGCGAAGTCGACGTGGCGGAGAACCACCTTGGTGGGGACGCTCAGGACCTCGGGCGCGAAGTTCAAGATCGCGCTCACCCCGATCTCCACCAGCGAATCGGTGACCTCTTGGGCTGTCGAAGCGGGCGTCGCCACGACGCCGATGGCCGACGAGGCGACACCGACCATCTTCGCCAGCTCCGCGGTGTGCCTCACCTCGACGCCTCCCACCTCGCGACCCACCACCGACGGGTCGACATCGAACAGGGCCAGGATGCGATAGCCCCTGGTGCGGAACCCCTGAGAGTTGACCAGCGCCGTGCCGAGGTTGCCGATCCCCACGACGATGACCGGCCAGTCGTCCCCCGCACCCAGCGCCCGATCAATTTGGGTGAGCAGAAACGCGACGTCGTAACCCGTTCCCCTCGTTCCAAAGGACCCCAGGAACGAAAGGTCCTTGCGCACCTTCGCCGCGTTCACCAACGCGAGCTCGGCGAGGTGCTCGGAGCGGACGCTCCGGCGACCCTCGTCGAGGAGGCCCGAGAGGATCCGGCGGTAGGTGGGGAGCCGAAGGACCGTGGGCTCGGGGATCCGCTTCACATCTCGCAGACCGCTACGTTCCTGCACCGACAGCGATCGTAACGCCAGCGACAACGAAACCGGCCGGCTAGGCCGGCGGCTCGGCCAAGCCAACGACGTGACCTTCGCGAATGCCCAGGAGCTCTGCCGCAGAGCCCTCCCTGATGACCAGGGCGAGGCTGCCATTGGCATCCACGATCACGCCCAGCTCTCCCACGCGCAGATCAGAGAAGACCCTTGCTCGACGGAGCATGCGTCCCACCGCGTCCATCGCCGCGCTGGTCTCGTCTTCGGGGAAGACAAGAGCGAAGACGTCCGGATCGCCGGTCGCCGGCGGGGTGCTCAACTGCAGGTTGCCGAAGTGGTCGACCCAGGTGACCCGGCACCACTGGACCCTGCGCCCGTCCGGCAGCATCGAATGTCGAGAGGCGGGAAGGAGCGGGCGAACGAGGGTGTCCGGGTCGATCTGCTGGCCGAGCTCTGCGAAGCCAGCCCCTCGACACAGAGCTGCGGCCGCCGGGGCGAAGAGGTCCCGACCGTCAAATGTCGCCGAGCCGGCACCCGCGTGGGGATTCGCAAGCTCGACAGCGACGATCTCGCCACCGGCGGCCTGGGCGGCGGGCAGCAACAGTCCGTTGTCGGGACCGACAAAGAAGCGGGATGGTTCTTCGACCACCGAAAGTGCGACCCCGCGCCGTGAGGATCCGACACCGGGATCTACCACGGCGAGCACCACACCCTCGCCCAGATGTGGCACCGCCCGTAACAGGGCTCGTGCGCCAGCCGCTACGTCGAACGGGGGGATCTCGTGAGTGAGATCGATGACGACAGCGGCGGGGGCGAGACGACGGATCACGGCACGCACGACCCCTGCGAACTCGTCGTGGTTCCCGTAGTCGGACAGGAAAAAGACCGTGCCCGACGATGCCAAAGGACCGGTCAACCCGCTTTGGTCATCCCGGCGCTGAAGTATGCGTCCACGGCTTCGGCGCGTATGCGAACCGAACGGCCGACCCGCAGGGAGGGCAGGGTGCCAGCAGACACCAGCCGGTACACGGTCATCTTGGAGACCCTCAGCATCTCGGCCACCTCGGTCACGGTGAGCAGTCGCTCGGTCGTCGAATCGATTGGCTCGTGCATGGGCCGGCCCCCTTTGAAGAAGAGCGAGATTACGCCGCCGACGCTGCCGGCGCTTCAGCGACCCAACTGGCGAGATCTCTCCGCAGCGCTCATGACCGCCTCCAAGAAAGCGGAGCGAACGGCCCGGGCCTCCAGAGCCCGCAAGCCGGCCGAGGTGGTCCCGCCGGGGGAGGTCACCGAGTCGCGGAGCTTCTCCGGCGCCTCTCCGGTCGCGATCATCAACTTGGACGAGCCCAAAAGGGTGCCGATCACGAGCTGCCTGCTGGCCTCCCTTGACAGGCCGCCCGAGACGCCCGCCTCGATGAGAGCCTCGGCGACCAGACAGAGGTATGCGGGACCAGACCCGGACAGAGCCGTGACCACATGGAGGAGGCGCTCGGGCACCCGCACCACGGTTCCAACGGTCCCGAGCAAGCCCACTGCCCAGTTGAGGTCCTCGGAGCTCGCCCGGCCCCCTCCGGACACCGCCGAGACCCCCGCCCCAACCCTCACGGCCGCATTGGGCATCCCCCGCACCACCGAGATGTCCGCCCCCAATGCTGCTTCAAGACGCTCGACCGAGAGGCCCGCTACCACCGAGAGCACCCGCCTCGTCTCGCTGCTTTTGATGCCGGCGCAAACCGACTCGGCTATGTCGGGCTTGACGGCTAGGACTGCCCCTCCCTCCGGCCGCACGCGAGCAGCCGAAACGGATTCGAGCACATTGATGCCAACATGTTCGGCTGCGAGGCGCTCTTTGCGCTCGGGTGCCGGCTCGACGACCCCGACATCCCAAGCGTCCCACCCCGCAGCCACGAGCCCTGCGATCAGGGCACCGCCCATCTGGCCGCCGCCGACCACCACGAGCCTCACTTGCACTGGCGGCACTCCAATGGATGCTACCGGCAGCTACATCTCGCGCGTGGCGACTAGCAGCGAACGAGATGGCCGGCAGCCAACTCGTCGTGCAGGACCTGGAACCGCTGGGCTGCGTCACGCCAGCTGTACCCGAGAGCGGCGAAGGCCGCTTGCTCGGACATCTGTCGTGCCAATGCAGGGTCGTCTAGCAGCTTGCATACGTAGGAGGCGAAGGCTGATGGATCTCGACCTTCGACCAGAAAACCGGTGGATCCATGGTCTATGAGGGTGGTGAGCCCCCCCACTGCGGACGCCACCACCGGGGTCCCACAGGCTGCAGCTTCCAGGGCAACTAGCCCGAAGGATTCAGATCGGCTCGGAACAAGACAGACATCGGCAGCTCTGAAGTAGGTGGAGACGACCTCATGGGGAAGGGGAGCGATTAGACGGAGGCGCTCCGCCACACCGAGCTTCGCCGCAAGATCGGTCAACTCCTCGTACGAGGCGTGCCCTTGTGGCCCGCTCGGCCCACCGACCACCACCAGGGTGGCGTCGCTGCGCCGGTCCTTGGCGAGCTCACCCAAGACCCGGACTGCAACATCAGCCCCCTTCAGGGGCTGTATCCGCCCAACAAAGAGCAGCAACGGGCCGCTACCCAGTCCAACTGCGCGGCGGGCCTGCGTGCGGTCTCCTGGAGAAAAAAAGGCGTGATCGACACCAAGGGGAACGATCCGGACCCGCTCAGGGCCGGCTCCATAGAGATCGACTATCTGCTGGGCTTCCACAGTGCACGAGGCGAGCACTGCGTCTGAACAGCTGATGATCGTGGCCTCGGCTTCTGATCTCCGGTGAGGCATATCGGCTTCGACCTCTTCGGGCACGGCTTCGGCCTTGACTCGGTCCAGCGTGTGGAAGGTACACATGAGCGGCAGGTCGAGCTCATGCTTTATGACATGACCGGCCAGACCTGACAACCAGTAGTTCGCGTGGATTGCCTCGAAGGGACCTCCCTCGTCGTCACTCAGCCGAAGCCCGCTAGATGAGGTCATCTTCTCCAGCACACGGTCGGTGAACTCGTCAACGACTCCGACAAGCTCATCTTTGCCAAGAGGCACCCGAGGGCCCGCCTCCACGTGATGAACACGAAGCCCGGGCTCAACCTCGACAACCGGCGGTAGGTCGGCCAGGTAGGCCCGGGTGAACACGTCACACTCGGCTCCCGAGCGAGCTATCGCAGAGGACATTTCCCGCACGTACACGTTCATCCCCCCGCCATCTCCTGCCCCCGGCTGTTCGAGAGGTGAGGTGTGCAGAGAGAGGATCGCGAGCCGGCGCATGCGGTTCGGAGCCTACAGGTGGTCCTGATCGGACGAACCGGGAGGCTTGTCCGGGCTCGATTTTGCTGACTTATCGCTCCCAGCGCTCTCGCTCCGACCAACCATCGTGTTCTCCTGGCGAAATGAACGGTAAATGCGCAGGATGACCTGCTTTTGGTCTTCTGAGATCCAAGAATCCGCCAAGATCTCGCGGGTCAGATCGTCACCCTCTCCTCGTGGCTCGAGGATCCCTGCCTGGACGTAGAGCGTCTCGGCCGAGATCCGCAGCGCACGCGCGATCTGCTGGAGTATCTCAGCGGACGGCCGCCGCAGGCCCCGCTCGATCTGGCTGAGGTAAGGATTCGAGATGCCCGCCAGTTCAGAGAGCCGGCGAAGCGACAGCCTCGCTGAGCCTCTCTGCTCCCGGATGAACTCCCCGAGGTCGTGCCACCGTCGAGCTGCATCACCAGGCACTTTTAAAAGGTACCTGGAACCTGCGCCTCCACCTGGCGATGGCGCCCGTTCCCTCCCGAGATGGCCTCAGTGCACCCTCCCCGCCCGCTCTGGCGGGGCATAGCGGTAGAGCACACTCCCGACAATCGCGGATCGCCGAAGGGCACCGAAGGCACGGGTGTCAGTGCTCGAGCTCGGGTTGTCCCCGAGAACTTCGACCAGGCGCCCTCGTTGTCCCGACACCCGCTTGATCAGCAGACGATCAGAGCCTGGGCGGGGGTCGTCGACCAGAACGAGCGCCCCAGGCCGAATGCGCCTAACTCGAGTGACGATGAGCCTGTCTCCGGGCTGCAGGGTCGGAACCATGCTCTCCCCGGCAACCACAACCCGTCGAACCACCCAGCACGACAGAGCCGCCGCTCCGGCCAAGGCGAACAAGATCTTGAACCTAAGGCTCATCGGTCCTGAGAACGCCCTACTTGATGGTCGCTAAGGTGGCCAGGGCGAAGGGGATGCTTCATCTCCCTCGCGAGAACAACCCGGCCTTGAAAGGGGACGTCAGAATGTCGATGATCGACCGGATATTCACTGCACTCGATCGGATCTCTCCGCCGAAGACGAGCTTCGCGCACTGTGATCTCCCGTGCGGGGTCTATGACCCTGCCCAGGCCCGTATTGAAGCGCAGTCGGTCAAAGCGTGCCAAGAGAAGCACAATGCCTCGGACGACCACGATTTCAAGCAGCGAGCGATCACCATAAAGGAGGAGAGAGCCGACCTCGTCAAGCACCATCTTTGGGTTCTGTGGACCGATTACTTCAAGCCCGAGCACCTGGAGTCGCACCCTGAGCTGCACGAGCTCTTCTGGAAGGCGACCAAGACCGCTGGAGACACAAAGAAGACAAACGACGAGAGCGTCGGCCAGAAGCTCATCGACGAGATCGACAAGATTGCTGAGGTCTTCTGGGCAACGAAAAAGTAGGAATTGCGATCTGAGGCCCAGCTCAGTCGTGCTCGAAACAGTGCTCGCTGGTCGGATCTCGAGCGAGCACTTCATCGGGGATGACGCCGCCACAAATGGCGCACGAACCGTAGGAGCCTTCAGCCAAACGGACCAACGCCGAGTCAACACGATCGAGCGACATCTCGGCCTGTCCGATTAGCTGGTTGTAGTTCGCGGACATAGAGCCAGACTACTTGCGGGCCACCCCTGCCGGGCCTATCCAGATCGCCCGAGGATACGGGCCATTTCGAGAGGGGTCGATGAAAAGTGGGGAGAACGGTCGAGACGCAGGGCCGCTAGCTCATCGGGTAGAGCAGGGGACTTTTAATCCCAAGGTGCCGGGTTCGAGCCCCGGGCGGCCCACACCAATATCCCCAGTTAGAGAGCCATCGTTGGAACCTTCTCTGAGCTTCGTAAGCAGGGGCACGATCTATGCATAGAGCTCGAAGCCCTGGGCAGTGCAGTGCTCACCTGCTAGCGGCTCAGCCAACCAATCCTCGCCCACCGCGAGACGGTCGATCCCCATTAGGGCAAGGTGATCAACGGTCGATAATGCGGTCGATAAAAACCCTGTGGACCACGCCCCCGGTGTGTGACGAAACGGCGCGAAAGCCCAGGTCGTTCATGTCTGCGTAGGGCAGAGATCCGAGTGAAGGGTGGAGGTGACATCCTTCGCTTGGAGAGGTTCGCGCCTCTGGCGTCGCAAAAGTGCTGGTAGCGACTTCTGCATAATGCAGCCGCCATGGCGTTGCCCTACTCGAGTTCAGGTACTCGTCGCGCCTCCGGTCGATAATGGCGATCCGCCGCGCCATCAGCTGCCCATTGCGTCTGTCGCTTCCGCTTTCCGGCTTCGGAGTCGAGATAGGTGAGGACGGTGTGGACCCTGCGATGTGTGTCGGCGTCGGCCACGAGGTCGAGCCTCATGAAGATGGTTGTGGTTCTCCTCCCCGACCGCGGGCTCACAGCGGCCCACGATCCGACAGCGAGGTTTTGACCTTCAGCGGCAACTCAGGAGGCGGCGTCCAACCGCGCTTCGAGGGCCTCGCGAGCGAATTGGGAGATCGTCTTCCCCTCGTCTGCGGCCGCCCGTTCCGCCCGGTCGCGGACCTCGGGAGGAACCCGGAAGGCGATCTGCGGGGAACGGGCAGGAGCACCGGAGAGCGAGGGACGCCCTCCGCCGCGTCGCACCTCCTCCACGATGGCCTCTGCGACCTCCGGGGTTAGCCGAGTGCCGTCAACCAGGCGGACGTCTTCCCGTTCCAGGTCGACGTCGGGGCCGATAGGGGTCTCGGTGGTCACGGCTGGTGCATGCCGTTTGGTCACGACGGCTCCTTCCTGTAGTGAGTTGGCATGACGTGGATCACCAGGAGCACCGCCTCGTGGTCTCCGTCGCCGACCCATCGCCAACCGGGAGTGCCCCTCGAGGTGGTGGCCGTCACCGGGTTGGTGTTCGCCATTACGAAGCGGACGGAGCCCCGGCCGATGCGGTGTCGGCGTGCCGACTGGGTGAACCGGATCTCCACCGGATGATTCTGTCAGACCAAACTAGTTCTGTCAAACAGAACCTGTCGTCTCTGATCGTGGCGAGTCGCCGGAAGGAGCTTTCCCCTCCCGCTATGCGGGGACGCTCTTCGGCGTCTTCCGGCCCGATGTCCGAGCCAGCGCGTTGCGCTCGACCGGGGCGCTCGTCACTGAGCTCATAT
>JBOGFX010000262.1:0-5745 GCA_050743805.1 Acidimicrobiales bacterium
CTCCAAGGTTGAATCCTGGGGAGGCCATGGCGTAATCGTTCACGAGGCGCTGCCCGGCTGGGAGTGCCCCCCGCCGCGCCGGCACCAGAGACTTTCGGTCCTGGTCGTTGGGCGGCTCGCGGCCGACGAGCCAACGGGCGAGGTGCTCGCAGCCGCGAGAGCCTTGCCCGGGTGTGACTTCGCCATAACCGGGGAACCGACCCGGCTCGACCCCGCGGTGCGCTCTTCGGCCCCTCCCAACGTCACCTTCGTGGGCTTCTTGGGCAAAGAGAACTACCGGGACCGTCTCGCCGCCTCCGACGCCGTCGTCACCCTAACTACCGAGCCGACCTCTGTGATGCGCGCCGCCTACGAGGCGGTCTACGCACGCAGGCCGGTGGTCCTGAGCGACTGGCCCCTCTGCGCAGAGTTGTTCCCGCACGCGCTTCGGTGTTCCAACGATTCGGTAGGCATCGCAGACGCCCTGCGGCGCCTCGACGCCGATTACGAGAGCATGGTCGCAAAACTGGACGTGGCACGCCGGCGCCAGGTCGCCCGGTGGGAGGGCCAGCGCCGTAAGCTTGAAGAGAAGATCGCGGGCAGCCCTTGAAGCACTGCAGCACTGCAGCACTGGTGCCGGTCGCTACGCTCCGACCGCGTGGACTCCGCCGTCGACGTGCAGCTGCTCACCGGTGGTCATGGGGAACCAGTCGCTGAACAGAGCCACGCAGGCCTTGGCGACAGCCGTCGAGTCGTGGACGTCCCAACCGAGCGGGGCCCGGGTGCGCCAGGTGGACTCGAATCCGTCGAAGCCCGGGATCGATCTCGCGGCCATCGTCCTGCTCGGCCCGGCCGCCACCAGGTTCACTCGTATCCCCTTGGGTCCCAGGTCGCGCGCGAGATAGCGCGTCAGCGACTGCAGTCCTGCCTTGGCCACCCCCATCCAGTCATAGGAGGGCCATGCCTGGGCGGCGTCGAAGTCGAGCGCGACTACCGACGCGCCGCCGTCTTGGCCTGCTGCCTCCAAGGGGCCGAGAAAATGCTCGACGAGCGCCTTCAATGAGTACGTCGAGACCTGAAGGGCCCCGGAGACCCCTTCCCACTGGGCGAGCATCATCCCCTGACCGAGGGCCTCTGGCGGCGCATAGGCGATCGCGTGGAGCAACCCGTCGAGGCGCCCCCACCGGCGGTCGATCTCCTTGGCGGCCGCTTCGAGTTGGCTGGCCACGGTCACGTCGATCTCCAAGACATCGGGGGACCCAGGCAGCTTGCGTGCGACGCGCCTGGTGAGAGACAGCGCTCGCCCGGCCCCCGAGAGCACCACCTCGGCTCCCTCGTCGATCGCAAGCTGCGCGACACCGAAGGCGAGGGAAGCTTCCGAGAGCACGCCCGTCACGAGGATCCGCTTGCCTTCGAGGATGCTCACGCGTTCCAACCCTACAGTGTGAGGTGTGCCGGCTCGCCGCTGAGCCAAGCCAAGACGAACAGGTGGCGCCTTGCGCGCCCTGGAAGGGTGGGAGATGCGCGTCGGGATCCTTGGGGGGACCGGGCCAGCAGGAAGGGGCATCGCTTGCCGGCTGGCCGCGGCCGGCACCCAGGTCGTGGTCGGCTCACGCGATCGCTCTAGGGCGCGCAGCGTTGCCGAGGAGCTGGTTGCCGCGTGGCCCTCGAGGGAGCTTTCGATCAGCGGGGAGGACAACGCCGGTGCAGCCTCGGCGGAGCTGGTCATCGTGGGCACGCCGTGGGATGCCGCCCTGGCCACGATCGGTCCGCTCCAAGACGCGCTGCACGCCAAGGTGGTCGTCTCGATGGCATCGGCGTTGGTGAGGGTCGGGCGCCAGATCCAAGCGGTGACCCTAGGCCGAGGCTCGATGGCCGCCACCATCCAGGCCGCCCTGCCCACCTCCAAGGTGTCCGCCGCGTTCCACCATCTCCCTGCCGACGACCTGTGCGACCTGGAGGAGGGCCTGTTCGCCGATGTGCTCGTGTGCGCAGACGACCCACAGGCCAAGGAGGCGACGATGGCCCTCGTGCAATCGATCGAAGGTTTGCGACCTCTCGATGCGGGACGGCTGACCCAGGCACAGGCGATCGAGGCGTTCACCGCGGTTTGCATAGCGGTGAACGCCCGCTACAAGGCGAGGACCTATCTCCGCATGGGTGGCGTCTGAGTGGGCATGCGTCTGTTTGACACCGCGTCCAAAGCGGTGGTCGACTTCTCGCCGCCTCGGGTCGTCACCATGTACGCCTGCGGGATCACTCCCTATGATGCCGCCCACATTGGCCATGCAGCGGTCTATGTGACCTTCGATGTTCTCCAGCGCCGGCTGGTCGACATGGGCCACGTTCCGCGTTGTGTCCGCAACGTCACCGACGTCGACGACGACATCCTGGCAAAGGCCCGCGGGCTGGGGGTCTATTACCTCGACCTGGCGGCCGAGGAGATGGCCCGGTTCGACTCCGACATGGCGGCGATAGGGGTCGGTCCGATCTACTCGGAGCCCCGGGCGACTTCTGCGATCGCCGATATCTTGGGGCTCATCGGCAAGCTGCTCGCCTCGGGCCACGCGTACGAGTCGGGAGGGGCCGTCTATTTCTCCGTGTCGAGCTTCGAGCGCTTCGGATCCCTGAGCGCACTGGCGCGTCCCGAGATGTTGGCACTTGCGGCCGAGAACGGCGGGAACCCAAAGGACCCCAACAAGAGGGATCCTCTCGACTTCGTCCTCTGGCAACCATCTCTGCCCGACGAGCCGTCGTGGGACTCGAGGTGGGGTCCGGGCCGACCGGGTTGGCACATCGAATGCTCGGCGCTCGCACGCAGAGAGCTGGGTGAGCAGATCGACCTGCACGGCGGTGGACGCGACCTCGTGTTCCCCCACCACGAGTGCGAGAAGGCACAGTGCGAGGCGGTCGGCGCCTCTCCATTCGTCCGTCATTGGCTGCACGTCGGCCTGGTGTCCCTGGGCGGCGCCAAGATGTCCAAGTCCTTGGGGAACCTGGTCTTCGTGAGCGATCTGCTGAAGGAGTTCGAGCCCATGGTGATCCGCCTGGCGCTCCTTTCCCATCATTACCGCGCGGACTGGGAGTGGAAGCACGAAGACCTCACAGAAGCGCGCGAGCGGATCGCCCTGTGGCGGCGGGCTCCCCAAGGTGACGGCTCCCAAGCGCTCGAGGCAGTTCGTCAGTGCCTAGACGAGGACCTCGATGCGCCCTCTGCCTTGGCCCGCCTGGATGCTCTTGTGCAGAGGGGAAGGTCGGTGCGCACGGCCAGCGAGCTCTTGGGCGTGTCCCTTTGAGGCAACGCAGTGGTGGGGGCCTCCTTCGGCGACGGTAACCTTGCCTGCCTGACGACCGCCATGAGGACGGCGGCGGTCCAACCTGCGACGAAGGCTCTCCAATGGGCGAGGTGACAATTCGGCTTCCCGACGGCTCTACCAAAGCCCTGCCGGAGCGCTCCGCCGCCTCGGACCTGGCCCGGGCGCTCGGGCGCCGGCTGGCCTCCGCGGCCGTCGCCGCGACCGTCGACGGCGAGGCGGTAGACCTCGCCGCCCGGTTGCCGGACGGAGCACAGGTCAGAATCATCACCTCGGACTCCCCTGAGGGCCGTGAGGTCATCAGGCACTCGAGCGCCCACGTCATGGCTCAGGCCGTCCTCGCTCTGTATCCCGGCGCCAAGTACGCGATCGGTCCCGCCATTGAAGACGGCTTCTATTACGACTTCGCCCTGCCGGGCGACGCGCATCTGTCAGACGACGACCTCTCTGCGATCGAGGGCGCGATGCGCGAGGTCATCTCCCAAGATCAACCCTTCGTTCGCTCCGAGCACTCCGTCGAAGACGCGCTCGAGCTGTTCAGCGATCAGCCGTTCAAGACAGAGATCATCGAGGCGGTGCGTGACGGTGCCGCCGAGCATGACGCGAGCGCCGCGGGTCCACGCTCACAGATGACGGTCTCTGTGTACGCGAACGGGGAGCACTTCGTCGACCTGTGCCGCGGCCCGCACGTGCCTTCGACCGCAAGATTGGGCCACTTCAAGCTCACGAGGGTCGCCGGCGCCTACTGGCGAGGTGACGAGCGCCGTCCGCAGCTTCAACGCGTCTATGGCACCGCGTGGGAGTCCAAGGCCGCGCTCGAGCGGCACCTCGCACGCATCGAGGAGGCCGAACGCAGGGACCATCGCAAGCTCGGCGCGGAGCTCGACCTCTTCAGCTTTCCCGAGGAGCTGGGGTCCGGCCTTGCGATCTTTCACCCCAAGGGCGGGACCATCCGGCGCCTCATGGAGGACTTCTCACGCGCGCGTCACGCCGAGGCCGGCTACGACTTCGTCTTCACCCCACACATAACCAAAGAGGCGCTGTTCGCCACCTCGGGCCACCTCGAGTCTTTTGCCGACGGCCTGTACCCGCCGATGGAGCTCGACGGGGGCCAGCGCTATTACCTGCGCCCGATGAACTGTCCCTTCCACATCCTCGTCTACCGGTCGAGGTCGCGTTCGTACCGCGAGCTGCCGCTGCGTCTGTTCGAGTTCGGAAGCGTCTACCGATACGAGCTCTCCGGGGTCGTCCACGGCCTTACGAGGGTGCGGGGGATGACCCAGGACGACGCGCACATCTTCTGCACCCAGGACCAGGTGCGCGAGGAAGTCGCCTCGGTGCTCGACTTCGTGCTCTCGGTCCTGCGGGCGTTCGGCCTCGACGACTTCTACCTGGAGCTCTCCACCAGGCCCGAGGACAAGGCGATGGGCGCCGACCAAGACTGGGAGGTGGCCACCCAAGCGTTGAGAGACGTGGGCTCTCGAGGTGACCTGGATCTCGTGCTCGACGAGGGAGGCGGCGCGTTCTACGGGCCCAAGATCTCGGTGCAGGCACGTGACGCCATCGGCCGGACCCATCAGCTGTCGACGATCCAGCTCGACCTCCAGCTGCCCAAGCGCTTCGCACTCGAGTACACCGGTGCGGACAACGTTCGTCACACCCCGGTCATGATCCACCGTGCTCTCTTCGGGGCGGTCGAGCGGTTCCTCGCGATCCTGCTCGAGCACTATGCCGGTGCGCTTCCAACCTGGCTCATGCCCGAGCAGGTGCGCGTGCTTCCGGTCAAAGAGGACAACCATCTCTACGCGCAGCGCGTGCTCGAGAAGCTGAGCTCGCTCGGCCTGCGCGCCACGCTCGAGGTCGCCGACACCGGGGTCGGGGCCCGGGTGGCAAGGGCCAAGGTTCACAAGATCCCCTATGTCCTCGTCGTGGGTGACTCAGACGTTGCCGCCACGACGGTCGGGGTGAACAGACGCGGGGCGCAGCGGCCCGAGCGCGATGTCCCTCTCGAACGCTTCGTCGCCGAGGTCACCTCGGAGGTGGCTGCCCGTTCGCCCGGCCCCCAGGCCGACGGCCGCCATCGGTGAGCGGTCTGGACCAGCTGTGGGCCGGTTGGCGCCGCGAGTACGTCGCGACGGCCGCCGAGGAGCCGAGCGGGGAGTGTGTCTTCTGTGGACTCGCGGCGAGCGGTGATCCCACCTCCGCGAACTTCATCGTCCATCGCGGAGATCTCTGCTACGCAGTGCTGAACGCATACCCGTACGCGAGCGGTCACCTTCTCGTGTTGCCTGTCCGTCATGTCGAGGAGCTCGAGGAGCTCACCTCGGTCGAGTGGGAGGAGCTGTGGGTCACCACACGCGCGGGGCTTGGCGCGCTGCGCTGCGCGTATGGTCCCGAGGGCATCAACCTCGGCGCCAACCTCGGGCGGGCAGCGGGCGCGGGCCTCCCGAGG
>JBOGFX010000263.1:0-2160 GCA_050743805.1 Acidimicrobiales bacterium
TCCGGCTGGTGATGCCATTTCCGCTTAGTTCGGCCGAGTTGTAGGGACAGAGTAGGGATATTGCCGATCATCTGACAACAGTTGGGGGCGGGAGCCCGCCGTCAGGCTGAGGGCAATCTTCGCGCGACCTTACCGCGCAATCACGAACCTCCTGCTGTCGTTCACGTGGAGGATGCTGACGGGGGCGTTCGTGCGGTAGCCGGTCTTGGGGTTGATCGTGATCGGGCCTGTGGCCCCGAGGAAGCCCTTGGTTCGCCGCAACTGGCGCTCGACGACTCTGAGGTCGTAGCTCTCCGCTCCGTTGATCGCCCGGAACAGGAGCCGTGCGGAGTCGTAGGTAAACGAGCCCCACACCCCCGGGTTCTTGTGAAACACCGAGCGGTATTGGCGCACATAGGTTGCGGCCGATGGCATCTCGGGGGCGGCCGGGACGCCGCTGAACACGCACCTCTGCGCCTGCGCGAGCGTCGTTTGGGCCAGGAAGCCGTTGTCGACGTTCGCGAGTCCCATCAGGCAGCGGGGGGTGCTGCTTTGCGCCGTGAGCGCCTTTGCGATCTTGGCGCCCTCTGGGTAGTAGGTGCTTACGTAAACGAAGTCGGGCTTCGTCGAAAGGGCCTTGGCCACCTGCTTGGCGTAGTAGCTGCGCGTCCTCCCCTCCTTGACCGAAGTCCAGGTGACCGAATCACCCTGTCGGCGGAGCGTCGCCCGCAGACGCTCGGCCATGCCCTTGGTGAACGCGCCGTTTGCGGTGTCGTCGACCAGCATCGCCACGTGCTTGGCACCAAGACCCTCCACGTAGCGCGCCTCGACGGGTGAGATCTGGGTGTTCATCGGCTGGACCGTGGCACCGAACCCGGCGGTCGCGTCGAGCGATGTCATCCACAGCGGCAGGACGTGTTTGCCGCGGTAGACCGGGAGGTTCACGACCCCGACCGATGAGTTGTACGGCCCGATCACAAAGTGGATGCCGTTCGCCACCACCCGCAGCGCGACCGCCTTCGCGTCCGCCGAGGAGGCCTTGTCGTCTCCTGCGAACACCACCACCTTGCGGCCGTCCCAAAGGCCGCCGTACGCGTTTAGCTGCCTGACGGCGAGCTGGACTCCGCGCAGCTGATCGAGCCCGTTCGACGCCTGCGTCCCGCTTTGCGGCCCCTCGACCGCGATTAGGAGCGGAGCTGGTGAACCCGCGGCCGTAGCCGTAGCCGTAGCCACAACTGAAAAAGACAGCCCGGCTGCCAGCGCGAGTAGGAGAGCAACACCCTTCCGACCGATCATCCGGTCACCTCCTTCAGATGCCCTCCAAACAGGATTGCCCCGTCACCGGTGGCACGAGCATACGCGACCGCAACGCGCCCAAGCTTGACCGGACTTCGGCGGTACTTTTGCTTCCTCCCAGGTAGATGAGGGTGCGAAAGGGTCGTGTTTCCACTACGCGTGAGCATTTTGCCTGCTCAGGCGATCGCAGCCTTGTCCCAGGTGGGGGAGTCGACGTGAAGCGAGCGCAGCACCTTTTGCTGCAGGGCGTTCCGCCTCGTGACGAGCGCCACGGTGTGGCTGCCGGCACGAACGAGCTCGAGACGGACGTCTTTCAGCAGCTGCAGGGCCCGGCGGGCGTCATCACCTGGAAGAGGAGATCGGGATCCATCACCTCTTCGAGCGCGAGATCGCGCGCCATGATCGCCTCGATGGTCGCCGCGAGTACGCAAAGGGCGACATGGCCGCGGACGCGGCGTTCACTCCAGTGGTAGATGTCCCTTCTGCCAGCCGCTGCTGGTGAGAGAAGGCTCGGTGAACAAGGAACACCAGAGCGCCATCGTGTCTCTGGCGCCCGGCGCCCTGTGCACGCGCCCCTAGGCCTTCGGCGCGCTCGGTGAGCCGTGTCCCTCACCCCTCCAGGTAGCGCAGTACGGCCAGCACGCGGCGGTGGTCCGTGGGCGTCGCCGGCAGGTCGAGCTTGGCGAAGATGCTGGCGACATGCTTCTCCACTGCCCCTTCCGAGACGACGAGGTTGGCGGCGATGGCCGAGTTGGTTCGCCCCTCGGCCATCAGCTCCAGCACCTCCCGTTCCCGAGGGCTCAGCCGTCCCAGGGCGTCGGTGCGTCGCGAAGCCCCCATCAACTGCGTCACCACCTCTGGGTCGAGTGCGGTGCCTCCTGACGC
>JBOGFX010000264.1:0-24066 GCA_050743805.1 Acidimicrobiales bacterium
CTCCGGGAACCCGGTCGAGGGCACGGGTGAGCAGGTAGCCGAGCCCGGCGGCCACCAGTGGTGCCGCCACCCAGATCACCGCCAGGGTGACGATGGTCGACCAGCGCACGCCGGTCCCCGCCGCCAGGCCGGCGCCGACCACGGTGAAAACGAGGATCTGGATGGTGGAAGTCGGGATGCGCGCCTTGTTGAAGGCGGTCGTGAGTCCGAAAGCGATCCCGACGACGATGATGAGCCCGTCGACCGACAGGCCGGCACCCGTGAGCAGGTTCTGCCCGACGGTGTGCTCGACTCCGTGGCTCGCGAAGGTGGCGCCGAGGAGGGTCAACGGCGCCATCAACAGCAGGGCGCGGCGGGCCGAGATGGCCGACAGCGCGTGGGGCATACCCATGCACGCTCCGGTGTAGTGGGCGCCCATGCTGTAGGCGAAGGCGGCCGCCAGTAGTACGAGCAGCGCCGTCATCTGCCCACCGACCGTTCGCTTGCTGCTGGAGACTCAAAGTTGAGGCGCAGGTGGATCAAGCGCGCTCGCTCATGGTGTGTCGCCCAGGAGCTCGGTCGCCAGCTCTCGAAGTTGTCTCTTGGCCCGATCGAGCGCCCTGCGACCTTTGGGGGTGGCGACGTAGCTACGTCGTGCTCGCCCGTGCACCACGTTGGGTCGGGAGCGCAGCAGGCCCTCGGCCTCCATCTTGTGCAATGTTGGATAGAGCGTTCCCGGACTGATCTTGTAGCCGTGGCGGCCCAACTCCTCGGCCACCCACGCCCCGTGAACCTCTTCGGTATCGGTGTGGTGGAGGATGTGGAGCCACACCGCACCTCGGAGAAGCTCCCGCACATCGGGCAGGCTACTTGGTATCGAAGTGCGATATCGTTTCGTCGCCACGAGTGGAGGAGGACCGCATGGCCACCGTCAGCGTCCGCTACATCGTCGACGATGTTGACATCGCCATCGACTTCTATTGCCAGCACCTCGGTTTTCGCGTTGAGATGCATCCGGCGCCAGCGTTCGCAATGCTGTCGCGTGGCGATCTGCGGCTTTTGCTCAGCGCCGCGGGCGGGGGCGGCCCCGGCGGGGGTTCCCAGGCCATGCCTGATGGGCGGGTGCCCGAGCCCGGCGGGTGGAACCGTTTCACCGTTGAGGTAACCGATCTGATGGCGATCGTCGACGAGTTGCGTTCAGCCGGAGCGAAGTTCCGCAACGACATCGTGACCGGCATCGGCGGCAAGCAGATCCTTCTCGACGACCCGTCGGGCAATCCCGTCGAGCTGTTCGAGCCGACGCTGTCTCAGGCCAAGCTTTGAGCGGAGTCGTGAGGACGTCGGCCGTGGCCCTCGATCAGGCGCCAGTGACTGGACGGTCGCGGCCTTCCATGCTTGTCTCACCCGGACCCCGCAGAGCACCGCTACACCTACACCATGGAGTCGACGCCGATGCCGGTTCGCGAGTAAGTCGCCGAGCTGAGCGTGCATCAGAGGTGAGCACGGCGAGCAGCGATATCGCTGAGGGTTCGGTGAGTCGGCGGCGATTCGGCCGGGCAGAGTAGCGCTCCGGGCGCTAGTATGGCGCTCATGGCCACCATACAGGTCCGGAACGTCCCCGAGGCCGTCCATCGCACTTACCAGACCCGCGCCGCTGCCGCTGGAATGAGCCTCCAGGAGTACCTGCTGGTGGAGTTGGAACGAAACGCCGCCTTGCGAACCCCGGCGGAGCTCATCGCCGAGACCGAGGACCGCATGGGTGTCGAGGGTCCGAAGGGCTTCGCACGAAGGTCGGCTGCAGAAATCGTACGAAGCGGCAGAGCTTCTCGCTGACGCCGATGAGCGTGATCGACGCGTCGGTCTTTGTGGACGCAGTAGTGGGTATAGGCACCCACGGTGAACTCGCACGCGAGGAGCTGCGAGGTCACTCTACCCTGCAAGTACCCGCGATCTTCGGTGCAGAGGCAGCATCGGCTCTGCGCGGTCTCCTCAAGCACCGCGAGCTCAGCTCGATCCGAGCTGCGGGCGCACTGGACCAGGTGCGCCGGGTGCGAACGATCCAATATCCTTTCGAGCCCTTTGCTTGGCGAGCTTGGGAGCTCCGAGACAACCTCACGGTTTACGACGCCTGGTATGTCGCGCTCGCAGAGTGGTTGGGCCAGGATCTCGTGACTGCGGACCAAGCCCTGGCGAACGCGAGCGGACCGCAGTGCCCCGTGCGCAGCCCCGGTACCTTGACATGAGGTTCTTGTCTCCTCTTGGGCCAGCCAAAACAGAGCGTCATTCGGCCGATCAGGTGGTGCGCGGGCCTGGCGTCTGATCATGACAACGACCACGGTCCTCGTCCGGACGAGGACGAGACGCTCCCCGATCCTGAGCGAAGGGCCGTCCGTTCAAGCAGGTCTGGCCGGAACTCGTTTGACTGGCATTTCGGCAACGACGCACGCGAGCCGGCTTGGCCGATCACGAGCGCGCTGCACAGCCCCGCACAAGCGCAGGAAGAGTTCGTACCGGTCGCCTATGGGCTGCTTGCCGTGGGCTGGCGGGCGTGAATGTCGGAGAGAGGGTGGAGCCCTGAGCTGCGTCGGTGACCGGCCTCCGAGGCCAGCAGCATGGTTGCGCCTAGGGGGAGGGTGCCCAGCCTCGGAGGGGCCCGGCACCGGTTGGCGACGATGTCACCGGGACCCTGCGCGGCCTCTGTGATGCTTCGGCGCCAGGCGGGCGAGCATCGCCAACTTGGTCGCCGGCCACTCAGACGCGATCACCGAGAACATGGCCGAGTCCCGTAGCTGACCCTCCTCACCGGGGGCCCGTGACGGCGACCACTGGCGCAGCACCCCCTCGTAGCGGGCACCGAGGCGCTCG
This sequence comes from Acidimicrobiales bacterium, assembly GCA_050743805.1. Taxonomy (GTDB): domain Bacteria; phylum Actinomycetota; class Acidimicrobiia; order Acidimicrobiales; family RAAP-2; genus Palsa-461. Next base: position 2,845 of record JBOGFX010000264.1, read on the forward strand.
ACTGCCAGGTGCGCCCGCTTGTTGCGGGCGTCGGTCTTCAAGTCGACTCGCACCACACCCAGGGTCTCGAAGACATAGCTGAACAGCAGGAACTTGGCCTCGACGTTGATCCCAGTGCCTTGGGCCGAGGCGGCAAGCCAGGATCCGCCGACCTCGATCGCCCGGAGCTCTGGCCGTCCCGGCCAGGTTCTCGGGTTCCAGATTGCGGTGCAGCCGACCGCCTTGTGGTCCCGGACGCGTACCTGCGCAACAGGGGTGAGCCCCTCGGCCTGCCGAGCGAGCTGGGCCTCGAGATAGGCGGGCACACCATCGGCCCGAGGGACCAACGCGAACCCGTAGGAAGACCGGTCCTCTTCAACGGCGTCAGCCAGGTCCGCGGCGTGGCGGACCGAGAGCGGCTCCAAGCGGACGCTAGACCCCTGCAGTGTCGGAACACGGAGGGACACGCCATGAGCTCCTCATCGATCCTGGCGTTGGCACCTCCAGGCAGGTTGCCGGACCATCATCGGGCGAGGCCCCTCGGACCCTTTGATGGATACCGGGACGAGCATGCCCGACCGTACCAAGGTGGTCAACTCCGAAGCCCGTGCGACGGAGGGTCCGCGGCGCCGTGCCCTCGGTCATCGGGCTCGGTGCGGTCGCCTTGCTGGTGGGAACAGTAGGCATGGCCAACATCATGGTGATCTTGGTGCTCGAACGCCGCTCAGGGATCGGTCTGCGTCGGGTGCTTGGCGCGACCAGTGGCCACATCCGCATCCAATTCCTGGCTTTGGCGGCGATGCTGTCGGTGCTCGGCGGCAGGGTCGGCATCGCCGCCGGCTCCCTCGCGCCGTTCTTCGCGACGAGTAGAACAGACACCGCCGCAAGTCCGCTCGGCTCAGCAGGACCGAGCGTGTTGGTCAGCTCGACCCGGTGCCGACCCCACTGACCCACCCGGACCTCTCCCATGGACCCGACACGCGGCGGCGTCACGCGGTTGTCCTCCTGGCCGGACACCGACCCACTCGGCGAAGACGATGGCGGACCGCCGAACTCATGAAGGCCGTCATGCACGGTGGGATGGCGATCGCGGCTCGGGAGCCCGTGGCGGCATCGCTCCACGAACATGGACCTTGGCACCGCTCCTCACCCATCTGGCGTGGCACCTCCTCGTCGGCGATCGTCCCCACCCTTGGGCCCGATACGATCATCGTTGGTCACGGGCTCAGAGATCGCCTTCGATCCCGACCTTTATCGAGGCACGGCTCCTTATTACGACCGCTACCGACCGCCATACCCCGGGGCGCTTCTCGGAGACCTGTCCCACAGAGCCGGTGTGTCGGGGTCCGGATGGCTGTTGGACCTGGCGTGTGGGACCGGCCAGATCGCGATCCCGCTAGCCGGCAGCTTCGCTGGGGTGGTGGCGGTCGATCAGGAGCCCGACTCGGTCGCATTTGGTCGCGGCAGGGCCCAGGCGGCTGGGATCACCAATATCCGATGGACCATGGGCTCCGCCGAGACGGTGGCCGTTGCCGGTCCCTTCGAGCTGGTGACCGTCGGCACCGCCTTCCATCGACTGGACCGCCGACGGGTCGCCTCCCGCATGTTCGACTGGGCGCATCGGGGGGGAGGTGTCGCGTTGATCTGGGCCGAGACCCCGAACCAGGGCGAGCGGCGGTGGCAGAAGGAGCTCGAGGCCATCTTCGAAGATTGGATGGTCAAGGTCGGTACCACCGAACGAGCCCCCCGGCTGGCAGGCAGGCATGACCGCGGTGCCACACGAGGCGGTCCTGCGGGAGGCAGGCCTGGACTACCTCGGCAAGTTCGAGTTCGCGACCGACCAGGACTGGACGGTCGAGTCGTTGATCGGGTTCGCCTACTCGACGTCGATGCTGAACCGCCTGGCGCTGGGCGAGCATGTGGACGACTTCGAAACGGAGATCGGCGAGCGTCTCTCCTCCGCGGCCTCCGATGGCAGGTTCGTTCAACACGCCAGCTACACCTACGAGCTGGCGCGGAAGCCCTGACGGGGCCGCGCGGTGCGCCGGCACCGTCACTTCGCGACAGCGCCAGGCGGCCTGGGCCGTCTTATCTGCTGCGACCGCGGGTCTTCGACGTCCTCGTCGACCAGATGGCGCCGGTCCCTCGACGAGGGGCGACGATTCCGGTGTCGCCATGTCGATTTGGTGGCTCGCCGTTCGTCTTGGCTGCCACGGAACCTCATAAGGAGGAGATGGCGATGAAGTACGTCATGCTGATCTACCAAGGCGAGGCGCTCGAGCGACAAGCCGCGCTGTCAAAGGGGGAGCAGACTCAGGTCTACGCCGATTATCAAAAGGATCAACAAGTCCCCGGGCGTCACGCCAGGGTTGCCGATGGGTCTGCCTGAGAACGCGACGATGGCCCACGTCGAGGGCGGTAAGACGATCACCACAGACGGCACCCTTCGTCGGCATGAAGGAAGCCGTGGGCGGCTTGTACGTCTTGGAGGCCGATGACCTGGATGCCGCGATCGACATGGCTGCCCGGGTCCCGGCGGCTCGCTATGGCGGCGCGGTCGAGATCTGACCTTCCGAGACGTACTGGTAGCGACGCTCGGTCAGATCTTCCGTGAGGAGTGGGGCCGTGTCCTCGCCGCCCCGATCGGCCTCCTCGGCGACTGCGACCTCGCCGAAGAAGCGGTTCAGGAGACGTTGCCATCGGCCATGCGATCAGATCGCTCTGCACTACGGCGAGCTGACGCACCCGACGGGCTCGCCAGTCGTCGAGCTGAACCGCGCCATCGCCATCGCCGAGACCGACGGGCCTGCGGCCGGACTGACGATCCTCTCTGGGCTTCCGCTATTTCCACTCGACCCGGGCCGAGCTGCTGCGACGTCTGGGCAGGACCGATGAAGCGCGCGATGCTTATCTGTGTGCCAGGGAGCTCACCGACGATGACGTGGAACTGCGGGTCTTGGGTCGACGCCTGGTCCGAGCTGGCCGGGCCCGCATGACGGGCTAGCAGCGAGGAGTCCCCTATGTAGGGGGCATCAGGCGCGCGGCCCTCACTGTGTCCCCTCGCACGTTTGGGATTCGGTGCGAAAGCACCCAAGGTTGGCGCGCCGCGGCGGGTCTCGATACAAACGGTGCCATGTGACGTGGCCTGGTGCTGGGCGGGCTCGGCCCTACCTGGCCCTCGACCGCCCCGCCGACGCGGCTGGGCTGTGAGCGTCTTGGAACCGTCGGCTCGATGGCGTGGCTACTGGCTGGACTCGAGTCGCTGCTTGAGCCGTTTCATGTTCTCTGGCATCTCGTTGGCGGCCTGCCGACGGACGACGAGCGGGACGAGCAGCCTTCCGATCCCGTGCCCGGTGAAGTCCACCTCGATCGTTACCCGTGATCGTCCGCCGTCGGCGAGGGGCTCGACGGTCACCACCACGATCGCCCGGATCGGGCCGCTGATGCCACGATCGGCCCACCTGCGTGGCGGGTCGAACTCGGTGATCTCGGTGACCACCTGACGCTCACGACCTCCGATCTTGCGGACCGTCGTGCATCTGGACCCGACGTGAGTGGCAGCGCCATCGAGATGGCCACGCACCACTCCCTCCTGCCACTCCGACATCGTGGCGGGATCGATGACGTAGGCGAAGGCCTCATCTGCCGGGCGTGCTACCTCGGTGCTGGCGACGATCGGAGCCATGGGCCTCCCTCCCTGCCGGTCAAGTGTCGCGCTTGGCGATCTGTCGCCGGGATCCTGCGATGGGTGAGCAGCTGGACAACGACGATCAGGATGATCACCGTCCGGCGAGTATCCACAGTTTTGGTGAACGGCCGCTATGGCGGTCGCCAAATGCGGAAGGTGGGCCCTACCAGCGCTCTCGCGTGACGTGAGAGGTGGCCACACGTGCAAGAGCGCAAGTCGTCGACCTGTGCCGTCTGGCCCAGGTGAAACGGGGGGTTGCCCGAGCGCCAGGCGGTCGAGCGAACGGGCGGCCACCGCCCGCCATCCCCGGCAGAGCAGGCGGGGCCGGATCGTGTTGGGGTCGGCCGAGAACGCTCCAACGTCGCGGTGGTTTACCGACGGGCACCGCCGTGTCAAGACTCTCACCAACGCTGTGGCGACTCGTTTCGTTGATGGACCTGACACCGCTTCAGGGGATCGCGAGCGCGTGGAGCGCTCGGGCAACCGGTTGGCAAAGGTACTGCCGGACGACGCCGAGGTGGAGGCTGCCATCGCCGGCGTCCATGATCCGCTGAACCGGTGGGCGGCGCTGCCCGAAGGCGGGGTGCTCCGCCTGGGCTGGCCACTTGGGCCGCCTGTTGCCGCGTGAGGCAGCCCGACCACCTGATAGCGGTGCATTGGTACTGCACCTGACGGCGATCTGGATGCGCTTGTGGCTGCCACTGCGATTGCAGAGCAGACCCGCCTCCCCGTCACGACCGCATAACCCACTCGCTGCCCTTTGCCAGCGGCTACGACATCCAGTGCCTGGGCGGGCCTCCGTCGAGGATCTCGTGTCCACGACGACGAACGGCATCGTTCCTGTTCGGTCTGGTCATGATGTAGAAGCGGCGGGTGCGGATCGCATCGACCACCAGGCCCGCAACATCGATGGGGTCCATTCCCGAAGCCATGAGTGCGCCTATGGAAGCAGACTCATCGCCGCCACGCTGACCCGCCATCTCGCCATCGTCGGACGGCGGGCGGTTCCGACCCGCGTTGGCCAGATTCGTTCGCACCCCGCCAGGAATGAGAAGAGAAACTCCCACATTGGGATAGCTCTCGGCGAGCTGGAAGTACAGGCTCTCCGTCAAGGCAGCGCTGGCGTGCTTGGAAACCGAGTACGGTCCACCATGGCCGGTGACAACTCCCACCAGCGACGAGGTGTTCACCACGTGCGCCGCGGGTTGCTCAACGAGAATCGGCATGAACGTCCGAAGACCGTTCAGGATGCCCCAGAAGTTCACGCCCAGAACCCAGTCCCAATCTGATTGGGGCATCTCCCAGATAGGAGCGGGACTTCCGACAGAAACTCCCGCGTTGTTGCAGACAACCTGAACCGATCCAAACGCTTCCAACGTCCGATCGCGCAGATGGTGCAGCTGCTCCAACTTTGAAACATCTGTGAGCACCGGGAGGACTCCGCCATCCGATTTCAGTGAGGCTGCGGCCTGCTCGAGCGCTGGCTGCTCGACGTCGGCCATGACAACGCTCATACCTTCGCGAGCGAAGCGCTGGGCAAGGCGGTATCCGATACCACTCGCTGCCCCTGTCACCACTGCCACATGCCCAGGGTGCACAACCGGTTCTTCGCTGCTCATGACGGCCCCTTGTGTCGATCGACTTGCTGAGCGTACGGCCACAGCTCGTTGTCGACAAGACGGGATCCGCTCGTGTGCCGCGCCCGCCTGTTGAGGTTGGCGCGCCACGGGCTTTTTCGGGCGGCTCTGTATGCCCCAGCCGCCGTCGTGGGCTCCTCGGCGGGCCGCTCAGCGCGCCGGAGGGGGCTCTTGGCACCCTGTCAAGCTGGAACTTGCTGGGGCATCCGTCTCACGATGAGCCGGCAGCCGCCCCGTCGTGGGCTTTTCGATATCAGTCGCTCGATCTTGAGCCCGCCAAGGCCTTCGGCAAGGCCCTCGGCGAGACCGAGGTGAAGCTGGCAGATCGTGTCGGGGTCATCTGAGGCCACCTCGGCGAATGGGCACCGCCCGAGGACCAGATCGACACGGTCCCTGCGCTCGAGCCTGGAGGGACGAAAGCCACGTCTTATGGCTTCGGCCTCGAGCAGGTCAACCGCATCTGGGCCCGATAGCTCACTGGCGCGGCGATGCCCCTCGTCTCGGCCCACCTCGCGAGGCTCTTTGTGACGACGCAGACCTTCTGAGAGCAGCCTGCCCAGCCACGCGTAGACGCCCGACGTTCCCCAGCGCTCGGAGACCTCGGGATGCAGGAGGTACATGAGCCGTGGGCGCCCGGGGCGATTGCGGCGTTCGAGCTGCTCGACCACGAGGTTCGCTTCTTTGAGGATGCCGAGGTGTTGCCTGACGGCATTGTGGTTGAGCCCCACATGCCCTGTGAGCTCGGCGACGGTGACGGGCCGCTCCGCATCGGCAACGTAACGGAAGATGCGATGGCGAGTCGGGTCCCCAAGCGCCTTGGCCTCCACCTGGAGCGAGTCGTCCACCGACTGATCCTCCCGAACCCTAGTTCTGTTCGAGACCAGAATAAACCTTGGTGATGGGCCAGTTGAACCGCGGTCCTCACAACCGCCGGATCTGATCGGCGGCCGAGGGCGGGCCCTCGTTCCGAAGGGCCCGCCAGCCACGGCCACGTCGCTGGCCAATCGAGCGGATCGACCACGCGTGATGACTGGTCGGCAAACTTCGAATACGCCGGTTGTCGCACTCCCGACCGAGGCATGCGCGGACGACCGTCACAATCCGAGTTCATCGGAGGTCTGGTAGGGCTTGATGAACGGTCACCGCCAAGCGGTTCCAGACGTTGATCGTGGCGATCGCCATCAAGACGTGGACGACGCCGGGCTCACCGAACTGCTCCAGCGCCATCGCCCACACGTCGTCAGGGACCCCGTCGTCGGAGATCCGAGTGACGGACTCCGTGAGAGCAAGAGCAGCCTGCTCTCTCTTGGTGTAGAGGTACTCGGCTTCACGCCAGGCGCAGATCACATCCAGCCTGCGTTGGTCCTCGCCTGCATTTCGGGCGTCGCGCAGGTGCATGTCCAAGCAGAACGCGCACCCGTTGATCTGCGATGCTCTGATCTTTATGAGCTCGTACAGGGGCTTTTCGAGATCACTTCCTCGTACGTAGCTCTCGAGACCGAACACGGCCTGGCTCGCGCTTGGGTCGACGTCTTGGACTGAAAGTCTTTGGTGCGGTTGGCCGGTCATCAGTAGCTCCATCTTTTCTTTTCGGACCGTCGCGTCGCGACGGATGGGACCATTCAACGGGGCGATCGCCTCCATTGCAAGATCCAACCAAGCCTGTTGCACGGGGTGTGGCGAGGGGTCCACGCTGTTCAGCCAGGTCGGCTCCACCGTCTCGCTGAGTCCGGTCGGCTCGGGCTGAGAGTGCGCAGGACCGTTCCACATGGTGAGCCGGCCGGCCGAACCAAGAGCCGTCGTACTCGGAGATGGTGACCAAGAGGTTCACATGGCCAGGAGAACCAACGCAGCTCCGCGGTCCCGAGGGTGAGAAGCCCGGGACCCGGACCGGGATCGTCGGCGATCGGTGCCTCTGGGCACCCGAGGCAGGTGCCGGAAACGAAGTTTGAAATGCCCTGGCCAAGGGGAACACCACGGTGTGCCAAGTCAGGCCTCGGGTTCTTGACGTCTGAGTCCCCCGGCACTTCGGCTGGGTCGGGTGAGCAGCGCCGTCGGAGCGGTGGCGTCCCCACGATCCACAGGATTGGTTACTGGTCGATCTGGTGGACGTTGCTCATGGCCCTTTGGATCTACGTCGACGACACCATCGACCTAGCCGAGTTGCTGTCTGGCGCGGCGGTTGCCGTGATCGCGGCAACCTTCGTGGAGCTCGTCTTCTATCAATCGGACAGCCGCATCCGGATCAAGATCGAATGGCTGCAGCCGGCTCTCAAGCTGCCCGGTGCACTGGTAAAGGAGACGCTCGTGGTGCTGGACGCGCTTTGGAGACTTTTCCTTCACGGCGTCGAGCCATCCAGCGGTTATCGGGTCCTTCCGGTTGAGTACGGGGACGACACCCCAGAAGGAGTCGGCAGACGAGCCCTGCTCATCGGGGGGAGATCGGTTGCGCCCAACACCTTCGCGGTCGGCTTGGACAAGGACAGCGAAGTGCTGGTCGTCCACCAGCTTCGCATCGACCAGGGAGCGCCGATCGACTCCGGGCCTAACAGTCGACAGGGGGACCGAAGATGAATGCCTTTCTGGCGGCGGCGGCCGTGCTCGTAGTTGCTTTGGTGCCTTGCCTCCTCGTCATAGCCCGCGCAGAGGTCTCGGCGGGAGTGGTCGCCTTCGAGATGGCCAGCTCGATCACGGTGATGGCGCTCATCTGCTTGGCCCAAGGCTTCGGCCGTTCGGGCGAGTTCGAGTTGGGGGTGCTGCTGGCGATCCTCCTGTACGCGAGTGGCCTTGTGTTCGCACGAAACCTGGAACGCTGGATCTGATGCTCCAAGACATCTTCAGTGATATCTGTCTCGGGCTCGCGGCGGTGCTCGTTGTTCTTTGCACGGTGGGCGTGGTTGTCATGCGAGATCCTGCCCAGAAGCTGCACTTCGTCGCGCCCGCATCGATGCTCTCTCCGTTCTTGGTGGCATTGGCGGTCCTGATCAAACAGGGGTGGTTCGAGAACACGGCTATGGCCTGGTTGGCGCTCGGTTTCATGATCGTTGGCAGCCCGTACCTGTCCCATGCGACGATCCGGGCGATCCGCGTCCATCAAAGCGGCGATTGGAGACCACAGCGGTCGGGCTCGCAGGGCTCTGAGCGGCGCAGCTCACCAAGATGACCTATGCAACCGCCCACTCGGCTCTGCTGAGCACGCTGCAGGTGATCGCGTTGGTGACGGTCGCCTTGGGTGCGACCGCCGTGGTGCTCGTGAGACGTCCTGCACGTCAGGTCCTCATCCTCAGCACCTACGGGCTCGCCCTGTGCCTGCTCTTCATGGTCTTCCAGGCGCCCGATGTCGCCCTCTCGATCCTCTCGGTGGGGTCTGTGGTCCTTCCGCTGCTGCTGCTGCTCGCTCTCGCAAAGATGCGAAAGCAGGAGGAGTGACTCCCGCCCAGCGCAAGCGGGTATTTGTCGTGGGGATCGCGGGTTTGCTCGCCTTCTACCTCTGGGGTCTGGTCGGTCTCCCGGGGTTTGGGCATTACCCGGGACCCTACGGCGACATCCTCAATGCGATCTCGGTTTCGCGAACCCACGCGACGGGCGTCGTGTCGGCGGTCAACTTCGATTTCAGAGGGTTCGACACCTTGGGCGAGGAGTACATCCTGTTCATGGCGGCCACCGGGGTCGCCACGGTCCTTCGCCGTCTGCGCGCCGAAAGGGATCGCTCGCCGGTCGATGAGGCCGCGGGTCGAAAAGCCTCAGGCACAAGCGACGCCGCGAGGATCTGCGCGCTGGTGATGACGGGGCCCACGATCGTCTTCGGCTGGTACCTGATCACTCACGCCCAGACCAGCCCTTCGGGGGGTTTCCAGGGCGGGGTGGTGTTGGCGGGCGCTTTCGTATTGCTGTACTTGGCGGGCGAGTATCTCACGTTCCGAAGGGTGGGGCCGGTGAAGCTGACCGACGCGGTCGAGGCCATCGGGGCGGGCAGTTTCGCCGCGATCGGCGTTGGGTCCCTCGTGACCGGCGCGGCCTTTCTGAGCGACGTCCTGCCTCTGGGGCATTCTCCAGGTGCCATCGACTCGTCGGGGACGATCGCCCTTATCAGCTTCTTCGTGGGGGTCGAGGTGACCGCGGCATTCCTTCTCATCGTCTCTGAGCTCTTGGAGCAGACGTTGCTGATCCGCGGGGCGCCAAGATGAACCTCTTTCCGTTCGTGGTAGTGGCATGGATCCTGGCCATCGGCCTATATGGGATGGTGACCAGCCGGCACCTCGTGCATCAGATCATTTGTCTGACAGTGGTTCAGTCCTCGACCTACGTCCTCCTGCTAGCAGTCGGCTACAAGTCGGGAGGGGTGGCCCCCTACTTCTCTGACATCGCATTGCACACCAAGGCGGTCGACCCCGTGGTCCAGGCTCTGGCGCTCACCGATATCGTCGTCGAGGCCGCAGTCACCGCACTGCTCCTCGCCTTCGCCATACAGGCACACAAGCGTTTCGGGACGGTCGATCCCGAGGACCTCCGGCAGCTTCGCGGCTAGCTCCGCATGGACCTCCTGCTCCCGTTGTGCGTGGCGGTCCCGCTGTTGGCCGCCGCGTTGGTGTCCGCTCTCAATCCGCTCTTGGAGCGAGCCCGACGGACGCTGGACGCACTCACCATCGTCGCTTCTGCGACGGTTACCGGCCTGCTGGTGACCGTCATGGTGGGCATACAGGGATCCCAGCAGGTCTACTGGTTCTCGGGGTTCCATCCGTCTCACGGGATCGCATTGGGGATCGACTTCGCGGTCGGACATCTGAACGCCGGCCTTGCCGCTCTGGCAGGACTCCTTGTCACCGCGGCCATGGTCTTCTCATGGAAGTACTTCGAGCAGGTCTCTGTCTACTTCCATTCGCTCATGCTGGTCTTCTTGGCAGGGATGGTCGGCTTTTGCCTGACCGGAGATGTTTTCAACCTCTTCGTCTGGTTCGAAGTCATGGGAGTTTCCGCGTACGCGCTGACTGCATACCGCCCCGAGGAGAAGGGCCCGATCCAAGGGGCGCTCAACTTCGCCATCACCAACAGCGTCGGCGCCTACCTGATGGTGTCGGGCATCGCCCTTCTCTACGGAAGGACGGGGGCTCTCAACATGGCCCAGATTGCCCGGACTTTGGCCAAGCACCCTCCCGATGGGCTCGTCGTCACGGCGTTCGTGTTGATGATCGTGGGCTTGATGATCAAGGGAGCGATCGTCCCGTTCCACTTCTGGCTGGCTGACGCCCATGCGGTGGCTCCCACGCCCGTGTGCATCTTGTTCTCAGGGGTCATGGTCGAGCTTGGCCTTTACGGGGTGGCCAGGCTCTACTGGTCAGTGTTCGGCCAGGCGCTCTCCAACAGGTCGACCGTCACCCACGCGCTCCTGGCCTTGGGCGTGATCACGGCGGTGGTCGGTGCCCTCTTCTGCTTCCGCCAGCGGCACCTGAAGCGCTTGCTCGCCTTTTCCACGATCAGCCACGCAGGGATGTTCCTAATCGGTATCGCGCTTCTGACGCCCCTGGGGCTCGCGGGGGCGGCTGTCTACGTGGTGGGTCACGGCCTGGTCAAGGCCTCCCTCTTTCTGTGCGTGGGCATCGTGCTGCATCGTCTCGGGTCGGTGAACGAGACGTGGCTGCACGGTCGGGCGAAACATCTGCGGGTCACGGGCGTCCTGTTCGCCCTCGCCGGTCTGGGGTTGGCCGATCTTCCACCCTTCGCCACGTTCCTGGGCAAGGGATGGATCGAGGAGAGTGCCTATTCGCACTCCATGGCCTGGGTGACGGTCGTGCTGATCATCTGCTCGATCGTGGTGGGCGGAGCGGTCCTGCGGGTCGCCGGCGGGGTGTTCTTCGGCTTGGGTCAAGCCCCCTCAGAGGATCCGGCGATAGCCAATGAGGCCTCCGAGGAGAAGGGCGAGACTGAAGGGGCACGGGACCGCACGCCGCTCACGATGCTCGTTCCGCCGATCCTGCTTCTTTGTCTCGCCGCGGCCGTAGGGGTGTTGCCCCATCTGGGCTCGGTGGTCGAGGCGGCTGCGGTCCGGTTCCAGGACCAGGGGGCGTACAACTCTGTCGTCCTGTTCGGGCACCATGTGAGCCGGCCGACCGCCCTGTTTGGGGCCGAGAATGCGGGCGTCACCGTGTCAGACGTGTGGACCGGGGTCGGCTCTGCCACCGGTGCGCTGTTGCTGGCGGCGGCGTCCCTGTACCGGGCCAAGTTGTCGTTCTTTGGCCGGCCCATCGAACGGGTCGTCGGTACGACGGGGCCTATGCAAGCTCTCCAGAGTGGCATCGTGAACGACTACGTGACCTGGATCGTGATAGGGACGGCCTGCCTCGGCGGCGCCCTTGCCTTTGCCATCAGGTGACGGCCGTCGAGCGGGCCCGAGCGAGGCCGCGCCTACGAAGCAGCTCGGGCTTCTCGACACCCCCGGCATGGAGCCAGTGCTCACCTTCTGGTGGCGCGCTGACCGGTCGCCACCCCAAGGATCAGCTGGTCGATCCCATTAGCATCGGAACCTGTGGCTGGGAACCCGCGCGGGAGGGCCGGCGAGGGGCAACCACCCCCTTCCTGCGGTCCGTTGATCGTCCTCAGCGGACCTTCGGGCGCTGGCAAGTCCACGCTGGCCCCCAGGATCGCCGACTCGTTCCCCATGTCGGTGCATCTGCGCGGCGACGCGTTCTGGCATTCGATACGCAAGGGCTTCGTGGTGCCGTGGCTCTCGGGTTCCGAGCATCAGAACTCGGTGATCCTTGGCGCTCTGGCTGACACCTCCCGCCAGTACGCGTCCGGCGGCTATGCGGTGGTGCTGGACGCGATCGTCTCCCCCTGGGCCATCGACCGCTTCATCGAGGCAGCGACGGATGCTTCGATCGCCCTTCACTATGTGATCCTGCGGCCCACGGTGGACGAAGCGATTCGTAGGGCAATCGCACGACCCGCGGGAGAGCTGGTCGACTCGGTGGCGGTCGCCAAGGTCTACGAAACCTTTAGCGACCTCGGTGGTTACGAGGCTCACGCCATGGACACGAGCGGCCTCAGCCTCGAGGCGACCTCCTCTGCTCTGCTTGTCGACCTTGCACGGGGACGCTTTCTGCTGAGCGGTCTCAAGGTCGGCCGCGCCTGAGCCCGACGGTTGTCTGCGTGAAGCGGGCTGGCCGCCTCCAGCATCGCCGAAACGCAGAGAACGACCGCTACCGACTCATGGACCAGTTGGATCTTGGGCAGGCCGCCATGGCCATGGGGCTCGTAGCGGCATCTCTTGGCGTCGGCTCCGGGCACTCGGCGATCGGGGCCCGAGGCGGGGTGCCCGCGCACATGTTGGCTTTCGGAGATCCCGTGATCGGCCCCTTTCGCCTCTCACGCGGCTCGACCGGCGCCCCTTTTGGCGAGGTGGTCCGCACAGTGCGCTGGCAGCTCAAGAACCCGAGGCTTCCGCCAGCTCCTCGACGTCGGCGATGTCCTGCTCAGAGAGGGTCCAGTCTGCGGCCTTGGCGTTGGCTCGGACCTGCTCGGGCTTGGTCGCCCCGGCGATGACCGATGCCACGGCTCCCTGAGAGGCGAGCCAGGCGATCGACAGCTCCAGCAGGCTGTGCCCTCGCTCCGCCGCCCAAGCGCTCAGTGTGTCGATGACATCGAAGTTGGCGTCGGTCAGGCTGCCCTGAGCGCGCTCGCCCCAGCGGTGGAGGCGCGTCCCTTCGGGTGGCTGCTCACCTCGGGAGTACTTGCCGCTGAGAAGACCGCTGGCGAGTGGGAAGTAGGGAAGGTACGCGATTCCTAGACGTTCGCAGGCCGGGATCGCGTCGGACCCGTCGTGGCGCTGGAGAAGGTTGTAGAGATTCTGGACGCTGACGAAGCGCGGAGCTCCCTCGGAAACCGCGGCTTCGGCCTCGTCCAGAAGCGCGGCTGAGAAGTTCGAGCATCCGATCTCACGCACCTTGCCCTCGCGTACCAGGTCTCCCAGTGCGGCGAGTGTGTCGGCGATGGGAGTGTTGGGATCGGGACGATGCAGCTGATAGAGGTCGATAACGTCGGTGTTCAGCTGCCTGAGGCTGCGCTCCACCGCCTGGCGTACGTACTTGGGGCTTGCCCCGCCGGTCCCCTCGCCGATAGGGCTGGCGAACTTGGTTGCGATCACCACCTCGTCGCGCCGCTTTGGCCCCAGTGCCTTCGCCAGTCGCTCCTCGCTTTGCATATACGAGTCTGCGGTGTCGAAGAAGTTGATGCCCTGCTCGATCGCTGCGTGGACAACCGGAGCGACGCTCTCTTCGTCCATCGAGAAACCGAAGTTGTTGGTGCCGAGCCCAACGACCGTTACCTCGAGGCTTCCTATCTTCTTTGTGTTCATGGGCTTTGTATACCAGCTGGCCGGACGGCCACGACCGTGGCCGATGGAGCCCGGTTCCTAGGTCATCGCGGGCGCTCGACCCCTAGTTTCGCCAAGCGCAAGAGCCCTTCTTCCAAGGTCTCGCGCCTCTTGCAGAAAGCCCAGCGCACATGGGTGGCGGCGCGATCTTTGGAGTCGTAGAAGACCTGGGCAGGAATGGCAACCACCCCGAAGCGCCTCGGGGCCTCCATGCAGAACGTCATGGCGTCGGTCCCCGATATGGAGGCGATGTCGGCGACCGTGAAGTATCCGCTGTCCGGCCAGAAGACCTTCATGCCGATCTCTGCCAGGCCGCTGCACAGAAGGTCCCTCTTTGATCGGAGCTCTCGGCACAAAGCATCCAAGCGCTCGTCGCCGAGGCGGAGCCCGACCGCGACGGCGTGCTGGAGAGGGGTGCCGCTCGCATAGGTGAGGAACTGCTTGACCCGGCTGACCGCGTCGATCAAGGGGCCGGGCCCGCAGGCCCAACCGATCTTCCAACCCGTCACCGAGAATGTCTTCGCGGCAGAGGAGATCGTTATGGTCCTTTCCTGCATCCCGTCCATGGCGGCAAGTGGGATGTGGCTGCCGTCGAAGACGAGGTGCTCGTAGACCTCGTCGGTGACGGCCACGAGGTCGTGGCTCACACAGACCTGGGCGATCTGGTCGAGCTCGAGAGCTGAGAAGACCTTTCCTGTCGGGTTGTGCGGAGAGTTGACCACCACCAACCGCGCGCGGCTCGAGACTGCCGCCTCCAATGCTGCGGGATCGAATGTCCACTGGGGCGGGACCAGGGGGACGACCCGGTGCCTCGCACCAGCCAGCGCGGCGAGAGCCGGGTAGGCGTCGTAGTAGGGCTCGAAGAACACGACCTCGTCGCCGGGGGCGCACAGCCCCAAGATGGCTGCCGCAAGTGCCTCGGTCGCACCGGCGGTCACGAGGATCTGGTTGTCCGGATCGAACGCCAGGCCGTAGCGGTCGGCTTGGTGGTCGGCTATCGCAGCACGAAGCTGCGGGACGCCACGGCCGGGCGGGTACTGGTTGTGTCCCGCGGCCAGTGCCTCGCGTGCGGCCGAGATCACCTCCTCGGGGCCGTCATAGTCCGGAAAGCCCTGGCCCAAGTTGACCGCCCCCGACTCCTGCGCGAGAGCGGACATGACAGCGAAGATCGTCGTGCCGAAGCTGTCCATGCGGTGGGCTCGGAGCGACTTCATCTCGGTCCGGTGTTGTCGCCCGGCTTGGCGAACGAGGGTGCCAGCGAGCCTGACATCGGGCGAATCTACATCGGGCAGGCGGATCTCCGGACGTCTCCGATCATGAGCCTCCGACGACCAGAGCGAGGGCGAAGCCGTCGTGCCCCTTCACCCCTACGGTCTGGATGCCGACGGCCTCCACTCTGGGGTCGTTGCCCACGTTCTCCACGAAGGAGCGCATGCCCCCCGCATTGGGGTCACGGGTCGCCACCAAATCGCCCCGCGCGACAAGGTTGTCGACAACCAGCAGCGCACCACCTCGACACAGGCCGACGGCCGCATCGAAGTACGTCCAGGTGTTCCTCTTGTCCGCGTCGATGAAGACGAAGTCGAACTGCGCCCCCACGGTGGCGAGCTCCGAGAGCCCCCGGGCGGCGGGTCCCAGGCGGACCTCCACCCGGTCAGCCAGCCCGGCTTGCTCGATATTGGCCGAAGTGACGGCTGCGTGACGGGGGTCGGACTCGAGGGTCACCAGGCGGCCTCCGTCTTGCAGGGCACGCGCGACCCAGATCGTGCTGTAGCCAGCGAGGGCTCCGATCTCGAGCGCCCAACGGGCGCCGACCGCGCGCGCCAGAAGATGGAGCATGCGACCCTGGAGTGGCGAAACGGCTATCGGAGGCAGTCCTGCGGCGTCGCTCGCGGCCAAGACCTCGTCCAGGACCGGGTCCGGACCGATGAGATGGTCCTCGAGGTAATCGTCGACCTGGGACCAGATCCTGTCGGGCACGGGGCAACCTTAACGGTGGACGGATGAACCTCATCAAGAGGCTCAGAGCCGACCTGGCCTCAGGAGGTGGCCCGGCGCCCTGACGCCCCCGTTGCCAGCACGCGAAGTGCCGACTCGACGAGCACGCAGCGGTCCAAGGACACCGAGCTGGCAGCTCGACCGACAAGGCCATGCAAGTAGGCGCACAAGTTCACCACCGCTCGGCGTGGGTCCTTGACAAAGATGGGCGTTGGCTCGCTGGCACAATCGAGCGCGCAACAATCCAAGACCGCTTGGCGAAGCATCGCCAGCTCCCGCACGGCCGTGGACGGTTCGGTTCTAGAGCGCCGCAGCCAGGCGCTCACGGCGAGCTCAAGACCCAGTCGGTCGCCTCTCAGGTCCTCGTCGGGGAGCTCTGCCAGCCCCTTGGCGGCCAGCTCGATGAGGCTTGTCGGGTTCGGTCGCTTGGCCACAGGCCCAGTGTGCCCAAGCGTTGTGACATGGTGGTGGACCCCGGGGCCCAGTTGAGTAAGACTGTCACAATGTCACGAGCGATCTGGTCGGGATCACTCAGCTTCGGCCTGGTCAACGTCCCGGTTGGCTTGTTCTCGGCGACCGAGGACAAGAGCATCCATTTCAACCAGTTCGAGTCGGGCACCAATGACCGCGTCCGCTATAAGAAGGTCAACGAGCGCACGGGTCGCGAGGTCGACTCCTCCAAGATCATGAAGGGCTTCAGCCTTGGGGCGGGAGAGTACGTCCTGCTCACCGACGAGGAGCTGGCTGCGGCCGATCCCGAGCGTTCGAGGACGATCGCAATTTTGGATTTCGTCGACGCCGGCGACATCGACCCGCTCTTTTATAGGAGCGGGTACTACCTGGCCCCCCAGGGCGAGGCTTCTCGGCGCGCCTATGCCCTTCTAGGAAAGGCAATGGCGAAAGACTCGAAGGTCGCCGTCGCCTCGATGGTCATGCGGAACAAGGAGTATCTGGTCACGGTGCGCCCCGACGGCAACGAGGGGGTCCTCATACTCCAGACCATGTACTTCGCCGACGAGGTGAGAGATCCCTCCACGGAGCTCCCATATCTCCCGAGCGAGGAGCGCTTCAGCGAGCGGGAGCTCAACATCGCTGAGCAGCTGATCGACGCGATGACGACCTCATTTGATGCCGGGCGCTACTCCGACACGCATCGCGAGAGGGTAGAGGAGCTGGTGAGCTCGAAGAGGAGCGGTCAGGAGATCGTCCTCGAGGCCCCGAAGGCACCTCCAAAGGTTGTCGACCTCATGGCTGCGCTGGAAGCAAGCGTCAAGGCCGCGAGCGGGGGACATCGCGCACGGCCCGCTTCGGACGGCGCGAAGAAAGCTCGGTCGGCACCATCCGCCAAGGCCCGCCCGCACAAGACGGCCAAGAGAGCCAATGCCGTCCAGCGGTCGCCCCGAAGGAAGGCCTCGTAGAGCAAGTCCGAAGCCAAAGCCAGCGTGGCGCCCAGCGCTGCATGGTTCTGCCCGTGTCGATCAAGGCTGCACCGTTCGAACGTCACAAGGACTGCCTACTCCGTCCTCCTAAACCCCTGACAGTTACCCCAGAACCAAGATGACAAGGAAGGTCATGTCCGAGAGCACCCAAGACGTCAGTAGACATGTCACAGCGGCAGAGATGCGTCGGTTTCGAGAACTGGCGATCGCCACTCTGGCCGAGGCCGAGGAGGTGGTCGTCAGGACGCGCCAGCAGCTCAAGGTCATGGAGGGAGGCATGCGCCGGGCTCGCCGGATCATGGAGGCCGGACACAGCGCCCGCGAGGTGGCCGACATGGTCGACGTTGGCGAGATCCGCTCGGCGAGCTCGGAGGTGATACAAGAGATCCAGGCCGCCCGGCATAGGGCGCAGCTCATGCAGTTTCGCATGGCGGCGGCAGAGGGCATGAGCTTGGCAGAGATCGCAAGACACTGGGGGGTCTCGCGTCAGCTCGTCTCGAGGATCGTGAAAGAGCCAGTGCCCAGGTTACGACCGAGGCGCAACCGCTGAACGAGATCAGGCCCGTGCGGCCGGACGAGCTCGCCGAGCTCTCGGCTGTCGAGCGCGACGCGGATCGCCGATTCGATCGCTTCGGGATGGGCCTCGAGCCGAGCCGCACCGTCGCAGAACGAGGCGAGCCCGCCCTTAGGGTGCTCGTGCACGGGGATCCGCCGGTCGGTTTCATATGGCTGGTGGAGCTGTGCGATCGCCCTCACGTGGAGGAGCTGGCGGTTCGCTGTGAGAACGGCCGACGGGGGATCGGCCGAGCACTCCTTGAAGCTTCGTGCTCTTGGGCGGCCGGCGTAGGACATGGGGCGCTCACCTTGTGCACGTTTCGAGATGTGCCCTGGAACGGCCCTTTTTACCGCTCCGCCGGCTTCTTGGAGCTAGAAGAGACCGCTTGGTGCCATGAGCTCCAAGCGCTCCGCGGTCAGGAGCGCGCGGCGGGCCTGGACGCCTTCGGAGACCGGGTTGTCATGATCCGCCAGCTCCGCCAAGTTCTGACCACCGGAAGCACGACACGAGATGGTCGTTGACGAGCCCTGCGGCCTGGAGGTGCGCGTAGCAAACGATCGGTCCGACAAATCGGAAGCCCCGCGTGCGCAGGTCTTTGCTCAGACGTTCCGAGATCGTGGTACTGGCAGGAAGCTCGGTGTGGGACCTCCAGCGGTTGATCAGAGGAGCTCCGCCCACAAGATCCCACAGGTAGGTGTCGAAACTGCCAAGTGAGTCTCTGAGGGCGAGCAGGGCTCGGGCGTTGGTGATCGCGGACTCGACCTTTGCCCGGTTTCTGATGATGCCAGAGTCGCCGAGAAGCCTCGCCACATCTCCTTGGGAGAAGCTCGCAACCTTTTCGGGATCGAAGTTTGCAAAGGCGGTCCTGTAGCCCTCTCGGCGGCGCAACACCGTCACCCAGCTGAGACCTGCCTGGGCCCCTTCGAGCACCAGGAACTCGTAGTGGCGTCTGTCGTCGTGAACGGGGACGCCCCACTCCACGTCGTGATAGGGGATCAGGTGTTCACCGACTGCCCAGGTGCATCTGGTGGGTTGCTTGTACGTCTGGGTCACCCGGTCAGTGTTCCACGAGCCGGCCGTGCAAGGGGCCCCGCCTGGGGATCATCTGGGGAATGTGTTTCCAGTGTTGGGGACGAAGAGTTGGCATCTGGGGAACAATCAAATTTTGTGGGGAGAACTTTGGGATTTCGCCAAAGGATCTTGACCACCCAATTCGAAAAGCGCAGTGTTTCCGACAGTTCGGGTGGCTAAGCCCGCCAGAGCCCGAAGGGCCGCCGAGAGGTGGATCTGAGGGAATGACCGAAGAGCGGCCGCAAGGTCGATCAGAGGAGGATCCGAGGGGAAGGCCGCAAGGCTGAACCCGAGGGCGGCCGGTGCTCGCAAGAGTTCCGGCTGGGGCGGAGGAAAGGTGCCCGACGGGCGGCTCTGCAAGAGTTCGCGGCTTCCCTGGAGCCGTGGCTTGCGCCGGGCGGGGGTTGTCCGACACGGCCCTCGTTGCAGGACGCGGCAGACCGCCACGGGCGTGGCCCCGAGGAGCGCGGACGGCTCAGGCCGGACGGTTACTCGGGGCTGCGTCGCGTCGCGGGACAGACGACCGGATGATTACGGGGTCCCAGACCAGAGCGTCTGCGGCCGGAGGCCGCTCACGATTTGATCGGAAACCTCTTTGCTCACGAGCGGGACGTCGTCCGCGTGCGTCACTCCGATGCAACGGCTCTCGGTCGGTATCACGTCAAATGTGATCGGTTCTGTGACTCTGGCGACAATCGAGCTGACCCACTCGGGCAACAGAACCTCGTCTTCTCCGGGTGCCCCCATGGCATCTCTGAGCTCCCCCTCGAGCCGGGTGCTCAACGCCCACAGGTTCATCGACACCAGGCTGTTCGGGTCGAGGTTTGGAGGACCCCTGCCGTCGGCGGACTCGAAGTTGCCGTCTGCACGGGGCATCACGTCCCGGCGCTCGTCAATGCGCGCCAGAGCGCCGGCGTCAGTGACCTCGCAGATGCCGCGGGTGACCGGTGAGGTGCCTGTCGTTGCACGGTCGAGCCTGAAGGCCACGAGGCCATTTCCAGCATCGTGGCGACAAAGGTGCTCTGCGAGCAGTCCTAATGCCTCGGTGCCGTAGAGGTCGTCGGCGTTCGCGACGCCGAAGGTGGTGAGAGCGCCCACCTGCGGCCATGCCGCCAGGGCGGCGTCGACGGTACCTTTGGCCGCCCTTTGAACACAGAACCGTACGTCGATTGCGCTCGGCCAGTTAGTTTCGACGTGCCTGCGGATGATCGGCCCTGTCGCCGGGCTCACCACCAACACGATCACTCCGAAGCCTGCGCCGACGGCGTCGCTTGCAACCATGTCCAAGATGGCTTCGCCGTTGGGTCCGATCCTTGCGAGAGGCTTCAGGCCACCGCCGAAGCGCTTTGCCTGCCCTGCCGCAAGTACGACAAGGGTGGGGTCGCCGGTCACTGCCCCCAGCGTAGAACCGCGCTGGACCAGGTCATTCCGCCGCCGAAACCCGATAGCAGCACGAGGTCGCCGTTGTTCACCTCGCCCCGGTTGACCACATGGTCCAAGGCGGTGGGCACCGATGCTGCCGAGGTGTTGCCATAGCGGTCGATCACCGACGCCGTGCGTTCCTCGGGGATCCCTATTCTCTTGCAGACCGCTTGGATGATGCGCAGGTTCGCCTGGTGTGGGACGAACATCGCTATGTCGTCTGCACTGACGTTTGCGTCTCGCATCGCCTGCATCGTGGAGTCGACCACCACCCGCACGGCGCGCTTGAAGAGCTCCTTGCCTTCCATCTCAAGATATCCGCCGATGTCACAACTGAGGAGGTGTCGAAGAGTTCCATCGGAGTAGAGGTTGTCGGACAGCATGTTCCCAGGGCCGTCCACCGCTTCCAACAGCACCGCACCGGCCCCGTCGCCGACCAGGACGGCCATCTTGCGGTCGTCCCAATCGGTTATCCGGCTCAAGGTGTCCGAACCCACGACGAGAACTCTGGTTGCGCCTGTCGCGACCAGACCTGCCCCGACCCTCAAGCCGAACATGAACCCGGAACACGCCGCGTTGAGATCGAACGCAGCACCGCCGGGCATCCCTAGGAGAGCTTGGACGGTGCAGGCGGTCGGAGGTGCGGTCGCCTCCGGCGTGGTCGTCGCCAATACCAGAGCATCGACGTCCCTCGGTTCTCGCCCTGCTCGAACCAGTGCCATGCGCGCTGCATCGGCCGCGAGTCCTGACGTGGTGCCGCCGATGCGTCGCTCCTTGATGCCCGTCCTTTCGACGATCCACTCATCGTTGGTGTCCAGACGAGCTGCCAGATCTTCGTTGGTCACGACCTTGTCGGGTATCGCCACCCCGGTGGCCTTGACGACGATGCCCCGCATGGTTCAGGAAACCTTCCCGATGGCCGTGAGGCCCACATAGCCGGCGTCCCCGTGAATGATCCCTCCGGTGTTGACACACAGCCCCAGGCGGGCTCCCTGCACCTGGCGCCTTCCTGCCCGCCCGCGGAGCTGCTCGACGACCTCGACAATTTGGGTCAGGCCCGTAGC
>JBOGFX010000265.1:0-3656 GCA_050743805.1 Acidimicrobiales bacterium
TGGCCAATGCGACCAGGGCAGGAACTGCCGTCTGATATCTTGAGTCGCGCCGCGGGAGTGGCTCAGTGGTAGAGCGTCTCCTTGCCAAGGAGAAGGTCGCGGGTTCGACCCCCGTCTCCCGCTCCACAGATCTCAGCGGCAGCTGATACGTGGACATCCGCAGGGGTGAGATTGAGCGCACACTGCTCTCACCGCATAGAAGAGGGTCGGCTGCACGGTGACCTTTTTCGTGCCCACCGCCGTGGGCACTGGCTCTGGCCGCTGCGTACACCAGCCCTAGGGACGTGAGGCGCGGTTCAACACCCAACTAGAATCTGCGCATGACCCTGCGCTGGCAATCTGTCGTCGTCGACTGCCGTGACCCTGCCCGGGTAGGGTGGTTTTGGAGCCAGGTCCTGGGGCTGCCTCTCCATCGAGAGGAGCCCGAGTTGTGGATCGAGCCGGAAGGCGACAGTCCCGTCATCCTCTTTGTCGAGGTCCCGGAGGCCAAGACGGTCAAGAACCGGCTCCACATTGACCTGCGTCCCGACGACCAGCGGGCCGAGGTGGAGCGTCTTGAGTCGTTGGGGGCGCGACGCGTTGACATCGGTCAAGGCGAGGTTCCCTGGGTGGTGATGGCCGACCCCGAAGGCAACGAGTCCTGCGTCCTCAAGCCGCTGCCTGCGTGACCGCCGCCAGTCGTGCGGACAGGCACGGCACTGGCCACGCAAGACATGCGGTGCGCGGCGATGAAACTCCATACCGTTGAGGCGGGATCGAGTTATGGCCGAGCCTGCGACCGAACGTCCGAAAGTGTGCGAGATGCCATGCGTACGGCGGGCGCGGGTGTCGTGACGGAGCAGCAGGACCTCGCCCGCCGGCCTGATCTACGGCCCCTTCCGAGCGCTGCTGCCCCTGCCCAACTGGGCCGACCGCCTGCGGACCTTCGACGCCGTGGCCGCCTCGCTTCGGCCCGGTGGTCACTTCGCCTGGAACGCCTCGCCTTCGATTACCAGGTCGCGGCCGCGCTGGATGGCCAGCGTCAGGACGATCCCGTCCCCCACACCAGCCACTACACCGTGGGCGAGCACCGAGTCCACACCGTGCTGGACAGCGGCGCCAGGAGCTCCCTGTGGTGGGCGACCAAGAGCGAGTGGATCGGGCTGCTCGATGTGGTCGGCCTCGTTTCCTCCGATCTCGAGGTTCCGGTGTCGTGCTTCCGCACGGGCGTACCGCTACGCCGCCTCCCTCCGAGCGGCTGCCACGGGGTTCGAGGGAGGGGAGCGATAAGTGGTATGCTCCGCACCCCTGGTCTGTCCCGCTCCGAGCCAACTCATACAGAGCAGGCTCTGTTTCGCGAGGGGGGCCGCATGGACCCGTCGGCGACGCGCGAACGTGCCGAGGCTCTCCTCAGGGAGTTAAGGCACCTCCAAGATGGGGTCCGATCGCTCATGAAAGGCCCTAGATCTGACATCCAAGCCGATCAAGATCTAGTCACCGGCCGTCAAGGTCACGCCGTTTATCTGATTCGGTCGGAACCCATGTCGATGGGGCAGCTCGCCAGGGCGCTGGGAGTTCAGCCGGCATCCGCGACTGCCGTTTGCGACCAGCTAGTCAACCTCGGGCTGGCTGAGCGCCTTCGGGAGCCAGCGGATCGGCGCATTGTGAAGATCTTGGCCACCGACCGGGGACGCGACCTGATCCGAGATCGCAACGTCTGGGAGGCGCGCGCTCTGGATGCCCTTGCGCAGGCGCTCGAAGAGATTCCCGACGGTACCGGATTGAGGTCTGTAGACGAGTTGATGCGGATCATCGAGTTGGCTTCCGAGATCGCCTTGTCGGCCAACGACCCGAGTGGGGCAGCCGTGGCGCCGATCAGCAACGATGGAGAGCGTCAACCCAGCGAATTAGTCTCCTAGGCGCGGCGCCGTCCAGCATTGGCGGGGCCGCCGTGCCACGGCCGTATAAGTGGACAGGTTTCTGACCATGCTGGGAAGTCACAAGCACAGCGCATAGCTTCAAATGCTTGCCAAGGAGAAGGTCGCGGGTTCGACCCCCGTCTCCCGCTCCACTGAGATCAGAAAGACCTGTCGACCGTCCACGAGAGCTTGGACTGAGCAGGGGGCCCTGACTCATCGCTGCGGCTCCAGCGGTTGGGCGGCGGCGCGTAAAGTGGTGAGACTTACCCCGGAGTCAAGCTTGGAAGGCCGTGAGGGATTGGTGTGCCGCATCGTCGCGACGGGCTGGCGGATCAAGCTCGACTCGGTAGGCCAGGCATCGAGCCGCTGGCCCCGGAGGTGCCGAGCCATTCACCGGGTTCCAAGCGTGGCTCAGAACGGCGCTTGCGGACTTGCCGCTTCGTCTCAGCCAGGCCTCGGCCAAAGGCGCCGTTACCGACCGCGGGTGGACTTCCCCAGCACGGCAGCCGGCCTTGCTGTCGGCATGCGTATGGCATCTCCAAGTGAGGCCAGCGTGGCCGGCCGTCGGAGTCAAGCCCTGGGTGCCAGCAGCTTCGACGGATGATTCGTGCTTCTGTCCAGCGCCCTAGATGCAGACGTACCTGAAGTGCATCCAGATCTATCGCTCTGGGCGGCGGCCTCGCCTGCGCCGTCCCGACCCTGGAGGTGAACCGATGAGCGAGCTAGTGCCACGGATTTTCGCGATCACCCTTTTCGTTGATGACCCCGAGCGGTCGAAGCGGTTCTACCAAAAGGCGTTCGACCTGCCGGCATCGGGGGGCGACGAAGCCTCCGCTTACTTCAAATTCGGCGACACGATCGTCAACCTCGTAGCGGTTCCTGCGGCGCAGGAAGTCATCCGGCCCGCCCAAGTCGGAGGCAAGCAGGCGGGCGTGCGATCGTTGCTCACCATCGAAGTAGACGACACCGACTCTGTGTGCGGAGAGTTGGCCCGCCGTGGGGTGAGCCTGCTTAACGGCCCGATCGATCGGCCGTGGGGCCTGCGCACCGCGAGCTTCAGTGACCCAGATGGGCACATCTGGGAGGTCGCCCAAGAACTGCCTGAGTGAGGGTAATGAACCGGCTTCTTGAGCAGCTGGAGCAACGCGGCTCCTCCCATCCTCAGGGCGTCGGGCGGGGCGCCCCGAGTGACGGACTGACCGATGGCATCGGCGCCGATCACTCCTTCACGCGTCCCTGCTCCGAGTTCGAGATATGGTCAAGCAGGGCGTCCAGTGACCCGGGTCTCCTGGGTGGTAATGGCCGATCCCGAGGGCAACGAGTTCTGCGTCCTGAGGGCGCTGACCGCGTGACCGCCGCCGGTCGGGCGGGCACGGTACTGGCCACCCAAGTCATGGGGTGCCTAGCGTCACAGTGGAGACCCAGGAACCACTTTGAAGCGCAGGTCGTGGCGGAGCGGCGCACAGAGTGGGCGCTCGCTGCGCATCGAGTACAGGACCATCAGCGCGCTTGCGTCCCGGGGGGCTGCTCGGGTGGCACCCTGTGGCGGCACCGTCCCTAGCAGGGCCTTGCTTAGTGCCGAGGCCCTCGGCCTTCACCTCGGCCCCTTTTGTAGTGCATATAAGTGGACGCCCTATGCTGGTCCCAGTGATCTCAGCCGCACAGCGCATAGCTTCAAATCCTTGCCAAGGAGAAGGTCGCGGGTTCGACCCCCGTCTCCCGCTCCACTGAGATCAGGGAGACCTGATTAGTGGACAT
>JBOGFX010000266.1:0-11510 GCA_050743805.1 Acidimicrobiales bacterium
CAGAACGCCAAGGGGGAGATCATTCCCGAGCTCGCTACGGGCTACACGATGAGCCACGATGCCACCACCTACAACATCCATCTGCGTCACGGCGTCGTGTTCTCCGACGGCACACCCTTCGATGCCCAAGCGGTTCTCTACAACTTTCAGCAGGACCTGAACCCCTCCAGGGGGTGTCAGTGCCTCATCAATTTCCCCGTGGCAACCTTGAGCGCTCCGAACGCATTCACGGTGGTCATTCAGCTGAAACGTCCGGACGGTGCCTTGATCGACGCCTTTCCAGACGAGACTCCCAACTGGATCATCTCCCCGAGCGCGCTCCAGCTGCAGGGGGCCCTTGAATCGGCGATTGCTCCGGTTGGGGCGGGACCGTTCATGGTCCGATCCGACATCCCCAGCACCGAGTTGACGCTCGTCAGGAATCCGCGTTACTGGTCCGAAGGTCTTCCCTACCTTGACCGACTGATTTTCAAGGTGGTGAGCAGCGATATTGCCGCTTATGCCGATCTCCGCAATGGCGAGGCTCAGGTCTATGTCGACTACAGCGCCTACCGGTCGCTCGCTTCCATCGCTCGTTACGTGAACGTGTTGAACGAGAGGTCCACCGGCGCTGACTACATCGAGTTCAACACCGCTGCCGCTCCATTCAACAATCTCTTGGCCAGAGAGGCCATCGCGTACGCGACCGATCCCGTCGCGATCAACAGATCGGTGTTCGGCGCTGTGGGCCGCTACACCGAGTCCCTCACCGGTCCCGGTGACCTGTTCTACGAACCGAAAGTTCCCATGTACCGCACCTTTGACTTGGATGAGGCTCGGACCATCGTGAGCGAGCTAGGTGGGAGCTTGAATGTGACACTGCTCTCGCCGAGCGATACCCAGAGTCGGCAAATCGACGACGTCTTGGCCTCCGAATGGGCCAGGGTCGGTATCCACGCCACCATCGAGCCGGGTGACTTCGTGGCGATCGTCCAGGATCACCGTGCCGGTTCGTGGGAGCTCGAGCTCTCCATTGGCGGCTCCTTCGATCCGGCCACAGGGTTTGGGTTGGCCTCTGAGCTCGGATCTGGCGAGCTCCTGAGCGGTACTCATGACTCACGTCTCGACACCATGATCGAGGCCGCATCCGAGCCGACCAGCACCGCTGTGCGAAGCGCTGATTATGCGAAGATCTTCAGGTACATAAGTGAGAACGAGTACGCGCTCCCCTTGATCGATGTGCCACGGGTCCTGCTGAGTGCCAAGGACGTGACGTGGCCAACCACAGAGCCAGGCCTTCAGGGTCCTGCGCTCGGGGCCTATTATCAGCGACTCGCCTATGCCTCCGCGAGATAGAGACCGGTTCGTCGAGTGAGGCGATGGCGGTTGTGCAGGTGCGTCACCCCAAGGAGTGCTCCTAGGATCAGTGGCGCTTGCCGGTGGAACCCTCTCAGATTTACCTCGACCACAACGCCACGACGCCGCTCGCAGGCGAAGCTCTGTCCGCGATGCTCCCGTTCTTGGAGCACGACTTCGGAAACCCCTCCAGCAGCCATGGTTTCGGTTCCGTCGCCAAGGAGGCTGTAGAGCAGGGGCGCTCCAAGGTGGCCGCATTGCTCGGTTGCGCGCCGACCTCCGTTGTATTCACCTCGGGGGGAACCGAGGCCGACAACTTGGCAATCAAAGGGGTCGCCTTAAGGGCTCTCCAAGAGCCGAGGACGCCAGGCGCAAGGCCCCCCCATATCGTCACCACCTCCATCGAACATCCGGCCGTTCTGAGGAGCTGTGAGTATCTGCAACGCAATCTTGGGATCGAGGTCACACGGGTTGGGGTCGATTCGACCGGAACTGTCGATCCAGATGACATCGCCAAAGCCATCCGCCCTGAGACAATTCTGGTCAGCGTCATGCACGCGAACAACGAGGTCGGCACCGTGCAACCGATAACGCAGATCGCGCGGGTCTCCAAAGAGAGAGGTGTTTTGTTTCACACCGACGCCGCACAGTCGGTTGGCAAGATTCCGGTCGACGTGTCGGAGCTGGAGGTGGATCTGCTGAGCATCGCGGGGCACAAGGTGTATGCCCCCAAGGGGATCGGGGCCCTGTACCTGGGGTCTAATGATCTGGTGACCCCCCTGCTCGATGGCGCAGCGCATGAGCAGGGGCTGCGGGCCGGGACCGAAAACGTGGCCGCCATTGTGGCCCTGGGAGCAGCGTGTGTTGTTGCGAGCTCCAAGCTCGCTGGCGGGGCCGGGGAACAGATGGAGGCACTTCGCGACCGCCTCCACGCATCGCTTGACGGAGGGTTCGCAGACCTCGAGCTCAACGGGCATCCGGTGAACAGGTTGCCCAATACTTTGAACGTGAGTTTTCTGGGCCGGGACGGTGAGGTCCTGCTCGAGCGCACTCGAAGGGTCGCCGCCGCGACAGGCGCGGCATGTCACTCGGGAAGGACCGAGCCCTCCGAGGTCCTGATGGCCATGGGTCTCTCGCGCCGCAGGGCATTGGGTGCCATTCGCCTGTCTCTCGGATACGCCACGACCCGAGGCGAGGTCGACGAAGCTGCCCAGGCGCTGCTGACAGCGGCCACGGCACCCTGACCTCTCGGGGACCCTGGCTCAGCTGGGCTCGGGCAACGCCGCCTTTCGGACGAAGAATGCGACGGTGACCGCTCCTATTGCCGCGGCGCCTCCGACTATCTCCCAGATCGCCGACGACGAGCCGGTCCCCCCGACGACAGCGAGGATCATCGCCCCGATGGCGAGCGCACCGACACAGGTCCCGGCGACAACGAGCCCGCGAATCCATCCGAGCCGCGCATCTCGAGCCAAGGGGACGGATCGTTGAACCTGGCCGCCCCAGGCCGCAAGCTCGCCGACGGCCACGAAGCCGGCCACCTCCAGAGGGGCCCAGGCATCGACAGCGCCACCCTTGCGCAGGGCAACGAGCACCGCGTACTGAGCTATCAGCGCCGCCAACGATGCGCCCAACGCCGGCGGGAACCGCCAGGACAGGAGCAAGAAACCGATCCCGACAAGGCCCAAGATGAGCACGGGCTCCACCGGCTTGGCGGTTCGTGCGATCGCGCTGATGCTCAGAGCAAGAGTGAAGCCCAAGGCGATGACGGTGGGTACCGCTCCGCGCAGGTGGCCACCGAAGCGTAGAGAAGGTCCTTGGTCTTCGGAGGCTTCGGATTCAGGTATTTGGATCACAGGCCCCGCCTAGAGCTTCTGCGAGTCATTTCGAGCTCCATGATCGCCGTGTCGACATCGGTGACACGGTCCCATTCGACGACCGAGATCCCCGACGACCGATAATCTTCGTGTAGTCGCTGTCGCTGCAGGGTCCACAGTCGATGCGCGAGGCGACCCACTTTTGCATGGTCCAGTTCGTCGTGCGCGAGTGGCCGACGGACCCGGTCGAGCATGGTCCCTTTCGTGAGGGAGGCCGCGATCCGGCCCCCAGATCCTGGCGCCCCGTACTGGAGCGGTGACACGTCCACGATAGCCACGTCCCATCCATGCCTACGTAGTCCGAACAGCACCTGCACTGCCCGTTCATCCAAGAGCGGCGATATGGCGAGCACGAGCGCTCTGGAAGGCAGACCGCGAATGGGCAGCGACTCGATGTCCTTGTAGGCCGTGGTCGAAACGACGGTGGCTTGGAGAAGCACGTCCAAGATTCGATAAAGGGTGGCCGTGCCGGTCCCAGGTGGGACCCAAGAGAGGTAGCCACCTAGCGCGACCAGACCGACGCGGTCCTTGCGTGCGAGGTAGGCGCTGGCGAGGCGGGCGGCGGCTCGTACTGAGCGATCAAGGGTGTTCTCGCCCTTGAAGTCCGCTGCAAGCTCAAAGATGTCCAAGAACAGGAGCACATCGGTGCTTTGCTCGGGGTGGTGGTCGTTCACCCAAAGCTGGTCATGGCGGGCGCTGATACGCCAGTTGATGGACCGGGCGCGGTCGCCAGGCTGGTAGGGGCGGATGTCGGCGAACTCCATCCCGTCACCAGCCCGCCTGGACACCTGGTTCCCAGTCGTCACGCGGGTGTCAGCGGGGGTGACCAGGGAGCGAAGCGCGCCCAGGTGTGGAAGGACTCGGATGGTCACAGAGGCGTCGATGGTTGTCTCAACGCTCGAGGTGTGAAGCCGCTCCCACGTCTGGATGCTGAGAGGTCCAACCCGGTAGATGCCCCAGCGCGCCGGCCGCAGGCGAAACACGACAACTTGCTCTTCCTCGCCGCGAAAGCTCAGCGACCTGGCAGCCGGCCTGGCCGGATCGACGGGGATCAACCCCGGCGGCAAGGCAAGGAGCAGGTCGAGGTTGGCAACACGCCTCGGGCCTCTGAGGTTCACCCTGAGCTCGATCTCGTCTTCCTCGAGGACGGTCGTCGCCGCGGCGCTTAGTGCGACCTCGAGCTCAGGAGGGCCCAGCCGCATCACGCCGGCTATGACGAGGACGAGGAGGGGAGCTGCGACGATGGCCAGCTCAGGACGGCCCAACGCCAGCGCAACAACGAGGCAGGCGGTGCCGAGCGCTCCATAGACGCCAACGCGGGAATGGAACCGGTGCGGACCGAAGACCACCTGCCTCCAGTCGAGTGCGCCACCAGGTAGTAGGTCCTGGCGCCATGCTGCGCCCTCGGTCCTCGAGAACGTGGTGGCGGTCACGCCTGCCACCCGCCATGATGCTCAGCGAGCCGACAGGGCCTCGGGGCGTTCACCGTTCACCGGTGGCCGCCGCCTCCTCGGTGGCGGGTGCCGGGACGTCGTCGAGGATCTCCGCCATGACGTCTTCAGGACGCACGCGGCGCACCCACAGCTCTGTGGGAAGTATGAGCCGGTGGGCCAGCGCGGGGACCGCCACGGCCTTGACGTCGTCGGGGACCGCAAAATCCCGGCCTTCGAGGGCGGCCCTGGCCCTGGCGAGCTTTACAACGGCAAGGCTGCCCCGGGGGCTCGCACCGACCTGAAGACGCGAGCTCGAGCGCGTCGCCGCCACCAGGGACACCACGTAGCGCCCTATTGCCTCGCTTACGTGGACGGTCTCGATCGCATCCTGCATGTCGATCACCTTGGTCGAGTCTGTGATCTGAGAGAGTTGGACATCGTCGCTACGTCGGTCCAGTCGCCTCGCCACCATCTCGTATTCGGCCTCTTCGCTCGGGTAACCGATGGTCGTGCGAAGGATGAAACGGTCGAGCTGGGCCTCGGGTAGGGGATAGGTGCCTTCGTACTCGATGGGGTTCTGGGTGGCCATGACGAGGAACGGCCGTGTCAGCTTGTGCGTGGTGCCGTCAATCGTGACCTGGCGCTCACCCATGGCCTCGAGGAGCGCTGCCTGGGTCTTGGGGGGCGCACGGTTGACCTCGTCGCCGAGCATGAGGTTGGTGAACACAGGACCCGGACGCAGCTCGAAGTCGTGATCGCGTTGGTTGAATATGACGGACCCGGTCACATCCGAAGGCATTAGGTCGGGCGTGAACTGGATCCGCGCGAAGTCGAGGCCCAGCACTTGTGCCAGCGACCTTGCGGTCAAGGTCTTGGCAAGACCGGGATAGTCGTCTATGAGAACATGGCCATCAGCCAGGAGGCCGAGAAGGATGAGCTCCAGAGCGGACCTCTTACCTACCACAGCCCGTTCCATCTCGGCGAGCACGCGTTTTGCCAGATCACCAACTTCTTCAGGAATCACCGCTTCCCACTTTCGACGAAGGTCACGAGGTCTTCGACCTCATCAAGGGTGAGAAGAGTAGCGGTCGACAAAGCCGGGGCAAAGTCCCGGTTCTGCTCGGGCCACAACAATCGAGCGGCTCTAGGGACCGAATCGGAGTCTCCCTTAGCAGGCGAGCGCCATGGCTCGCCGCGCATGCTCGGTCCGCGGTCCAGGTCCTGGAGCATGGGGATGAACCTACGCCTCGCGTCGCTAGCGGTCGAAACGGCCTGGCTCACGAACATCTCCATGTCTGTGAGAGGTCGGGGCGCGAGCATGGGCATGCGTGGCGGAGGTTTGCCCTGTGGAACCTCGAAGGCGCTGATGTGCCTCAGCTTCGGCCTCGACCATCTCCAAAGGGTCCGTCCGACTATGAGGGTCATTGCCACGGCCCAGATCCCCGCGACCAGGTGGGCATGTCCCGTAGCCGCGACGATGGCTATGACCACGCCCAGGGAGAGAGGTGCCGCGATCAGGACACGGCGTGCAGAGGAGGCGTCGGTAGCCCGAGCCGTACTGCTCATGGCGTGCCCACCAAGGTGATTCGGCGGTTCTTGACTGCCTCTGCGAGCTCGTCTCGGATCGACACGAGGGTGCCTACGGCTTCGTGTCTCATAGCCTCGGTGATCGGGTGCGGGCTGAAGCGGGCCTCCTCGAACAGGTTGGTGAGTCTCAACACGGTCCGCCTCGAAACCGCGAGACCGAGAAAGACACGGGAGACGAACTGCCTAGGAGCCTCTGAGGAGCTGCGAGGATAGCCCACGTAGGCGAGGCCGCCCTCCATGCGGGCGTAGGCGGCGACCACCGCCCTACGGGGGTCAGGCTCGTTCAACAGATCGTCGATGGACTCGCTGATCAGTGCGCCGGTCGCCTCGATCTGAGCGGAGTCCTCGTCTGTGAACTCGTGGATGATGCGCCTCTCCCTCCGCCATACCCACACCCCGAATATGAAGGCGGCCGCGACCGCCACCACTGCGATGATCACGATGGGGCCCCAGTCGAAGTGGCTTGCAGCGGCGGTGGCCACCGCGTGGTGGCCCTTGTGCAGGACGTGGGGGTTCACCGGAAGCGGGTGGTTGGACTTGTGGAGCCCGCCCTTGGAGATCTTGCCCAGGATGAGGATGAACACCGCAAGGCCGGCAAACACGAGAGGCATGAACACGAGCAGGAGTATGGGGGACTTGTCGAAGCGCAACGAAGGGAGGGCTCGAACTACGGCATAGGCGACAAAGAGGCCGAACGCGAGGAGGAAAGCGGCGACAATGATCGCAACGACGTTGAACGGGCCTGTGGATAGCTCGCCTGGGTGACCCGCACCTCGCGAGTTTGTGAAGGCCGACGAGCGACTAGCCATGCCGACGATGATGACGAGAACGATTATCGCGACGCCAGCCACGACCGCTTTCGGCAGCGCATGGCCGGCGATCCTCAATGTTCCTCGCAACGCCCCTTACCCCCAAAGCCCCTAGGCAACCGGCTCCGGCCCGCCTCGCGGAGGCGGACGGGAATCGAACCCGCCAGACCGAGGTACTCGGTCTCGTCGGTTTTGAAGACCGCGGCGCCCACCAGGACACGAACGCCTCCTAGAACGTCGCTCTCGCGCCGCCACCGGAGCTTAGTCCCAGCGCACAGGCCCCGATTTCGGGCTCTTGTCGAGGCGACGGGCCTGACGGCCAACGGCTGGCCGTTGCCAAACCACGGTGTGGCTGTGCTTTAGCGCCAGCGGTCGACCGAAACGATGTGAGCGTTGGTGCCTGTCCCGCTTGGTTGGCCCTCCACTGCTATCCAGGAGCTGTTGGTTCTGCCGCCCACGACGCCGACGTGTATGTCCTCCATGCGATTGGCTGGGATCATGTCGGCGGGCGACGCTTTGAGGTAGCTGGCCCAGGGGTCGGTGCCTTGGCGTCCAGGGTTGCCAAAGAACAAATCCTGCAACTTCTGGTCCCACCACACCCGAGCGGGGGTGCGGGCGCTGTCGGCGATCCAGTCGATGAGATCTTGCTTGCGCCCGAAAGCGTGGTCCGCGACCAGAAATTCGGCAGCGAGGGGGTCTAGGAGAAGGAAAACACCGAACCCTCCCCGTAGAGACCCGAGGGCCGTGGCGGCGTGCTCTTCGAAGGATCCGCCGGTGCCCGATCGCAAAAGTGTGCGGGCACCGGTGAATATGGTCGCAGTGCTCTGGTCTGGGGAGAAGCCCCGCTGTACGTGGTAGGGCTCCCACGGCGAAAGTTCCTCGTTCTCGGCGAAGGTCATGTTCACGTACGACAGCGGGTTTCCGTGGGTACCCATGTAGCTGATGGCCGGGATCGACCCCCCCTGGAGGTTCTGGGATCCGAGCCCGTAGGCCCGTCCGATCGTCGCGTTGGCGTGGTTATAGGGACCGAGCGCTCCGAGGCCGGCGTTCATGCCGATCTCGTTTCGTATTGGCCCGTTGATCATCACCATCTCGCCGATCGACGAGATGCTGCTGTGGCGCGCCGTTACCCCCGAGGTCAGCAGCGCAAGGATGACCGGGAAGTACTCCGGCTTTGCTCCCGCCATGACTGCATTGACGGCTGCTTGTTCGACCGTGAACTCCCAGAAGTCGCGGGTCGACGTGGCCCGGATCTTGCCCACAGGCTCCTCGGGGCCGTGACTAGTCCCCTTCAGCATCGCCTCGACCCGCTGTTCGGTCGGCAGGATCACCGGGAGCTGGTCGGTCCACCCGTTCTCCAAGAAGAGCTCCTGAAGCTCGTCCTCATATCCAGGGTCGACGAGGCGCGGGCGAGTTCGCTCAAAGCGCGCCCCCTTCATGTCATCTTCGGTGAGCGGGGCCGTCAGCCCCTCTAGGAGCTCGTCGATGAAGGGACGACCGGAGATCGGATCCTGGCCTTCGATGTAGGCGCGCAGCTCTGCGGAGGTTCGGCCAGGTACAGGGGTCGGTACAAATGTGTTTCGCAACGAAGGGATGCCCGCCAGCCGACTCGTCGAGGCGACGAGTCGGGCGAAGACGTCGGCGTGGACAGCCACGCTCGGAATCCGAAACTGGGTTTCGAGTCGTGTTGCATGGCCGGCGACCGCCGGCGCACAGGTGCTTCAGAGACCGACGCCGAGGACCGCAGCATCCCCCTCCTCGGCGATCCTGGCATAGGAAGCTGGATCCGGGTTGAACGGTTCGTTCAGTCGAAGGATCTTGGTCGTCACTTCCGGCTGGTTGTCGGCGAACCACTTTCCCAGTTGTTCCATGAAATCGCCGGAGTTCTCGAAGCCGACATCGACTAGAAACACGGTCTTCTGTGCCAGCTCCGACGATCTGGGGGCCAGGGCTTTTCCCGCGACTTGCGGGGCGCTTCCTTCCGGATTAAGCACTGTCAGCTTTTCGGCCATTGGAGACCCCTTTTCACCGAGGAACGTCGAGTTCCAGCACCTTTGGCGGCCGACGTCGATTAGTGCCGCCGTGGGATTAGTGCCGCCGAGCGTAGTCGTGGATCAGCCAGCACGTCTGGCCCGAGCCGATGGATAGGAAGGACCGAGATGGAGGCTTTTGCCGGCAAGGTCGCGGTGGTAACAGGCGCTGGCAGTGGCATCGGCCGCGCCATCGCCGAGCGGTTTGCCCGCGAGCAGATGAAGATCGTCATTGCTGACCTTGAGCCCGAGTACCTCCAAGAGGTGGGTGGCGGCCTGAGGTCGGAGGGACATGAGGTGATCGAGGTCCCGACGGACGTTTCTGCCCCGGCCTCGGTGTTCGCTTTGAAGGACAGGACGCTCGAAGCGTTCGGGGCCGTGCACGTAGTAGTGAACAACGCAGGTGTCATGGGCTATGCGAACGGCCACCTTTGGGAAGCCTCCGAGAACGATTGGGCCTGGACGCTGGGCGTGAACCTCGGGGGAGCCATCAACGGGCTTCGCGCCTTTTTGCCGGTCCTGGTGGCCCAGGACGAGGGCTACCTGGTCAACACCTCCTCTGTCGTCGCAGCGTGGACGGCGGGAGGCATGTACGGGATCACCAAGCATGCCTCCTTGGCGCTGACTGAGGCCGTGTACGGGGATCTCAAGGGGGCGGGTTCTAAGGTCGCGGTATCGGTGCTTTGTCCCGGGGGCACCAACACCAACCTCTTTTCAGACAACCAGCACCGGCCGCAGCGCTGGCATGACGAGCACCCTATGGCGGACCCCGCCCGTGGTCAGGCGGCCCGCCGTCACATGGCCGAAAGAGTTGCCGAGGCTATGCCTCCCGCTGAAGTGGCGAACATCCTTGTCGAGGCCATGAAGGAAGAGCGTTTCTACGTATTCACGGGCGGCCAGTGGGATGATCGAATCAAGTCGCGCGCCGAAAATATGCTCAACGGTACGAACCCGCAGTTGCAACCGTTGTAACTGGTTTGTAGTGGGCTTTTCGGAGCGTCTGGACGGCTTGATTTGTGCAAACCCTCGACGGGGTGCTCTTGTCTCGGGGGGCTCCCTGGGTTACGATTCGCCAGCCAACGTCCGGCCAGACGCTGCCGGGTGTGGCGAGTGGTCAGAGGGGTTGAGGCCGATGTCGCTCGTCGGTGTGTGCGAAGTAGGGTCGGTGCGGGGGCATTTGCGGACGACGCATTCCGGAAGGTTCGGACGGTCTGAGATGAAACGGGGGGTATCGATGTTTCAGATCCCTGGCAGTTCGGGTGGGGCCCGGGCTGCCGGAGCCATCGGGGGCCGTTGCATCGGCACCGGTAGGGGGGCTCGATGAGCGCCGCGGTGATCACAGCCAGCGAAGGACTGGAGCTCCCCCACAGGCGCAAGTTCTTCGGTCGTTTCACCAACTCGCCGATGATGCGAGTGATCGGGTCTCGTTTCATCACGTCGATTCCGGTTCTCGCAGGAGTGGCCTTCTTCACCTTCCTGGTGATGAATGCACTCCCCGGCGATACGGCCCTTGCCCTTCTCGGAGCGAACGCCACCAAGCAGCAGATTGCTCAAGAGACGATCAAGCTCCACCTGAACCAGCCATTCTTTGAGCGCTTCTACCACTGGATCCAGCCGATCGTGGCTCATGGCTATTTCGGCGCCTCGCTATCTAGCGGCCAGTCGGTCGGCACGGTCATCGCGCAGAGGATCCCGGTCACCGCAGAGCTAGGGGCCTTCGCTCTGGTCATCTCTCTTGTGTTCGCGGTTCCAGTAGCGATCATCGCCGCTCGCCGACCCGGTGGGATCGTGGACCGGACCAACCTGGTCATCTCCATGGCCGGCTTCTCCATCCCCTCCTTTGTCCTGGCGCTCGTCCTGGTCCTCATCTTTGCGGCCAAGCTCGGGATACTTCCTGCGATCGGCTTCGTCCCGTTGTCCCAGAGCGTGGGGGGCAACTTACGGTCTCTTCTGTTACCCGCCGTGTCCATCGGCTTCGGAGGCTTCTGCGGCTATTCGAGGTTCTTGAGGGGTGACATCGTCGAGCAGATGGTGGGCCAGGACTATGTCTTGGCCGCCAAGGCCAAGGGGGCAGGCCCCTGGCGAGTGCTGCTGCGTCACGCGACAAGGAACTCGATGATCGGCTTCATGACACTGCTCGGTCTCAACCTGGCCGGACTGGTCGGAGGAGCCGTCGTCATCGAGCAGATCTTCGCCCTTCCGGGCATCGGACAGGGCCTCCTGCTCGCAATCAACGACCGGGATGTTCCCCTGGTCGAGGGCCTCGTGCTCATCTTCGCTGTGGCTGTCGTGCTTGC
Organism: Acidimicrobiales bacterium; assembly: GCA_050743805.1. Classification (GTDB taxonomy): domain Bacteria; phylum Actinomycetota; class Acidimicrobiia; order Acidimicrobiales; family RAAP-2; genus Palsa-461. The sequence goes on from JBOGFX010000266.1 coordinate 11,369, forward strand.
AAACCTATTGACCGACCTGCTCTACGCGGTCGTCGACCCAAGGATCCGCTATGGCAACGCAAACGCTTGACCTCGCCTCTGCCAGCATTGGCCAAGTAGGAGGCATATCGCGCCGCGGGAGGTGGATGTGGCTCCGTCAGAT
>JBOGFX010000267.1:0-9711 GCA_050743805.1 Acidimicrobiales bacterium
ACCCGGGCAGGTGGCCGCTGCGCCTCTGTCGAGGAGCTCCCACGACTGGGGGACCGCGGGCCCGCGTTGTCGCGTCGAGCCCAGAGCACCAGGGACGCCCCCATCTCCGACCACGGCCTGTACGCAGCCCGCCAGGAGCACGGCGCCCAGAACCACCGCACCCACCACCGCCACGATCGCCCGCATCCCGCTACCCCCGGGCGAAACGGTCCCCCCAGACCGCCCTCGGATACTCTCGACAAGACCCGAGTCTGCAGGCCGCAAAGGATCCCCATGACAACCTCGTCGACCCCCCTGGCATCGTTGGCTGAGCGCGTCCGCGCGTTGTCCGACGAGCTTGCCGACCTCGCCCTGGATCGCCTCATGGCCGCCAGCAGCGACCCACGACAGCGCGAGACCCTGGTCGCAGAGGAGCGTCGCCTCACAAAGGCGTCCCGAGCCCTTGCCAAGGCGGCAAGAGAGCTTGAACCGACCGACGACGGGGCAACGGGAGCCTGAGCAGAGCGACCTCGTAGGGAACCATGGATGGGAGCGCCGCGTCGTCACTCCTCTTCGACGGATGCCGAGCCCGGCGTTGTCGGGGTGGCCTACTCAGAGGGCCCCGCGGTGGGCTGGCCCCCGGGAGCGGCCACCCGCCGGTGGCTCCGCGAAGCCCTGGCGGCCCACGCGCTGGATCAGTCTTTTGTCATACCCCCATGCGGTTGAGTGCGTCAATGAGCTGGCGAAGACGTCCGAAGTGCAGACGATCGAAACGCAGCGCCAGCCGGGCGAGGTCCACCTGGTCGTTGTCCGAGCGCTCGGGCGCGAAAGCCGAGGCGAGCCGGATGTTGCCCGAGGCGACGATGTCCTTGAACTCGCCGTTCAGGGCGGCGAGCTGCTTGCGGGTTGGCGCGGCTTGGAGCCTGAGCACGAGAAGGTCTCCCACCCAGCGGCAGGAGTGGTAGTTGGCATAGAAGTCGAGGACCTCCCGGGCGGCGTCCTCGACGCTCGTGACGATGCGAAACAGCGCAAGGTCATCTTCGGAGACATAGCCGGGGCCCTTGGCGAGCTCCTCGACAAAGGCCATCCACTCCGACCAGTAGGAGCCCCCGGGTGTCTCCACCAAGACGACCGGTGCCGGCTCGGCCTTTCCCGTCTGCAGCAGGGTGAGCAGCTCGTAGCACTCGTCCAAGGTCCCGAAGCCCCCGGGCAGCACTGCGTAACCGTGGGACTCTTTGATGAGCATGAGCTTGCGGGTGAAGAAGTAGCGCATCTCCACCAGCTTGGGGTCCTGGGCGATGAAGGGGTTGGCCCCCTGCTCGTAGGGGAGGCGGATGTTGACACCGAAGGAACGGTGGGCGCCCGCGCCCTCGATTCCCGCAGCCATGATCCCCGGACCGGCTCCGGTCACCACCATCCAGCCGGCCTCGGCCATCGAGGTCGCAAGGTCGCGGGCCAACAGATAGACGGGATCGGCCGCTTTGGCCCGAGCCGATCCGAACATCGTGAGCTTGCGGACGTGGCGGTAGGGCCTGAACACCCTGAAGGCCTCGGTCATCTCCGCCATGGCCGCGTCGGCGATCTTGAGGTCGCCCACGCTCGTCCCTTCCTGGGTCATCGCCCACACCGACGCGAGCACCGAACGCACCAGGTTGGCCTGCGCCCTCGAGAGCTGTCTCGGCCCCCGGAGTGCCTCGAGGGCGGTGTCGATGACCTCGTCTTGCGGCCGCTCCGCCGGGGGTATTACTGGGGGGACGACCGCGAGGGGAGTCGGGTCCGGCCCCCCCGAGGAGGCTGTCCGTTCGGCAAGGGACTCTCCTTGGTCGCTCACCTTGGGCTTTGGGGAGCAGGCGTGCCGTAGAGCGTCGTGCGCTGCACCAAGGGGCGCCCGATCCCCTCGAGCATGGTCCCCACGTCATCTAGCTCCAGGCGCTGGCCGTGCGTGGCACCGGCGGCTCGCGAGATGTTCTCGTCCATCAAGGTGCCCCCGATGTCGTTGGCACCGGAGCACAATATCTGTGCGGCACCTTCGAGTCCCATCTTGACCCAACTCACCTGCACGTTGTCGATGGAGTCCCGGTAGGCGATGCGCCCAACCGCGTGCATGAGGAGCGCCTCGCGAAAGGTGGGGCCCTTGCGGGACCGGCCTTGCAGGTAGATGGGGGTCGCCATGTGGACGAAGGGGAGCGGCACGAACTCGGTGAACCCTCCAGTCTCCTTCTGCAGGGCTCGTGTCGCCACCAGGTGACGCGCCCAGGATGCTGGATGCTCGACCGCCCCGAACATGATGGTGACGTTCGAGCGCAGCCCGACCGCATGTGCCACCCTGTGGGCCTCCAGCCACTGCTCGGTGTTGAGCTTGTCGGGGCACAGGACGGCCCGGATTTCGTCATCGAGGATCTCGGCGGCCGTTCCCGGCAACGTCTTGAGCCCTGCTGCTTTCAACGAGGTCAGGTACTCGAACAAATCCACCCCTGACCGCCGGGCACCCTCGGTCACCTCCAGGGCGGTGAACCCGTGGATGTGGATGTGCTTCGATGCGGCTCGCACAGCGGCCAAGACCGAGAGGTAGTAGTCGCCGTCGAAGTTTGGGTGGATCCCGCCCTGCAGACATACCTCGGTGGCACCCTCCTGCTCTGCTTCTTGCACACGTCGGGTGATCTCATCGAGCTCGAGCAGATAGGGTGACCCTCGAAGGTTGAGCGAGAGCGGACCCTTGGAGAAGGCGCAAAAACGACAGCGAAAGGTACAGACGTTGGTGTAGTTGATGTTCCGGTTGGCGACAAAGGTGACCGCGTCCCCCACGGTCTGACGTCGGATCTCGTCTGCGAGCTCGGCCACCTCGGTGACCTCGTGGCCCCGGGCCCCGAACAGGGTGACGATCTCGCTCTCGCCGACCTCGTGGCCCAGGCGGACGCCTGTGATCACCTCGGCTACCGCTCCCCTCGAACCGCCCGGTGCCCTCGAGGTGCGCAACGACGAGACGATCTGCGGTGGCGCCGTGTCTCCTCCAGAGCACCACGACGAATCCCTGGCGAGGGACTCGGCGTCCGAACAACGAAGGACCGCGGCCACCATCTCCGCGTGCAGCCATGGCTCGGGGCTAGACGCGAACTCTGGGTAGATGGTGAGACGCGGAGCGAGAGTGTGGCCTGCGGCCTCGGTCAACGCCTCCAAGCGCTCCAGAGCCGGCCAGGCCCGCTCGGGGTTCACATGGTCCACGGTGATCGGAGAGACGCCGCCCCAGTCGTCGATGCCCGCCCGAAGCAGCGCGCCCAGATCATCGGCCAGGTTGGGGGGTGCCTGAAGGTGGATGTCGGGCGGCAGGAGCAGCCGCGCCATGGCGACCGACCAGAGCATCTCTTCGTCGGGGCACGGGGGGTGCTTTGCCATCGCGGTGGAGGGTTTCGGGCGGAAGTTCTGAACGATGACCTCCTGGACGTGACCGTGCCGTCGGTGCGCGCTTGCGATCGCCACCAGCGCCTCGATGCGGTCCTCACGAGTCTCGCCGATGCCGACCAGGATGCCGGTGGTGAAGGGGATCGCGAGGGTCCCCGCCGCCTCGAGGGTCGAGAGACGCCGAGCTGGCGTCTTGTCGGGAGCGCCCCGATGTGCCCGGAGGTCCTCCACGAGGGTCTCGATCATCATTCCCTGGCTCGCGGAGACTCTTTTCAGGGCCGCCAGCTCGTCCTCGTACAGGGCGCCGGCGTTGACATGGGGGAGGAGTCCGGTTTGCGAGATGACCAACGCGCACATCGCTTCGACGTACTCCACGGTCGAGGAGTAGCCGCGGTCCGCCAGCCAGCGGGCGGCCAGAGGATATCGCAGCTCGGGTCTCTCTCCCAAGGTGAAGAGGGCTTCGTGGCACCCGGCCTGCGCGCCGGCAGATGCGATCTCTAGAACCTGTGACTCGGACATGTAGGGGTGGTCGAGGCGCGCCGGTGCCTTGGCGAACGTGCAGTAGCCGCAGCGATCCCGACAGAGCATGGTCAGGGGGATGAACACCTTGGGCGAGTAGGTCACCCTCGATCCGTGTTGCTCGTCGCGCAGCGCGCCCGCGAGCTTGCACAGCTCGTGGGTGGAGAGGACGAGAAGGTCCTTGGTGTCGAGATCCTCGATCATCGAAGCTGTCATCGTCCCGGGCCCACCAGCGCCTCCTCGTCAACTATCCAAGTCACCTTCTCGGCGGACACCCGCGAGGCGGGCAGGTCCTCACCTGCAAGCACCCTAGCGACAGCCGCGCTCTTCGCACGCCCCGAGACCGTGAAGACCACGTGTCGAGCCGCGGCGATCAAGGGGTACGTGACGCTAAGTCTGTGGTGAGGGTTCTGCTCGTTCGGGTCGACCGATGCCAAGACCAGACGGTCCAGGACTTCGAGGCTCGGGGACCCGGGGAACAACGAGGCGGTGTGACCGTCGGACCCCATCCCGAGATGGACGAGGTCGATCCCGCCTCCCAAGGAGAGCAGGCTCGACAGCACCCCCTCGTAGGCCTGCGCACAGCAGTCGGGATCCCCTTGTGTACCCATGGGGTTGAACGAACCGACACCGCCCACGGGTTCGACTAGATGCTGGCGGACGAGCAGCTGATTGGCGTCGGGGTCCGAAGGAGGCACCAGTCGCTCGTCCCCCATGTATATGTCCAGGTCCCCCCAGTCAACGTTCGAAGCCAGGGCGAGACGGTCGTAGCAGGCGGCCGCCGTCGGGCCCCCGGAGAGCAACATCGCAAAGCGCGGACCGACCCGGCCCACATATGTGTCCTCGACGAGCGCGGCGAAGCTCGAGGCGACGTCTATGACCGGTCGCGTTGGCCTCAAGGCGAAAACAGCGTTCACAGGTCGGGCTCCCGCCAGGCATCTCCTGAGCGCTCGAGCAAGAGGTCCGCCATGTGGGGCCCCCAGGTGCCGGCCTTGTAGAAGTGGAGGCTCCCGCCGGGCTCCTCCCACGCCTCCAGATAAGGGTCGACGATCCTCCAAGCCTGCTCGACCTCGTCGGTCCGTATGAAAAGGGTGGGGTCTCCGACCATGGCGTCGAAGAGCAGACGCGTGTAACCGTCCATCCCCAGGTCGTGGATGAGCTGTTCGTACCCGAAGTCCATCGATACCGATTGCACCCGGAAGGCCTCACCTGGGACCTTGGCCCCGAACTTGAGGGATATCTGCTCGTGGGGCTGGATACGCAGAACCAGCACGTTGGGGTGCAGGTCCCGAACCATCGCACCCTCGAAAGCAAGAAAGGGGACCCTGTGGAAGACGAGGGCGATCTCGGTGATCCGCGCAGGCATCCTCTTGCCGGTGCGTACGTAGACGGGCACCCCGGCCCATCGCCAGTTGTCCACGTGGAGCCTCAGGGCCACGTAGGTCTCGATCTCGCTCTTGGGGTCGACGTCATCTTCGTCTCGGTATGCGACCACGGCTTGGTTGTCCACGACGCCCTGCTGGTACTGACCGCGTACGGAGTTGTCGATCGCCTCATCCGGCGACGGGATCGCTATCGCCTTTAGGAGCTTCACCTTCTCGTCTCGGATGTGAGCCGCGTCCATCCTGGTTGGGGGCTCCATCATCGTCAGGGCAAGCACCTGCATGACGTGGTTCTGCACGATGTCACGTAACGCGCCCGCGGTCTCGTAGAAGCCGCCGCGGTGCTCGACCCCGATGCTCTCGGCGACCGTGATCTGCACCTGCTCGACGTAGCGGCGGTTCCAGATCGGCTCGAACACGGCGTTCGCGAACCGGAGCGCGAGCACGTTCTGCACGGTCTCTTTGCCCATGTAGTGGTCTATGCGGAAGATCTGCTCCTCGTCGAAGGCCCTGTGGAGCCCCGCATCGAGCGCGAGCGCGCTGTCGAGATCCCGCCCGAAGGGTTTCTCTATCACGAGGCGTACGAAATCCCCCCCTTCGCCGGGTCGGTTGCACCCTTCCTTGGCCAGCGCATCGGCTACGAGCTCGAAGACCTGGGGAATGGTGGCCAGGTAGTAGAGACGGTTGCCGGAAGTGCCCAGATCTTGGTCGGCCTCCCCGAGCACCTCCTTGAGCCGGTCAAAGGTGGCCGTCGCGGCGTACTCGCCGGTCACGTAGCGAAAACGTGGTACCAACTTCGCCCAGGTGTCACTGCTTCCCGGATCTGCCTTGCGGGCGACCTCCTGGAAGTCCTCGTCGCTCCACTTCGTTCGGGCCACCCCCACGACGCTGAAGCGATCGTTCAGTCGGCCGCGGTTGGCGAGCTCGGCCAAGGCCGGCAGGATCTTGCGTGAGGTCAGATCTCCTGATGCCCCGAATATGACCATCACCAGGGGCGGAGGAGTCCGTGCAACAGCAGGTGACACCGCAGAGGTGCCGGTCACAAGTCTCAGTCCTTGGGCGTTGAGGTCTCTAGCCCAGAGGCCCCGGACTCCAGTGTCACCGCGTGTCCTCCGAACTGATTGCGCAACGCGGCCAGAAGCTTGTTCGCGAACGAGTCCTGTTCACGGGAGGCAAACCGTGCGTAGAGTGAAGCCGAGATCACCGGGGCGGGAACCGCCCGGTCGATGGCCTCATGCACGGTCCAGCGACCTTCGCCAGAATCGGTGACCGTCCCTTTGATGTCCTCGAAGCCGGAGTCCGGGCGCAGCGCTCTTTCGGTGAGGTCCAAGAGCCAGCTGCGCACCACCGAGCCGTAGCGCCATATCGAAGCGACCTGGTGCAGGTCCAAAGCGAACTCCTGGGCAGCATCCATGATCTCGAAGCCCTCTGCGTAAGCCTCCATCAACCCGTATTCGATGCCGTTGTGAACCATCTTGACAAAATGGCCGGCCCCCACAGGACCGACGTGTGCGTAGCCGCCCTGGGGTGCAAGGGACATCAGAGCGGGCTCTACGACGGCGACGGCCTCGGGAGTCCCGCCCACCATCAGGCAATAACCCTCGCTGAGCCCCCAGACCCCGCCCGAGGTGCCGGCATCGACGAAACCAATTCTCCTCTTCGCGAGTCGTTCGGCCGTTGCCTTGGCGTCTTTGTAGTTGGAGTTACCGCCGTCGACGATGACGTCCCCGGGCTCGAACCGAGCCGCCAGGGAGTCGATCGTCGAATCCGTGGGCTCGCCGGCCGGCACCATCACCCAGGCGGCGCGGGGCGGTTCGAGCGCCGTCGCCACCTCTTCGAGGCTCCCGACCGAGATCGCACCCTTTTGGGCCACTAAGGCGCGTGCCTGGGAGGAGAGATCGAATGCGACGACCTCGTGGCCGGCGGCGATCAGGCGCTCGGTCATGTTCGCGCCCATCTTGCCAAGGCCGATCATTGCGATCTTCATAGATCTCCTGTCTGTGACTTAGCGATCTCCTCCGGCGAGATCAGGCGATCTCTGCCGGATCGTCGAGGGCGACCCTGAGCACGCGCCGACCGTGGGCCAGGAGACTTTGATGATCACCTATCGATTGAGCACCGATCAACGTAGCAAAGTCGTAGTCGTGTCCGGGAATGGCGACCTCGGGTTGCTCCGACCGCCTCACCATCTGTACGGCTACCACAGTGTTCGGACCCCCCTTGTGGAGCTGACCCGTCGAATGAAGGAACCGAGGCCCATAACCCACGGTCACCGGCGCGCCGCCGAGCCTGTCGCGGACACGACAACGCAGCGTCTCGAGCGCCTCGTCTTGGCCGAAGGGCAGGTAGGCCTGGAGCGAGACATAGTCCCCAGGGGAGGTCTGCTCGCTCAGCCAGCCCATGACCTGGCCCGGCTCTGCCTCTTCGATCGAAGGCAGCGGCAAGGTGTCGAGCACCTTGTTCGTGTTCGCCTTCGACTCGGCGACGTTGGGCTCGTCGAAGGGATCGATCCCCAAAACGTGCCCGGCAATCGGGATGGCTGTCTCGAAACGGTAGAACTCCCTCGCGAGGTCGACCGCTGCCTCGGGGGCGATCCTGATCGTGTGACGGTCCGCTCCCCGCTCGTCCTGCACAGTCGGGACCGGCACGCACCCTCGGGAGCTCTTGCCGGTGGACTCGGCGATCAGCTGCTCCACCCAGAGCCCGAAGGCCTTGAAGCGCTCCGGAACCACGATCGTGACCTTGTCCCTGCCCTCAAGAGCCGCCTGTCCCATCTCCCAGCCCAGCTCAACAGCCTCTTGCAGGTCGCAGGACATCGCCGAGCCACAGAGCTCCTCGACGTCATAGCCGAGGAGGGCCGCAGGCACCATGCCGAAGTGGGACATGACCGAGTACCGGCCTCCGATGTCGGGCCGGTTCTCGAAGACCCTGTTGAAGCCGTGCTCGGTCGCCAACCGGCTGAGGGGTGTTCCCGGATCGGTGACGGCGGCGTAACGGGAGCCCTGGGGGAGCTTCGACCAGGCGAAGGAGAACAGCACGTTGGGCTCCAAGGTGGTGCCGGACTTCGATGACACCAAGACGAAGGCATCGCTGAAGTCGAGACGACCGACGGTTGTCGGATCCGTGGTGTCGCACACGATGAGACGACGAGAGAGCCCCGGAGGCCCGGCGGAGCGGACCGCTTCGAGAACTGCCGGGCCCAGTGAAGAACCGCCCATCCCCAGAAGGATCACGGTCGACTGGTCGATCGATGCCGCCCAGCTCGCGAGGTCCTTCGAGCGGGCGGCCATCTCCGTGGGCTCTTGGAGCCAGCCGAGACGATTTGTCGAGACGTTCGGCTCCGGCCAAAGGGTCGGGTCGCTGCGGGTCAGCCGTGCCAGGAGCTCGTTGCCTGCCGGGACGGTCATCGGTGGGTGCTGTCCAATGCGGCCGCCTTGTCCGAAAGCTTCCCCATGAGCTCGTCGAAAGATTTAGCGAAGGCGTCGACACCCTCGTCCTCGAGTCTTTCGGAGACCGCCTCCCAGTCGACGCCGACCTCGGCGATCTTCGCCATCGTGTGCGCCGCCTCGCTCGGGTCGGCGTCCACGGCTCTAGCCAGGGTCCCGTGGTCCTGGAATGCAGCGATCGTGCCCTCGGGCATGGTGCTCACGGTGTTGGGCCCGATCAAGCTGTCTACATAGAGCAGATCCGAATAGGCGGGGTTCTTGGTGGAAGTGGAGGCCCACAGGGGGCGCTGAAGGTTGGCCCCCATTTTTGCGAGCGCCTCCCATCTGGGACCCGAAAATGTCTCCGTGAAGCGTTGGTACGCGACGCGGGCTTGGGCCACCGCGGCCTTGCCTCTCATGGCAAGAACTTGCGGGTCGCCGTTCTCACCCCCGGCCGCTTCGGTGAGCCGACGATCCACCTCCGTGTCCACCCTGCTGACAAAGAAGGAGGCCACGCTCCTGATCGGGGCCAGCTTTCCTCCTCGGGCCGCGCAGGCCTCAAGTCCTCCCAGATATGCCTCCATCACCTCCTGGTAGCGCTCCAGTCCGAAGATCAGGGTGACGTTGATGCTCTTTGCCTGTGAGATGAGCTCTTTGATCGCTCCGACCCCCTCTTTGGTCGCGGGCACCTTTACGTAGAGGTTCCCAGCGCCGATCCGGTCGTGAAGCTCGCGCGCCAAAGAGACGGTGCCGGGGGTGTCATGAGCCAACGACGGGGAGACCTCGAGAGAGACGAAGCCGTCCTCCCCTTGGCTCGCGTCGTGAAGCGGCCGCAGCAGCCCGAGCGCTGAGCGGATGTCCGCAATGGCGAGCTCCCAATAGATGTCCTCGATGCTCTTACGCCCCAGGAGAGAACCGAACTGCTCGTCGTAGGCGTCTTCGCTCTCGATCGCCTTGGCCAAGATCGTGGGGTTGGAGGTGACACCTCTCACTCCCTGTGCGACCAG
>JBOGFX010000268.1:0-1555 GCA_050743805.1 Acidimicrobiales bacterium
CTCGGCTCGCAGATCCGCAAGCCCGGCCAGCCTCCCGGCACGCCGCCGGCCCCGTTCGTGCAGCCCGGCACCGCCATCGACAGCGACGGCTTGATGGGCACGCCGGCCGAAATGCGAACACAGCGACCCGACGTTGCCCGGATGCCCGAGCCGCACCCGCGCGAAGCACTCCAGCCCGTCGCACCCGCGCCCCGCGGCGTAGAGCGACATGATCTTTCCAGCCGTATCGAGCAGGTGAGCTTCACCCAGCCGAGACCCGAACCTGCCACGAGCCCCGACGGTCTCCCGCCAGCACCGGCTGCCCACCCGGCTGCACGCGTCCTCGCGAGTGGCGATGTGGACGACGCGGCACGATGAACCTTACGGAGACGTCCACACGTTCACCCGAGCAACTACGGGCCGAGGCGCATCACCTGGAGGCCCAGGCTGACCGACGCGAGACCGAGATTGCAGCCGAAGCAGCCGCCACCGAAGCCGCACGAGCGGAACAGGCGAGGCAGCACGCCTACCTCGTCGCGGTCGAACAGGGCCGGACGGCGCTTGATAATGCGGTGAGGATGCACGAGCGCGCCGTGGCCGACCTCGACGCGGCGCGGGCCGAACGGGAGCACGTTCGCGCTCTCGTGGCCCTGGCCGAGCAGAAAGTCGAGGCTGCACGGGCCGAGTTATCAAGGTTGGCGACAGGCGACGATCTCGACGTGCTGGAGAAACAGCGGATCGCTGTCGTCTCGACTGAGAGCGTGCCGGGATTGCTCGCACCGAGGCTGGAGCGAGCCCAGCGGGTCGCCCGTGCTGCCCAGGAGGCGCTGGAGGCGGCAGTCAGGGCTGTTCGTACCACCTGGGACGCTCTAGGCGACCTGGGCGCCAGGGACGGGCTACAGCGGCCAGCCTGCCTGCCGAAGCCGCCGGCGCTGCCCGACACCCCCGTGACCCGGCTGGCGCGGGAGATCCTCGACGCGGCGTGCGACGCGGTAGGCCCGGAGGTCGGTCCGAAGTTGGCAATGGCAATGGTCGGTGGGTTCGTCCCCGAGAGCCCGGAGCACTTGGCCGCGCGCTTGAAGCGAGAGGCACTTCACGACGCGGGGCTCCGCGAGTTCATGAACAGTGGCTCCGTCCGCTCGTTGGTCCGGGCAGCTACCCGGGCACGTTGACGCGAAGCGGAGGAAGTCACACCCCCGCATACTGGCTCATCGTGCACTCGGCGCTACCGGCCATCAGGTCGGGTGTATCCGTCTACCGCTCACACATGCGAGCGGTGGCAACCGCCCTCGGGGCGAGAAGTCCGAATTCAGCGCCGGCCAGCTCGTTCGTTGTGTCGATCGTATGCATTTTGGCAGTGATCGCAACGAGCGCTGCCGTTGTGTGCGTGGAGCCAGCCTCAGCGGCTTTCCCGATCAAATCATCGGCATTGCCGGCTGTCGTAATGACCGGCTCTAAATCCTTGATTAGCTGCTGGTAGTCCTTGATCGCCTCGACGCAGGCTGCCGGTGGCTTGCGATGGTTAGTCGCCCCGGCACTCGTCAACGCGGTGGCGGTTCCGACACCTGCTGCCAGC
>JBOGFX010000269.1:0-6896 GCA_050743805.1 Acidimicrobiales bacterium
CCCTTCACTCGCATCTCTGCCATATGCAGACACGAACGACCTGGGCTTTCGCGCCGTTTCGTCACACACCGGGGGCGTTGTCCACAGGGTTTTATCGACCGCATTATCGACCGTTGATCACCTTGCCCTACGCAGGGCTCTCTCGGTTAGCGCGGGGTGCATAGGGCGCACGCTGGGTTTTCGCGGCGGACGGCGCGGGCGGAGTCGAAGGCGCGGCCCGTGCCCTATGCAGCCCTACCGCAGGTAGGGCACTGCCCTGATCAAAGAGCCTCAGGCCCTGGTGGGAGGGCCTAGCTTAGGCCAAGAGGCGATGCGCTTGGCCCGCGGTGAGTGTCCTGGTTGACGGGATACCGGCCACCTGATGGGCGTGTCGCGTCTCGACGAGCTTCGAAGCGACACTCTCACCCGAACGGCACCGTGACCGCGTCTGCCCGCAGGAGCCAGTGCACGCCGTACCCGCCGGCGAGCTGCCCGTCGGCGCGCTGGAGGTGTTCCCACGCTGAGTCCGGGGGCGCGGGCTGCGGCGCCACGCGCCCCGCCTCTCTTCGTGAACGAGCGGCCGATGGCGATCGAGCCCACGATGCCGAGCACGACCGCGATGACAGGGAGGATCTGGTCGTAGTCGTAGGCGGTGCCGTAGGCGGTCTGGCGGATGACCAGGGCGGTCACGGCCGACTGAGCGACGAACAGGGCCGCCCACAGGTAGCTGGTGACGTACATGCCGGTGCGGAAGTCGCGGTAGGTGTCCCACATGGTGTCGAAGTTGGCCATCCCGTCGTGGTCCGGCGTTGGATTGCTGGCCGTAGACCGTGGCGCAAGACTGTGGTGCGGGTTCGGACAGCACCGTGCCTGGCGTGTCGCACGACGATCGCCGTCGGCAACCGCGCGGACACGAGGTGGCCAACCGGCTTGGCGGCGAAGGACCGCCAGCTGCCTGGTCGAGCCGATGATTGCGTTGCTGCCCCCTCCACGTTTGAACTCCGCGCACGCGTCCGCCGTATGGACGCCGCTTCGGGTCTGGGAGCACGAGGACCCCGATAGAGCAGCCGATCGGATCCGGTGATCGTTGAGATGCGGCGCGCCAGCACCTGAGCGCTGTCAGAACGGCGATGCGCCGCTAGAGCGCTCAGCCCGACCTGGCGGATCCGTGTCCATGTCACATCCCTCGGCGACAATGAGTTGTTTGACGGCTACCGAGCAGGAGGAGGCTCATGGACCACGACCTCGGGCGGTTGCGGGTGAAGCGGGTGATCGTCCATGAGGTGCCCTACCACCTGGCGACGGGCGCGAGTGCGCAACCAGTGCTGAGCGAGGTGGAGAGCCCGCTCGACCAGGAGGTACGGAACTTCTTCCGAGAGCGGATCGCCGGCAGCCTCGGCTCTTCTGCCTACGACGTCGAGTTCGAAGGCTCGACCACTTCCCCGATGCCCCGCTTGGTGCTCGACGGCCTGTCAGCCAAGACCACAACCTTCGTCGAGATGTCCCAGGAGATGGCTCGCCATCTCTACCTCTGCCAGAAGGGCAACAGCCCTGAGGGGCTGCTCACGGTGTGCGATGTCGCCGGCCACCGGGGCCTCGCGGTGCTGAAGCTCGAACGCGAGCAGGGCGCTCGGGTCGAGCTGGCCGTCACGCCAGGCGGCCGCACGTTCAGCGTCCAGCATCTGCGCGATCTGATGCCGACTGAACGCACCAAGGTTTTCAAGGTCGGCCTCTTCGTACAGGCCGCTCGGACTTGGCCTCGATCGACGGCGTGGTGTGCGACACCCAGAAGAGCTACGACGGCACTGTCGCCCACTTCTTTTTGGAGCAGTTCCTCGGGTGCCTGCTGCGGGAGAAGCCTGAGCTCACCACCAAGCGCTTCTTCGAAGCGACCGAGCGGTTTATCAACGAGGAAGTTGCCGAGCCGGAGAAGAAGGCCCAGTACCAAGTGGCACTGCTCGCCGAGCTGAACAGGACGCGCGACAAGGTGTCGGTGCGTGCCTTTGCCAACAACAATTTCGCGATCGAGGACCGCCAAGCGTTCATGGACGAGATGGACCAGGCGCAGCTGCCCAAGACGAGGTTCGACAAGGACACCCACCTGGTGCAGGCACACTTGCGACGGATCCAGATGGCCCTTCGAGAGCGGGGTGGCGGTGCTCGCGTCGCCGGAGAACATCGGCGAGGAAGTGCGGATCACCGAGCTGGCCAACGGCCAGACCAAGGTGGAGGTCACCGATCGGCTGCGCAAGATGACCGGGCGGACCTGACCATGGCCGACCTCGATGCCCTCCGTCAGCGCTACCTGACCGAGCGACCGGCGTACGCCGCACTGGCCGAGGACGTAGCCGGTTGCCTCCGGGCCGCCACCCGCCGGAGTGGCCTGATCTGCGAAGTGGAGGGCCGTGCGAAGGACGTGGCCAGCTTCTTGAAGAAGGCGCTGCGCAAGGAGTACGCCTCACCGGGGGACGACATTCACGACAAGGCGACGGCGCGGGTCGTCACGGTTTATGAGTCCCAGGTCGAGGAGGTCGAAGACCTCGTGCGCGAGCTGTTCGTCGTGCATCACCACGAGGACAAGCGCCACAGCCTTGCTCCGGACACGCTCAGCTACCTCGGCGTGCACTTTGAGGTCTCCCTATCCCCGGACGTGGCGGGCGCGGCAGGCGCCGAAGGGCGCCTCTGTGAGATCCAGGTCCATACCCGGGCTCACAACCTATGGGCCACTGTGTCCCATGAGCTGCTCTACAAGCCCGCCCAGGCGCCTCCGGGGGAGGTCACCCGCTCGATCTATCGGCTGATGGCGCTGCTCGAATTGTTCGACGGGGAGGTCGCTCGAGGCCGCCAGCAGATCCAGGATCACCCCGGCTACGAGGAGGCACGCATGCTCGACACCCTGGAACGCCAGTTCTACGCCCTGGCGGGGCGGCACGCGGAAATCGAGTTGTCCCGCCGCTTGGTCTCGGCCCTCGCCCCCGCTCTCAGCTCTGAGGAAGCTGCCGGCTACGAGGCCACCCTTGTCCTTCGTAGAAGGAAATCGTGAGAAGTTGACCGAGATCTTCGCCGAGTACGCCGACGACGACCGCAACCCACTGCTCTCCCAGCCCGAGTGCCGTCTCGTGTTCGAGCGGCTCAGCGTTGACCCTTTCCGGCTCGCTCACGTCTGGGACGAGTTCTTGCCGCCCCCACTGCTGCGCTCGCTCTCTGCCGTCTGGGGAGCTCCTTTGACGGATGAAGCGGTTCGCGGCCTTCGCCCGAACGACGACGTCCAGCTACCGTGGGTGGGGTGGAGGAGCGCAGGGTGACGACCAAGACGAAGAGCTTCGGGGTTGGACGCCGCGAGGGCCACGACTCGTCTCCTTACTATGGGCGTGCCCTGGTCACCGTGACAGAGACGAAGGACCGGCAGACGTCCCTGCCAGCAGTCGCCAACGAGGTGTTCGAACATTCAGCCGAGCAGATGGCGGAGCTGCCGGACGACAGTGTGGCGCTCATGGTGACCTCGCCGCCGTACCACGTCGGGAAGGATTACGACTCCGACGCTTCCTTCCAGGAGTACTTGGCGTTGTTGGAGCGAGTGTTCGGTGAGACCTACCGAGTGCTGCAGCCCGGAGGCCGAGCCGTGGTCAACGTTGCGAACCTTGGTCGCCGGCCGTACGTTCCGCTGTCGCACGAGGTGACGGCGCGGATGCTCCGAATCGGGTACTTCATGCGCGCAGAGATCATCTGGCGCAAAGCCAAGGGTGCCGGCGGCAACTGTGCCTGGGGAAGCTGGCGCTCAGCGGCCAACCCCGTCATCCGAGATGTGCACGAGTACTGCCTGTGTTTCTCGAAGGGCCGCTTCGACCGAGTCATCAAAGGGACGAGCGACATCTCCGCCGAGGAGTTCATGGCCTCCACCCTGTCCGTGTGGGAGATACCTCCGGAGTCCGCGAAGCGAGTCGGCCACCCTGCCCCCTTCCCCGTCGAGCTGCCACGGCGCTTCATCGAGCTCTACACCTTCCGGGACGAGTGGGTGCTCGATCCGTTCATGGGTAGCGGCTCGACTGCCGTCGCCGCTGTTCTTACTGGCCGCAAGTGGATCGGCTACGACGTCGATCCGGAGTACTGCGAGATCACGCGGAAGCGTGCCGCTGCTACCGACGCATCGCTTCCGCTGACACCGTGACCGCCGCGGACCCGAATTTCCAAAAGCGAGCCGGCGAAGAGGGCCGCTTCGCTCAGCAGATGGCCGAACGCGTCCTCTCGGGCGCTGGGTTCACGATCGGCGAACGAAACCGGCGGCTCAAGCAGCTTGGCGTTACCGTGAACTTCATCTGCTGCGATCGCAACAGCGGAGAGTGGCACTTCGACGTCAGCGGCGCACTGTCCTCGTCGCGAGCCGGACTCATCCGGACCGACACGATGTGGAAGACGCTCGGCCGGGCGAACGTGCTCTCTGGCGCAGGGATCAAGCGGCTTGTCCTCATTACCACCAACCTCCCAAAACCTGGATCAGTGGGGGACACCGCATTGCACAAGGCCAAGGCGACCTTCTTCGACGCCATCGAGATGGTGTCGCCGGCTGGCCAGGAACGGCTGCGCACCTACGCCGCGGGTCACCCACAACAGGCGCCGCTGCCTGGGTTCTGGCTCCAACGGACGCGTACGGCGCCAAGTTGAGGCGCGGCGGTACTGCAGGCGCAGACCTATCGATCTCCCTCGCGGTGACCGGCGACCCGTTGGGTTCCCTCTTGGGGCTGGCGGTGAGCGGGATGCCGCACCGGGTGAAGATCTATCTCCCGAGCCAGACGAAGGACGGCAAGCCGATCATCCGCTCTGAGCGGAGCCGGGTCGCCGACCCCGTGAAGTCGATCCTGGGCGCTCTTGCAAGCGGCTGCACCAGCCAGGAAGGAAAGGGTAGCTGGGTTGATCCGTTCACGGGCGTGGTCGACGAGGACGTGGAGATGATCGAGGCGTACTCGACCAACCCCGTTCCGGACGAGTCTGTTCGTGAGATCGTCGATCTCATGCTCTCAGACCTCGATCAGGCCGCTGCTGCCCTGGTTATGAACCAGCAGATGCTGCAATTTTCGCGCTGATGCCTGGCATTAAAACCGAGCTAACCGAGATCGTCACGGGTCTTGGCATGCTCTGCGATTCGACGCCCGAAGACGCAGTGATCGAGCGACCTGAGGAGATGCGCAACGTCGAAGCCCTGCATTGGGAGCGGCTTGAGGATGCCATTAAGAACCCCGTGTATCACCGCGACGTCCGGAGTGCCTGGGAGAACGGGCGGTCCTTCTTCCATGCGGTCGATGGGCTGCGCTGCCGCCGGCCGGTCACGGTTGAATGGAAGGGGCCACATCACCCTCCCGGCTACGACTTCCTTCCCGCCGACCTCCGCGTCGACCATGTGTTCTTGGTCAGCTGCAAGTACCTCTCGCGGGTTCTCGCCAACCCCTCGCCCGCCCACCTGTTCCAGCGTGCCCTCGCCATCAGGGGAAACCGCTCGGAGACCGACTGGTTCATGCTGGTCGCCGAGGAGGCATATCGGCGCTTCTACGCGTCCGTCCGGGAGACCCTCTCGGCCGCGATGCTTCCCGCCGACCTGGATGACCTCGCACCGGGCGACCGGGAGAAGATCAAGGCCGCTTGTGCTCGGACTTGGCCCGCCGATCTCGACGCCGCCTATGAAGAGTTCTCCGCAACGGTGAGCCATAGGTCGGCGAAGATCTGGAGCGATGCAGCCCCGACCTTGGCTGACCGGGAGCTGCTCTTGTGGCGGATTCTCCGTTTCAACTCGGCGCCGTACTTCATCCTGGGGAGTGCTCGATCGTCCTCTCTGAGGTTGCGCGTCGCCACGCCCTGGGACTGGCGTCAGGAGTTCTCGTTGCGGGAGTTCGTCATCGAGCCGCAGCTCTCCTCGCAGCCGCGGGTCCGCTGGGCCGCGGAGATTCTCGACAGACACCGCGGCGTTACGGTAACCGTCGACGGCCATGTCGAGATCCGATGGAGCCACGGTCGGTTCTGCGGCTTCCCGGAGGCCAAGCTTTACCTCGACTCGCGTCACGAGGATGTTCCGGGCTATTTCCCGCTCAAGTGACCGGCGAACGGTCTCCACACCTCGAGCTGCCTGCGGCGTGCCCGGCCATATTCGTCGCCACGGGTGGCCCATTATCGACCGAGTGGCGCCGAAGGCCGGAGTATGAGTAATGCACCGCCATGGCGGCTGCCCTATGCTGGCGCCAGGACCACGGCGTTTGTGCGAACAGAGGTGCGGACGTCCTCGAGCGAAGGATGTCACCTCCACCCTTCACTCGCATCTCTGCCCTATGCAGACACGAACGACCTGGGCTTTGGCGCCGTTTCGTCGCACTCCGACCGGGTTGTCCACAGGGTTTATCGACCGCATTATCGACGCGTGATCACCCTGCCCTATGCAGGCGCCTTGGAGTGAGGATGCGGTGCATAGGCCGCACGCTTGGCGTGCGCGAGGCGGGCTCGAAGGCGCGCCCCGCGCCCTACGCAGCCGTACCGCAGCGTAGGGCAGTGCCCTACTCAGAGATCTCTGCGGACCTTTGCCGTTCGCCTCGTCTCGACACGGGTTGCCTCGGGACTGCTTGCGTCATCGTCTTCGATGAACGCGTCGTCGGACCCCGACCGGGTGGCTACGTACGATGGAGCTTCGATGATGCAACTTGTCGCCACCCGGGTCCTGATGACCGGAGGTACCAGTGGGCTCGGCAAGGCGATGGCGCTGGCGCTCGTCAGGGCGGAGCCCACGTCGTGGTCACCAGTCGCGCACCGGAGCGAGCTTTGGCGACTGCCAAGGAGTTGGGCACCGCGGCGCTCGGAGTCGAACTCGACGTCCGCGACGAAGGTTCAGTGGCGTCGGCGGTCGACAGGACCTACGAGATGCTTGGCGGCCTGGATCT
>JBOGFX010000270.1:0-1513 GCA_050743805.1 Acidimicrobiales bacterium
ATCGTGATGTTCTCCTCCATGTGAGCCCGGCTGGAGGCCTTGGGGAACACTATGTCTCCACGCTGGACGTGCCACCTGAGCACCACCTGGGCGGCCGAGCGCGACGTCTGGCGGGCGACGGCCAAGATCGCTGGATCCTGCAGCACGCGCCCTTGGGCGATCGGAGCCCAGGCTTCGACCAGAACCCCCCTACGAGAACAGTCCTCGCGCAGCTGGTCCTGGGCGAAGTACGGGTGGGCCTCGATCTGGTCCACGGCGGGGGCCACCGAGCTGTTGGCCGCGATCCGATCCAGGTGGCTGGACTCGAAGTTTGAGAGCCCGATCGAGCGCAGCCGCCCGGCCTCTCGTTGCTCGACCAGGACCTCCCACGTCCGCTCGAACGCGCCGTCGTACTTTGTGGGCATGGGCCAGTGGATGAGGAACAGGTCGATGTAGTCGAGGCTCATGGCGGCCAGGGATCCTTCGATGCTCTCTCCTGCGTCTTTCGGCTCGTGATTGCCGTTGGCCAGCTTGGAGGTGATGAAGATCTCCGAACGCCCCAGCCCACTCGAGGCGATGGCTGCCCCGACCCCGGACTCGTTGTGGTACATCTGGGCGGTGTCAACGTGTCGATAGCCGACCTCGAAGGCCTCCGACACGACGCGCTCGGTCTCGTCGGGTCCGACCTGGAACACACCCAGCCCTAACTGGGGGATCTGGTTCCCGTCGTTCATCTGCAGGTACGGAACGCCGCGCTCGCCTGCTCGTCCTTCTGGCATCTGTCAGCTCCTAGTGGTCCGCTCCGGGACTGACGCCCCGCCCTTGCCCGGCGAGCCTACCGGGCATCCAAGGGCGGCTCGGTTGGGGCGAACCACCTGAGGACCGCGGTGCCATGCCCGATCAGGCGGCTCTCGCATAGATCTCGGCGAAACGGTCCATGGCGGCTCGCACCGCCTCTCGATCTCCGGTGGCCAGAAGGTCCAGCAGGAGGCCCCGGGTTACAGCCACCATGAGGCGGGCGTCGGCCAGAGAGGTGGCCGGAGCGGCTCCGGCGGCCTCCAACATCTCTGCAACGGGTGCCAACCAGTCCTCAACGATCCCCTCGAGAAGCGGCTGCGCGAACCGGCGCCCCTGGAGGGCCTGGCCGTAGAGCTCGAAGAAGAGCCTTTCCTGGGGTGCGAGGGCCGGGTCGCACAGATGCTCCCAGAGCGCCCTTCCGACCTCGAATGGATCGCCGGTCGACGCCCGGCGCAGCTCGGCCAGCAGGCGCCGTTGGCGTTCCTCGACCTCGCGGGTCACCTCGACCAGCAGGCTCTCGCGGGACCCGAAGTGGAAGATGAGCATTCGATGGCTGGTTCCGATCGCCCCCGCCAAGTGCCTCAGGCTGGTGTCCCCCAGGCCGTTTCCCAGCGCGTGGTCGACCACCGCTTGGAGCAGCTTGCGTCTCGGAGTCGTCGCCGACATGAACCGAATGGTACAGAGCCGAGACGGCCAAACTTCGCTGGCGAGAAAGTGGAGCACGAAGGACCGTCCG
>JBOGFX010000271.1:0-1695 GCA_050743805.1 Acidimicrobiales bacterium
ACATCAGGATCCGACCGCCCGAGGAGGCCCCGGCGAGCTGGCGGCAGAGCTCGTCCCCGTGCAACCTCGGCAGGTCGCGGTCCAACAGGATCACGTCGTAGCGGTTCACGACCGCCTTGTCGAGCCCGCTGGCCCCGTCATAGGCCACGTCGACCGCCATCCCTTGATCGCGGAGCCCTTCGGCCACGGCGTCGGCGACGACTGAGCTGTCCTCCACGACCAGCACCCTCACGAGCACCATGGTGGCTCGCCAGCGATAACACTGCGATAACAGCCCAGCGGCCCGCCGCGGTCCGACCCGTCCTCGCCGCCCTCCGCGCCTGTAGCTCGCTCGGTCGAGCTGCTGGGCTCGGACCTCCCACCCCAACCCCGCTACCTAGCAGTGATCGAACATATGTTCGCTACTCGCGTGCGATCGCGCTAGAGTCTATGGTTGACACCGACGAGAGAGGAAAGGTGGTTCGATGAGGTCTGGTGGTAACCGATGAGAACCCGTGCCGGCCGCACAGCGACCTCCTTGTTCGGCGTCGGTCGCCGTGAGAACCACGACTCGACCGACTTCTACGCTCGCTTCGAGGCCCCCGAACTGACCTCCGACGCCCAGGTGGCGCCGCTCGAGGGCCTCAAGCAGGGTGAAGTAGCCTGCATTCAGGGGGACTCCTCGACCATGGCGCTCCCCGACGGCCGGCAGCTCCCGGACAACTCGGTTGCCTTGATCGTCACGTCACCCCCGTACTTCGCCGGGAAGGAGTACGAGCAGGCGCTGGGCCAGGGGTGCATTCCGGGAAGCTACATCGAGTATCTCGACATGCTGCGGCGGGTGTTCGAGGAGGGCAAGCGAGTCCTCGAGCCGGGCGGGCGCCTAGCGGTCAACGTTGCCAACCTTGGTCGAAAGCCCTATCGCAGCTTGTCGGCGGATGTGATCGCCATCCTGCAAGACGAATTACACCTACTGCTGCGCGGCGAGGTGATCTGGCGTAAGGCTGAAGGCGCTGGCGGTTCGTGTGCCTGGGGCTCGTTCCGAAGCGCGGCAAATCCGGTGCTGCGCGACGTGACGGAACGGGTGATCGTGGCCAGCAAAGGCCGTTTCGACCGCGCCAAGTCCATCAATGAACGGCGGCGCGAGGCCCTCCCTTACGAAAGTGAGATCACCCCGGATGAGTTCATGGCGGCGACGCTCGACGTCTGGGACATCCCGCCGGAGAGCGCCAAGCGAGTGAACCACCCGGCTCCGTTTCCGATCGAGCTTCCTCAGCGACTCATCGGCTTGTACACGTATCGCGGCGATCTGGTGGTCGACCCTTTCATGGGGTCTGGCACCACTCTGGTGGCAGCGGCTCGTGCAGATCGTCGCTACCTCGGCTATGACACCGACTCGGGGTACGTGGGCATGGCGAAGGCGCGGGTGAAAGCCGAGCTGAAGAGCCGGACCAGCCTTCACGTGGTGACGGGGGCACCTGAGCCAGACCGTCGTCGACGCCATCTTGCGGAGCAGCGCCTTCCTGATGCGCCCCCCGCGCCGGAGGACTTCCAGGCCCGGGCTTCGAAGGAAGGCAAGGTCGCCCAGTCCATCGCCGAGGATCTGCTGCTGGACTCGGGGTTCACCATCACGCACAAGAACTCGCGCCTGCGCGGTCTCGGGGTGAGCGTGAGCTTCATCGCCGTCGATGGTGAGGGAGCGCGCTGGTACATCGA
>JBOGFX010000272.1:0-14702 GCA_050743805.1 Acidimicrobiales bacterium
GTCATATCCAGGGCGGAAATGCTCGAGGCGAGGCCCGTTCCTCAGGACGCGATGGTGGTGTCGCAGGTGTCTCGTTGGGATCCATTGAAAGATCATGCAGGGCTGGCACAGGCCTTCTGCGCCCACAAGCTCGCCTCCAGCGCGCACCTGATCCTGGCCGGACCCTCGCCAGACGCGATATCGGACGATCCCGAAGGCAGAGCGACCCTCGGCGATCTGCGCTCCTGTGTCGAGTCGCTGCCATCAAGGACAAGAGACCGGGTGCACGTCGCCTGCCTCCCGATGGACGACATCGAGGAGAACGGCGCAATAGTCAATGCGCTCCAACGTCGGTCACAGATCGTGGTGCAGAAGAGCCTGGCAGAAGGCTTCGGGCTGACGGTGACCGAAGCAATGTGGAAAGCCCGGCCCGTCGTGGCTAGCGCGGTTGGTGGGATCCAGGATCAGATCCAGGACGGCCGCGACGGGGTCCTGGTCGACGACGCCAGCGATCTCTCGGCCTTCGCCAGCTCCATAGCCCAGCTCCTGACGGACCGCTCCAGAGCCGAGGCCATGGGCCTCCTGGCGCATGAGTCGGTGCTCAAGAACTATTTGATGCCCACCTACCTGGAGCGCTACCTGGCACTGATCGTCGAGCACGTGAGGACCTGAGGCGGTGCTTCTCAGTGTCTTCATTGTCTGCAGCATCAACCTCGGGGTCTCCGGAGTGCTTCTGCTGATCCTGGGACGCAGGGTCCGCGCGGCATCGAGGGTCGCAGGCCTGCTCGTCGGGGCCGCCGGCATCTTCGTGGCGGGGTACCTGGCGGCACTGGGATGGTTATTGCCCTCCGTACCCGCCGAAGGCGCCGAGATAGCGCTGTTCGCGGTGCTGGTCATCGTGGTCGCGATGAGAGGTGTCTGGAACCCGTTGGGCCAGTACTTCTTCGCGAGCTTTATCACCGCCGCCGCCGCCTATCTGAGCTTCGCCGGTGACGTGACGGTCGCTGGGAACTTCTCGGTCATAGGGTCGTTGGCCTCCGCGCTTCTGTTCATACTCGAAGCGATGGCGCTCGGGATCGGGTCCACCTTCGCTTTTGAGACCTGTGACGTCATCTGCAGAGTGCGTCACTCCCGCACCCTGCCGAAACTGGATGTGGCGTTCAGACCGATGGTGTCGATACACATCGCGTCTTACAACGAACCGCCCGACATGTTGATCAACACGATCAAAGCAGCCGAGGCGATCGACTATCCGAACTTCGAGGTCGTGGTGATCGACAACAACACCGAAGACGATGAGGTGTGGAAGCCCGTTGAACGCTACTGTGCCCAGCGTGACAGGGTCACTTTCGTCCATGTCAAACCTCTGGACGGTTACAAGTCAGGGGCGCTGAACCTCGCCCTTTCCGACCACACCCATCCCGACTCAGAGATCATCGGGGTCGTGGACTCCGACTATCTGACAGAACCAGGGTGGCTGAAGGAGACCGTAGGCTACTTCGCTGACCGCGGCCTGGCGTTCGTGCAAACCCCGCAGGATTACCGCGAATTCCGCGGAAATCGCTACCTCACCGCCTGCTACGACGCGTACAGGTACTTCTTCGCGTCTGCGATGCCTTCGCGCAACGAGCGCAACTCCATCATCTTTGCGGGAACGATGGGGCTGTTACGACGTTCAGCGCTCCAGGCGCTCGGAGGGTGGGATGAATGGTGCATCACAGAGGACGCCGAGACCTCCCTGCGGATGTTGATGCGAGGCTACTCCGGGCTGTTCGTCGCGAGGAGCTTCGGCCGCGGCATCATGCCTCTGACCTTCTCCTCGCTCAAGAGCCAGCGGGTCCGGTGGTGCTTCGGCGGCATGCAGATACTGCGGAGGCACTGGCGCAGCTTCGTTCCGGGACCCCGGAGGGCTGACAACCAGTTGAGCACCGGGCAACGACTCGACTATCTGATCGATGGTCTCCAATGGTTGAACGATCTCGTGTACCTGGGGTTCACGATCGTGCTGATGATTGTCGGCTCCTTGTTGCTGTCGGGGGAGAGCGTGGCCATCCGCCCACTCATCGGCCCGACGATCCTGCTGCCCGCGATGCTCCTCTTCGTTGGTTTGTTGCGTGCGATCTGGGCGCTTCGCGAACGAACCGGCATCTCTTATCGGCGGGCTTTGCTGGCGTTTGCCAACTGGCTTTCCCTGTCTTGGACGGTGGCACTCGCATGCGTCCAGGGGTTGATCCGCCACGAAGGTGTCTTCCTGCGTACGCCTAAGACCGACACCGATCGCAAGCTTCTCGCCGCGGCGACCGCTGCCCGGTCAGAGATCGGCCTCGCTATCGCATTGTGGGGGCTGGCGGGCGGGCTCGCGGCCGCGACCGCAACCACGTCCCTGCTCATCGGGCTGCTGGCCTGGCAGGGAAGCGTCTACGCGTCGGCACCGCTGATGTCGTGGCTGGACCAGAGAGGACACCTGCCTCCGGAGCTGCAGCGGCGCCGTCTGAGCGAGCGCAAGAGGGAGCGCCTCGCCGCGATCGCAAAGCCGATCGCCTTTGGGTCCCTGGGCGCGGCGTTGGCCGGTGTCGTCGTGTTCGTCCTCGTTGTCGCGTTTGGCGCGAGCCACTCAGGGCGGCCCACGAACCCATTCGCCGTGCCCCCGAGCTCGGGGGGACAGGGACCGTTTGGCTTGGTGAAGAAGCCTCCGGGGACGAGCGCCACCAGCAGCACGACGACGACCACCGCCCGGACCAGCTCTGGGAGCACCACCACATCGTCGAGCACCACCACTACGACCACTACGACCACGACCACGACCACGACCACGACGACCATCCCGGTCCCCAAGGCCCCTTGAGTCGCCCCTCGAGTGCGCCGAGGCGCACCGGGCTCAGCCGCTCGGGACGCTTGGTCGTGTACTGAAGCCCAGGGAGGCCCCTGGTAGGGAGTTGCCATCAATGACGAGGCGCCAGCTGTAACGGGTGCCGGGCACGAGCGGGATGGGGCCGAGATTGACCGCGAGCGCCACATCGATGGGAGAGCCCTCGGGGACCCCGTCGGGCTTGCCGACAGAGAACTCGCCTCGAACCTCGACGGGTTGGGACCCCTCGGGCGTGTCCACGAGAACGGGCCTACCGTCGGCGTCTTCTAAGAAGAGCTCCCAGTGGTGCGCCAGGCCGGCCTCGTTCCAGTCGACCTCCAGCTTCAAGGCCACGGCCGAAGGGACGGGGTCGGGGCCTGTGACGCTCCAGCCGCCCCCCAAGATGTAGAGCTTGCCATCGGCAACCTGTGCCGCATCGCACAGCAACATGGTCACGTTCATGGCGCACGACGTTATCCAGGATCTCTGCGGGTTCGTGAAAGACTGACCAAATGGCCTGCTACGACGTCGCCCCCCCCCACGGATCCGCCGTGCCGGAGCTGAAGGGCCTGCGCGACGACGTCTACCGGCGACCCTTGGCGACCGCATTCGAGCGCCTGGGGATCGCGCCGGGTTGGGTCTGCGCGGACGTAGGAGCGGGCGGCGGCGACGTCTCGGTGGCGTTGGCCGAGGTTGTCGGCCAGAGCGGTCGGGTGTACTCGGTCGATTCCGATCCGTTCGCTCGGGACGAGGTGGCCCGACGCGCTGCCGCCCACAGCCAGGTGATCGCGATCACCCAGGCAGGTGAGGACCTTCTCCTTCCCGAGGAGGTGGACCTGGCTTTCTGCCGGTTCCTTCTGCTGCACGTGGTCAACCCGGCGATCGTGCTCGCCGCCATGGCGAAGGCCGTGAGCCCGGGCGGCTGGGTGGTCGTCCAGGAAGCCGTCACGAGCGCGGGCCGCATCGGTGGCGTTCCCATGCAGATGCCCGATGCCCTGCACCCCGACATTGGCGCGCTGCTTCCCTCGCTCATCACCGCTGCCGGCCTCGAGCTGGTCGACTCCTGGGCAGAGGCCCAGGCGGGCATGGGGGGTGGCCCGCTGGGGACCTATCTAGAGACTCTCACCGGCGTCGCCCCCAAGGACGAGCCGATCGTGCTTCCGCCGCTGGTCACGGTGATCTCCCGGCGTCCCGGACCGAACAGACCTGATCAGAGGCCATGACACCAGATCGTCACAAACTCTCCAAGTTGTTCCCTGTACTGGGCGTTTAGCTCCCAGCCAACGTTCGGCGGCCCGAAATCCCTTTTCGGTGTTTGACCCGCGAAGGCGGCTTCGTCAAGATGAACCCCACTGTGACTGACGTCGAGGGGGCCTTTGCCCACCCCGCGCCGCGCCCCGCACAGCGCCGTCTTGCAAGGCGGGTGTTGCGGCCGGCCACAAGCCTTCTGGCCGTCGGCACTCTGGCCGCCACCTACGGCATCCTGAGCCCGCAGCCAGGTGGCTCAGCAACCGTCGGATCGCTGCAGGCGCAAGCTAGCCAGCTTCAGCAGCAGATCCAGTCCGAGGGCATGCAGATATCGGCCCTCAGCCAGAAATACGACGAGGACCAGAACCAGCTGGCTCAAGTGGAGGACCAGATCGACGTCACCAGGGCCAAGATCCTGTCCGACCAGCACAGCGTCCACGTCGACGAGCTCCACCTGCGGTCGGCGGCGATCGACGCCTACACCACCGACGACTCGGTCATCGGCGTCAGCCCGCTGTTCAGCGGTGACCAGAAATCTCTGTCAGCAGCCCAGGAGTACGGCACCGTCGCGACAGGGAACCTCGATGTGGCGGTCGCAGACCTTCACACCGCCCAGGTAACGCTGAACA
Source organism: Acidimicrobiales bacterium (assembly GCA_050743805.1). Classification (GTDB taxonomy): domain Bacteria; phylum Actinomycetota; class Acidimicrobiia; order Acidimicrobiales; family RAAP-2; genus Palsa-461. The sequence continues at coordinate 4,705 of JBOGFX010000272.1, forward strand.
ACCAGAAGCTGGTTCTGGACCAGCAGCAAACATCGGCTCAGGCGGCGGTCAACGCCGCTGCCAACGCCCGCCAGCAAGCGAGCATCCAGCAATCCCAGCTGCAGGCGAACCTGGACCAGGTCCAGGGCCAACTCGGTGCCTTGGAGCGTGAGGCACAGAGCATCGCCGCCAGCGAGCAGGCGTCGATCACGAGAAGCCGCCTCGGCACCTACACGAACTTCCCGCCCCCGCCGCCCAACAGTGCCGGTGGGCGCGCGGTCGCAGCCGCGGAGAGCCAGATCGGCGTCCCTTACGTCTGGGGCGGCGAGACCCCGGGGGTCGGCTTCGACTGCTCGGGGCTCACCGCGTGGGCGTGGGGACAGGCCGGCGTGCCCCTCCCGCACTACTCGGGCGCGCAGATGGCGGACTCGGCGCCGGTGCCCGTCTCGGACCTCGAGCCCGGCGATCTCCTCTTCTACGGCCCCGGCGGCAGCGAGCACGTCGCGATGTACGTGGGAGGTGGCGAGATGATCGAGGCGCCGTACACCGGTGCCAGCGTGTGGATCACCTCCCTGCGCCTGGGTGATGGCTTCGTGGGGGCCGGTCGCCCCTGAGCCGGCGCGAGCATTGAGGCGGCGCCAAGGCCGCGATACTTAGGGTTCCGTGAAACCGATCCCGGTCGCCTTCCACATCGGTCCACTCGTGGTCCACACCTACGGGATCGGGCTTGCGCTCACCTTCTGGTTCGCCTACTCCTACTTCCGCCGGCGCCTGGCGGCGCGGGGGTACCCCACCGAGTGGCTCGCGTCCACCTTCGTCTGGATCATCGTGGCCGCGATCGTGGGTGCCCGCATCGCCCACGTGCTCACCAACCTGTCGCTCTACGAGCACGATCCCGCCGGAGTGCTGGCCGTCTGGCACGGGGGCCTTTCCTCGTTCGGCGGGCTTGTCCTCGCGGTACCTGTCGGCATCCTCGTCGCCCGGAGCAGAGGGCCCCGGATGCCGACCATGGAGGTCATGGACCTGATCGCGCCGGTGCTCATGGCCGCCTGGGCGCTCGGACGGCTGCTCGGTCCCCAGCTCATGGTCGCGGGCGGTGGGCACCCCACTCATCAATGGTTCGGCATGTACTACGCGGGCCAGCAGGGACGTCGCATCCCGGTTCCCATCATCCAATCCTTGGAGGACTCCTTCGTCTTCTGCGTGCTCATCGCGGCCGAGCGCCGGGTTGGCCGCATCCGGGCGAGCGGTCTCGGAGGAGAGCTTCGTGGCCTGGTCTTGGGCATCGCGATGACGCTGTGGGGCATCGGGCGATTCGTCGACGAGCACCTGTGGCTCGGTGAGCAAGGACACCTGGGTTCGGCCCTGGTGCAGGGCGCAGGCATAGCGCTGTGCGTCGCGGGGTTGGCCCTGATGGCCTTCAGCTGGCATCGCCACCGTCAATGTGGACAGCCGACGCGCGGCGCAGCCCTTCAACCCTCCTACGAGATGGCCCAGACTCCTCCCCAAGAGGCGGAGCGCCCACTCATCACCTGACGTGGCGGGGGGCCAGGCCGACCCGCCTCAGCGGAGCGGCCCAGCAGAGCTCGCCTGCCCTGGGGAGCCACGTGCGAGGCGGGCGCTCCAGCTCTCGAGCGCCCCTGAGAGCTCGGGCGGCTCGACCACCTCGAACTCCGCTCCCGTGAGGCCAAGGGCGGCCACGGCCAGATCGAGCGAGTCGGTTCTTATCGTCACGTTGCACTCGGTCAAGCCAGACTCCTCGATGCTTGCCCAGTGCCCCACACGCCGGGCCACCTCCGCTGCCGGGGCGTGAACCCTGGCCTCGATCCTCAAGGGCCGCGACGCCTGGGTGATGCCGGCCATCACGAAGCTCGACGCGTCCTGCGCGGGGAGCTCTTTGGGTGCGAAGCGTGATCCGGTGACCGACGGCGAACGCAGCCGATCTACACGGAAGCTCCGCCACCCTCGGCGACCCAAGTCGAAAGCGACCAGATAGAGCCGCGAGCCCAGCGCCACAAGGCGGTACGGCTCGACCAAACGTGAGCTGTGGGTGCCGTCGCCGGCCACGTAGTCGAACTCCAATCGCTCCGAGTCCCGGCATGACTGGGCGATCGTCGTGAGGACGACGGGCTCGACGGAGGCGATCTTGGGCGGGGGGATCACCCGCTCGGTCGTCGTGGCCAGCGCTTCCACCCTGCGCCGCAGGTGCCGTGGCATGACCTGGATCACCTTCGCGAGAGCGCGGGCCGAGGCTTCGGCCATCCCGGTCACCGGGCTGAGGACCGCCCCTAGGACCCCCAATGCCATCGCCACCGCCTCCTCGTCATCCACCACCAGTGGAGGAAGCACGGCTCCTGCAGCGAGCTCGTAACCACCCGCGAGGCCGGGGTGCGCCTCCACCGGATAGCCCAGCTCCCGGAGCCTGGCCACGTCGCGGCGCAGGGTCCGAGAGGAGACCTCCAGGGCATCGGCGAGCTCGGGGCCGCCCCAGTAGCGGCGTGCCTGGAGCAGCGCCAGCAGTCTGAAGACCCTTGCGACCGGCTCCATCTCGCAAAACATATGTCACAAAGAGGACAAGATCTGTCCGCAACTCCCTTTACCCTCACGGCACCGAATGCAACGGCCATCCACCGGGAGGAACGCACCCGGAGCCAGAAGGAGCAAGAGATGACGACCACCGAGCAACGAGATCTCCTCCAGACGCTCGACACCCACCGATCCCTCTTCAAGCGAGCTCTCGACGGGATGACCGACGAGCAGATCGCCGCCCGGCCAACGGTGAGCGAGCTGTGCCTGGGTGGGATCGTCAAACACCTGACCGCGGTGGAACGAACCTGGGCCAGCTTCGTTGTCAACGGGCCACGTGCGTTGACATCGATGGAGGAGGCCGTGAGCCAGCATCGCGCGAACTTCCAGGTCGGCGCGTCGGACTCCCTCGATTCCCTCCTGGGGGAGTACGACAGGGCGGCGAGGGAAACCGACGAGGTCCTCGAGCGCACCCAAGACCTCGACGCGGACCAGGCGCTGCCGGAGGCTCCGTGGTTCGAGAAGGGCGCTCGCTGGACGGCCAGGCGCACATTCGCGCACCTGATCGCGGAGACGGCCCAGCACGCCGGTCACGCGGACATCATCCGCGAGACGATCGACGGCGCGAAAACCATGGGGTGAGAGCGGGCCGCTCCGCCGGCTCCTGGGGCGGCTCGAGTCAGCCCGAGGGCTGGGGCCCAGGGGCGCCTCGCGGTGGCGACCCCAAGAGGTGCCGCCACTCCCCCAAGCGGGCGACCAGCTCTCTCGGGTCCATGAGCAACGTCGCGTCCGGCACCGAGTCGGCCAGGGTCCTCTGGGTGACGTAATCGTGCGCAACCGACTCGAAAAGCTCCCTACGCCTGGCCACGAGGTCTTCGGGTGGTACCTGCACGAGAAATCCGAAGAGCGACACGGCCGCGTCGATGTCGTGGACGCACGGGGCGCGACCGACCAACGCCGCGCGTTTGGCCCCCAACAGTGCGCAACCTGAAAGCACGTCTTGGAGGTCTTCGCCTTCGCTCAGGGAGAGCCGGTCCTCGAACCGACGTGCGAGCGCCAGAGCGAACCCCTGGTCGGGGCCGGGGGTGCCGTAGCTCCTACCTGATGGACGGTCGGGCCCTTGGATATCTGCGGGACGATCGGCAAACCACGGGCCCGGGACGGACAATCTCCGGGCCGCGCGCACCTGGTCGGCTTCGGTGATCGGGACGAACGTGGGCTGCGCCATGCGAAGGCTCACGGTATCTCAACGCCAGGGCTCCAGTGACCGGGACCCGTGCCGTTCTCCTAGCTCGGGGGCGCGGCGCGGCGATCGGCCAGCAGCCCGAGGACGACGGAGTCGAAAAGCGCCTGCCAGCTGGCCTCGATGATGTTCTCCGACACGCCGATGGTCGTCCAGGTCCTCTCGCCGTCGCTCGTGTCCACGAGCACGCGCGTGACCGCGCCGGTGCCCGAACCGGTGTCGAGCACGCGCACCCGGTAGTCGGTCAGCCGCATGGCAGCAAGCTGTGGGAAACGTGACCCGATCGCTTCGCGCAGGGCCGCATCCAGCGCGTTTACCGGCCCGTTTCCCTGGGCGGTCGCCACGATCCTCTCCCCGTTGACAGCCACCTTGACGGTCGCCTCGGTGCTTATCGTCCCCGAACCGTCGCCGTCTTGGCGTTCGAACCCCCCGTGATCGGTGATCACGCGGAAGGACTCCACCTCGAAGAAGTCGGGCTCCCAGCCGCTCGCACGGCGTAGGAGCAGCTCGAGCGAGCCGTCGGCAACCTCGAAGTGGTAGCCCTGGTGTTCCAGGGCCTTGAGCTCGTCGAGGACGCGGCCCAGCACCTCGCCGTCGAGCTTGAGCCCGAGCTCTGTCGCCTTCATCGCCAAGGTCGAGCGGCCCGCCAGCTCCGAGACCACGACCCGCATGCCATTGCCGACCAGCTCGGGCGTGGCGTGCTCGTAGAGGTCTCGACGCCTCGCGACGGCGCTCGCATGCAGACCCGCCTTGTGCGCGAAGACAGAGGACCCGACATAGGGCTGCTGGGGGTTGGGCGGGATGTTCACCAACTCCGCGATGTGGTGCGATACAGCCGTCAGACGTTCCAGTCGCTCGTCTGGGATCGTGCGAACCGCCAGCTTCAAGGAGATGTCAGGGATGAGAGCCGCGAGGTCTGCGTTCCCGGCCCGCTCGCCGTAGCCGTTCATGCAGCCCTGGACATGGGTGACCCCCGCCCCGACCGCCGCAATCGAGTTGGCGACCGCGCAGCCGGCGTCGTTGTGACAGTGGATGCCGATCTTGGACGAGCAGGTCGCTGCGACCTCTGACACCACCGCGGCGACCTGGTGGGGCAACGTGCCCCCGTTTGTGTCGCAAAGCACCACGGTTTCAGCTCCGGACTCTATGGCCGCGCGCAGCACGGCCATAGCGAAGGAGGGGTTGTGCAGGTAGCCGTCGAAGAAGTGCTCCGCGTCGAGGAAAACGCGCCTGTCGTGGGCACGCAGGTAGGAGACCGAGTCGGCAACCATTGCAACCGCCTCGTCCAGGTCGGTCCGCAGAGCGTCGGTCACATGCCGATCCCAAGATTTGGCGACGATGCACACCGCGGTGGTCTCCGCGGCCAGGAGGTTGGCGAGGGTTGGATCATGCGATGCTCGCACGCCCGCGCGTCGGGTGGATCCGAACGCCACCAACGTCGAAGTGGACAGCGAGAGCTCCCTCGGAGCCCGTGCGAAGAATGCGTCGTCCTTGGGGTTGACCCCCGGCCACCCGCCTTCGATGTAGGTGACACCCAGATGATCGAGCTGCTCGGCAACCCTGAGCTTGTCGTCGGCCGTGAGGGACAGGCCCTCTTGCTGGCTGCCGTCACGCAGCGTGGTGTCGAAGATCTCGATCTCCTCAGGCCACCTCGGCATGACAAAGTCATGTGCTCGAGGCCCGTGGGATGTGCCAGCTCGCTCAGCGGACATGATCCAACCAGCCCTTGTAGCGATCGATCTCGCCGCGGACCGCGGCGAAGTAGGTGCTTTGGATCTCCTTTGTGACCGCGCCGGGTCGCCCATCTCCCACGATCCTGTCGTCGACGGAGCAGATCGGCACCACCTCAGCGGCGGTTCCGGTGAGGAAGGCTTCGTCGGCGGTGTAGAGGTCGGTGCGCACGAGAGGCTCTCTTGCGACTCGCAAGCCGAGATCCCGGGCAATTGTCTCCACCGACAGCTGTGTGATGCCGGCGAGAGCTCCCGAGTCCGAGGTGGGAGGGCTGAGAACATCGCCGTCGCGCACGATGAAGACATTCTCCCCGGTGCACTCGCTCACCCGCCCGTCGGAGGAGAGCAGGATCGCCTCGTCGTAGCCGGACTTGAGGGCCTCGACCTTGGCCAAGGATGAGTTCACGTACATTCCGGTCCCCTTGGCCGCAGTCGGGACCGCATTCGCATCGTGACGACGCCACGAGCTGACCTTGACCCGAACCCCGTTGGCGAGCCCATCGTCGCCCAGGTAGCTCCCCCACGGCCAAGCAGCGATGGCGACGTTCACCGGGCAGGGAAGGGGATTGAGCCCCATCTCTCCATAGCCCAGGTAGATGAGGGGACGGATGTAGCAACCGTCGTCGAGATGGTTGACCGCCACGACCTCGCGGGCAGCAGCCACCAGCTGGTCGCAGCTGAACGGTACGTCGATCAGAAAGATCGCCGCAGAGCGCATGAGACGCTCGATGTGCTCGCGCAACCTGAAGACCGCAACGCCGGCGGAGGTCCGGTACGCACGGATTCCCTCAAAGACCCCGGAGCCGTAATGCATCGTGTGAGTCAGCACGTGGACGTTCGCCGCGTCCCAATCGACCAGCTCTCCATCCATCCAAATCTTGTGTGTCGCGGTGATGGGCACCTCATAGCCTTTCTGCGATGGCCGAACCGATGGCGTCGGTCGTCCAGCCCGCGCCCGACGGGGGCCGAGAGAGCCGGTCCGAGGAGATGAACTCCGCCACCGCCTTCTCCATCCTGGCGGATGCATCGGCTTCACCCAGGAATGACAACATCATGGCCGCCGAGCGGATCGCAGCTAGCGGGTTGGCACGGTTGGTACCGGCAATGTCGTGGGCGGCGCCGTGAACGGGCTCGAACATCGAAGGCCCGGTCCGAGCGGCATTGAGGTTCGCGGAGGCCGCCAGACCGATCCCACCACACAGTGCGCCGGCGAGATCGGTGAGTATGTCCCCGAACAGGTTGTCGGTGACTATGACGTCGTATTCGAGCGGGCGCTCGACGAGATAGATGCATGCGGCGTCCACGTGGTTGTAGTCGCATGCGACGTCGGGGAAATCACCCCCCACTTCTGAGAAGGTCCGTTGCCAGAGGTCGCCTGAGAACGTCAGCACGTTGGTCTTGTGCACAAGCGTTAGCCGGCGAGCCGGGCGCGTCTCGGCAAGCTCGAAGGCAAAGCGAACGCAGCGCTCGACTCCCATCTTCGTGTTCAAAGAGCCCTGGGTGGCCACCTCATGGGGGGTTCCCTTGCGCAGGAAGCCCCCCTCGCCCGCGTAGGGGCCTTCGGTGTTCTCCCGGATCACCACGAACTGCGCGCCCTGTGCCACCGAGGTGGGCGCTCCCAGGAACGGTCGCATGTTCACGAAGAGGTCCAGTTCGAAGCGGAGCCGCAGCAGCAGCCCCCGCTCCAGCGTCCCGGGCGGCACCCTCGTGTCTCCGATCGCCGGGCCCACCGCACCCAGGAGGATCGCGTCGTGCTCTCTGAGCTCGTCGAGGACCGAGTCGCCCAACACCTCGCCGGTCTCCAGGTAGTGCGCCGCACCCAGCTCGTAGTGGGTGGGCGTCACTTGAACCCCCACCGCGCGCACGACCTTGAGGGCCTCAGCCACCACCTCGGGACCGATGCCGTCGCCGCCGATCACCGCAACGTCGCGACCGCTCATTGCCTCTCCCCTGTCGTCGAGCTCTTTTCGCGGCAGCGGGAGGGTCGGCAAGTCCGTTCCATATGTTGGTTGTCCATCCTCTTTCGTGGAGGCGCTTCGAAAGCTGCAGCTCAAAGTCGCCCAAATTGAAAAACCGCCCACCAGGTGGACGGTCGAAAGGCACGGGCCGGGGCGCGCGCCTACATGACGATAATTACGCGGGTTGTAAAGTTGGCGGCTGGCATGGGCCTTTAGTCTCGCCCAACTTGGACCCTGCGTCAACAACACCGGTGCGCCCCATGCGCAGTGGTGCGAGGACCCTGGCGGATAGCATGTCCCGTGCTCGAAGCGCGTGGCCTGACCAAGCGTTACGGCAAGACCCTGGCCGTCGACGACCTGTCCTTCGAGGTGAGGCCCGGCCTGGTGACCGGCTTCCTCGGGCCCAACGGATCCGGGAAATCGACGACCATGCGGATGGTCATGGGCCTCGACCTCCCCGACAAGGGTGTCGCCACGATCGGTGGGCGGCCGTACCAGTCCCTGGCGTGGCCGATGCACGAAGTTGGGGCCCTTCTCGAAGCCAAGGCCTTCCACCCCGGAAGGAGCGCCCGCGACCATCTGCTCATGCTCGCAGTGACCAACGGCATCCCCCTTCGCAGGGTGAACGAGGTGCTCGAGCTGGTGGGGCTGTCAGATGTGGCCAGAAAGCGGGCGGGCAAGTTCTCGCTCGGCATGGGCCAGCGCCTCGGCATGGCCGCCGCCATGCTCGGTGATCCCCAGGTTCTCCTCTTCGACGAGCCAGTCAACGGTCTGGACCCCGAAGGGATCCTTTGGGTGAGAAACCTCCTGAGGAGCCTCGCGAACCAAGGGCGCACCGTCTTCGTCTCGAGCCACCTGATGAGCGAGATGGCCCTCACCGCCGACCACGTCGTCGTGATCGGCCGGGGGCGCCTGATAGCTGACCGGCCGGTGAACGAGCTCATCGCACAAAGCTCTGGCACGTCGGTGAAGGTGCGAACGCCCGACGCCGACCGACTCACCGCCGCACTTTCGGCCCGCAGGGTCACCGTGCATGCCGAGGCCGGCGGATCCCTGCAGGTGTCAGGGACAACCGCCGCACAGATCGGTGACCTCGCGGCCGCGGCCGGCATACGCATTCACGAGCTCACCCCGGTCAACGCCTCCTTGGAGGAGGCCTTCATGGACCTCACCCGTGACAGCGTGGAGTTCAAGGCTGCTGAGAATGGGGGGTCGCCACCCGAGGCCCCGCTGACCCCTGCGCGATCCGCCGTCCAGGACCGAGACCAGTGACCGCCGTCAACCCAGCCGTCGAGGCGCGCGGACACTACGGACCGTTCGGACAGCTCCGCTCGGAGTGGATCAAGCTCCGCACCGTCCGATCGACGCTGTGGAGCCTCGGCGTCACCGTCGTGGCGGTGGTCGGCATCGGGGCGATCGCGACCGCGGTGACAGCCGCCCACTGGCGCAACGGCGGGATCATCGAGAGGGTCGGTTTCGACCCCACGGCACGCAGCCTGGCCGGTGTGTTCTTGGGGCAGATCGTGATCGGGGTCCTGGGCGTCCTGGTGATGAGCGCGGAGTACTCGAGCGGAACGATCAAGGCGACCCTCTCGGCGATACCCAACCGTCCACTGGTGCTCGTCTGCAAGAGCGTCGTCTTCGGGATCGTTGCCCTGGTCACGAGCGAGATCCTCACCTTCTGCGCCTTCCTGCTCGGTCAGCGTCTTCTCCAAGGCTCGACGCCCTATGCCACCCTGTCGGAGCCAAAAGCCCTACGAGCCGTTGTCGGCGCAGGCCTCGTGCTATGTGTCCTCGGGCTGTTCGCGTTGGGGATCGCGACGATCGTGCGCCACACGGCTGGGTCCATCGCCACCTACGTCGGGCTACTTCTCATCGTCCCGCTCATACTCCAGGCCTTTCCCGCTTCGGTGCAGCACAGCGCAATTCGCTTCATGCCTCTGGTCATCGGGGAGAACATGGCCTCCACCGTCCCCACGCATGACTTCGGGGGCGCCACCCTGTTCTCGCCCTGGGCGGGCTTCGGGGTTCTCTGCGGCTACACGATCTTTCTCTTGGTGGTGGGGGGAATCCTCATGGTGAGACGAGATTCCTAGGAGCCAGGTCCAAGTCCGTCGCACCGGGGTGCTGGATCGCCCGGACGGCCCCCGTGCGACAACGCGCCTCTCCGGGTGCAGGTAGCCTCGAGTGCCTAGGGCCGCGCCGACGATCGCCAGGGAGAACATGAGCACCGCTAACCCCATCGATCAACCTCGTGAGAAGACCAGCCTGACCCAGGCGACCTACGACCGCCTCGTCAGCGAGCTAGAAGACCTGAAAACCCGCGGGCGGGCGGACATCGCAAAGACGATCGAGGCCGCACGCGCGCTGGGTGACCTCTCGGAGAACGGCGACTACCACGCGGCCAAGGACACCCAGGGCAAGATGGAGTCGAGGATACGGCACCTCCAAGCCCTGCTCAAGGGGGCGACGGTCGTCGAGGAGTCCGCCGGGGACGGCTCGGTCTGCGCGGGCTCGGTGGTCGCACTGCGCTACGATGGCGACGACGAGGAGGACGTGCAG
>JBOGFX010000273.1:0-2697 GCA_050743805.1 Acidimicrobiales bacterium
CCACAGAGGACGTGCGGGCATGGCGCGTTGACGATAGCCAACCCCCTCAGGGAGCAGTCCTGGGAGCCAATCTCGACGGCGCCAGCTGACGGTGAACGCCGATGCCTTGACATGAGGGTTCCTGGCAAGGCCGTAGAGGGCTCCTCGGCAGAACTCCCCGACGCCGGTGGTTTGACCGATGAGCGCGGTGGCGTCCAGCGCGACACGCAGAGGCTTTCGGTCACCCATCTACCGGAGCCTTGCACAGCTGGCCGGACCCAACCCGTGTGTTCCGGGGACCACCCGAGCAGGCCGTTGTCGAGCGCTTACATGAAGTTCTTCGTGTGCAGCGCTGAGAGCTCCGCCGCCTCGCGATCGGAGAAGCCAAGCCTTACGAGCCTCCGCTGGCGTCCATCGTCCATCTCCCGCTGAAGTCCCATGACACGGTCCCAGCCCTGCGCCAACGCCTCAGGGGTCCACGAACCGGCGGCGAGAAGGACCAGAGAGTCAAAGACGGCCTCGGAAAGGCCTGAGGTCTCTGCCAAAGCGTCGTGGCGCCGCTCAGCGGCAGCACGAAGCCGGTCCCGATACCGAGGGTTGGACGCCAAATGCTCGCGGAGATGCCCGATCGAGAAGGCGACATGCCTGGCCTCGTCCTGGAGCGCGAGGCGAGCCACCTGGCCGGTCACGGGATCGGGTGCCCAACGCACCAGAAACGAGAGTAGCGACAGGAACGTTCCTTCACCCAGGGTGGAAAGCAAGAAGGAAGCCGTGCCCCAGTCGGGCTCGTCGAACAGGGTTTGCAGGGAGGCTCGACCGCCGGCACCCGAAAAGCCGAGAGGCCGGCCCGTCATCTGAGCGCGTTTGGCGAACACCTCCACATGACGGGCTTCATCGGCGATCTGGGTCGCCAGGAACTGCTGCACCTCTCGGAAATGCGGATGAATGCGTCCCAGGAAACGAGCGGGGACCATCAAGGCCGCCTGCTCGTTCTCGACCAGGTATGTCATCACCTGGACCACTGCGTTCTCGACATCGTCGGGAAGCTGCGGGGCGGTCCAGTCGATCGCGCTGGCTGGGTCCCACTGCGCAGCGGCGGCCTGCGCGTAAAGCTTCGGCGCGAGCTCGCTCCATACCTCATCTTTGTGGTCGAGATCGGCCGTCACCAGTGATGGGCCGCCATCCTCCACCAGGGCCCCACGCGCGGCGACGCCCCAGCTGGCCCGAGGACGGTCGAGCACCTCGGAAGGACCGCCCGCCCGCTGAGCGCCTGCCAGCCTGCGCTCTGTGGCGTCTCCGCGCACAACCGTGGTCGGGCCCGCCATCTGATGGCCGTGCGAGCGGGCCCAGGCAGGGACGTGGAGCGACAGGTTGGGGTCCGTGCCTCCGACGTGAAGGCGCTCTCCGGGCGCGAGCTTGGCGAGCTCGCGCCCGATCAGCAGGTGACCGCCCCGGTCCAGACCCAGCTCACCCAGGTTCAGCTCATGGTCGGTAGTCACGAGCCGTGATCCTGCCTTCCCGGTCGTAGAAGCCGAAACGACCGACCGCATCATCCAGTTGGGCGTAGCCGGAGGTCCGCCCCGGTAGCCAGCTGGTGAGACCCTCGAGATCGAGCAAAGGGCGGACGACCGGGTCTGCGTAATCCATCTTCAAAAGGTGGGCGATGAAATGCTCGATCTCCTCTGATGGAGCGAGTACCGACATGTTGCAGTGATCATAGGGAGGGGTCTGGGCCACCACGCGTGTGCTGCCCGGCGGCAGAATGCCTTCCTTGGCGAAAAGTAGATGGTTGGAGTCGATCATGCACGCAGCGTCTGCCTCGCCGTTGGCCAACGCACGAGCTGCGTCACGTTCGCCACCGACGTGGTCACCATGGAGGCCGACACCCACCTCGAAGCGCGCAACGTTGACCTTCACATCACCCAGAAGCGTCAAAGGCAAAAGCGTCCCCTGAGGAGAATCGACCGCACCGGTCGCGACGACCAGTCCCATAAGATCGGCAACCCGCTCGATTTGCGAATCGCTGCGCACCACGATGATCGACGTCAGGTCCTGGTCCGTGTCGCGCATCGCCAGCGCTCTGGCCTCGGGATGCAGCCGTTTGGTCCTTATCCATGCAAGTGGAGAGTTCCAGGCCACATCGATTCGGCGCGAAGCCAGGTCCTCAACCTGGCGCTCATAGTTCGAGTACAGCACGAAATCGAATGAACATTCCATCTCCGTAAACCAGGACCTGAATCCCTCCCAGATGCTGACCACCTTGGGGTCATAGGCCACGGCTCCCAGCAGCACCGTCATTTGTCCCTCCGTCTGTCGGGTGCCGCAACGCAAGCGGAAACAAGCGAAGTCAGTTTCATCACATCAGCGGGAGGCCGTTGATGGCGCGCCCCACGAAGTCGAGCAGAGCGTCAGTCGTGGGTGCCATTACGCGAGCGGCGAGTGCGTCGCGTAGGCGCCGCTCGATACCCAGCTCCTTGCGGAACGCCGAACCTCCACAGACCTTCATCGCTAGATTCGCAACCTTGATGGCTGCCTCGGCGGCCGCAGCCTTCACCTCGAGGACCCGAAGCATCGCGTCGCCGCGAGCGGCACCAAGGGCCTCGATCGTGTCATCCAGCAGGGCGGCAGCCTGATCGGTCGTTATGCGCATTCGGGCGTGGTCGACGCGCGGAAGAGGCTGCTCGGCGAGCGTCTGATCGAGGTGGGTCAAGCGAGTTC
>JBOGFX010000274.1:0-20477 GCA_050743805.1 Acidimicrobiales bacterium
GGGTCTTGGGGGTCATCGACACCTTGGAGCACCTCCAGAGGGGAGGCAGGATCGGCGCCGCGCGGGCGATGGTCGGCTCGATGCTGTCGATCAAGCCCGTTGTCCAAGTGACCGGCGGAGTGGTCGTAGAGGAGTCCAAGCAAAGGACCCGCTCGCGCTCGCTCGAGTACGTGGCCACCAAGCTTGCCGGATTAGGCCCCATCGAGGCGCTCGCCGTCTGCGATGGCGCGGCCCCTGACCTCGAGTCGTTCCTCGGGCTCCTAGAAGGGCTGGACGTCCCGGACGGCATCGTCCGCGCCGAGCTCGGCCCGGTGGTGGGCGCCCATACCGGCCCCGGGGCGATCGGAGTCTGCTACACGCTGACGGACAGGTAACCTCTTGCGATGCCCGAAGGCCCCCCGCCCTTCGAACGTGACTCTCCAGCTTTGGCCACCAAGGCCGTCGACGCGATCGACGCGGTGGTGGACCTGCTCCACGACCGCCTGCTGCGCCCTCTTCTGGTCGCGACGCGAGCCGTCGTCTTCGGGATGCTGATCGCGTTCGTGGCCCTGACCATCGCGGTGCTGGTGGCGATCGCGATCGTGAGGCTCCTCGACGTCTACGCCTTCTCGGACCGGGTGTGGGCCTCCGACGCGCTCTTGGGCGTCGTCAGCGTCGGCGTCGGCGTCTTCTTGTGGTCCATGCGTTCGGCGAAGACGACCCGCTCCTAGCCCGTGACCGAGCATCGAAAGGTGGTCATAGCAGGATCGGGGCCCGCGGGGCTGACGGCCGCCATCTACTGCGCGCGGGCCCAGCTGGAGCCGGTCGTAGTAGAAGGAGAGCCTTCCTCGACAAGCGACCAGCCTGGCGGCCAGCTCATGCTCACCACCGACGTGGAGAACTTCCCCGGCTTTCCCGAGGGGGTTCTCGGGCCGGTCCTCATGGGGTCCATGCGCGACCAGGCGGCGCGCTTCGGGGCCGAGATTGTGACCGCCAAGGTCACACGGGCCGACCTCTCCAAACCCCCGTTCTCGGTGTGGGTGGACGACGGCGACGAACCCTCCTACGAGGCTCAGGCTCTCATCGTGGCAACGGGAGCCCGCTCTTTGCTGCTGGGCGTGCCCGGCGAAGAGCGGCTCATGGCTCATGGCGTCTCGACCTGCGCCACCTGCGACGGCTTCTTCTTCAGGGGCCAGGACATCGCCGTCGTCGGGGGGGGCGACTCGGCGATCGAAGAGGCCCTGTTCCTGACCCGCTTCGGGAGCTCGGTGACCTTGATCCACCGCCGGCAGGAGTTGCGTGCGTCCAAGATCATGCAGCAGCGTGCGTTCGCGAACCCAACCTTGGAGTTCCGGTGGAACTCCGTCGTGACCGAGGTGCTGGGCGACGAAAAGATGGACGCAGTCGTCCTGGAGGACACCACCACCGGCGAGAAAAGCGAGCTCGAGGTGAGCGGGCTCTTCGTGGCCATCGGCCACGAGCCCAACACCGCCATCTTGAAAGGCCAGCTCGAGCTGGACGATCTGGGATATGTCCGGACCTTCGGAGGTTCGATAACGAACGTCGAGGGGGTTTTCGCCTGCGGAGACGTCCAAGATCACTACTACCGCCAGGCGGTCACCGCGGCCGGGTCCGGCTGCATGGCGGCGATCGACGCTGAGCGGTATCTCGAGGCGTTGGGATCCTGAGGGAACAACGCTGCGGCCGCCGACGTTTAACACCCCGTAGAGCTGGCCCGCAGGGTTCGCAAGGCGCCCCGGGGAAACCCCTGGGACGGGACGCGACGAGGAGGTAAGGATGAGCGGAAAGATCGTCGAGCTTGACGACGCTACCTTTGACGAGCATGTCAAGGCCTCTCAGGTACCGGTGCTGGTCGACTTCTGGGCCGAATGGTGTGGACCGTGCAAGGTGATCGCCCCGATCCTGGAGGAGATAGCCGAGGAGCAGGCCGACAAGGTGTCGATCGCCAAGCTGAACGTGGACAACAGCCTGGAGATAACACGCCGGTACGACGTGATGAGCATCCCGACCCTGCTCCTGTTCAAGGACGGGGAGCCCCAGGCACGTCTGGTGGGGGCCAAGCCAAAGGCTCGCCTGCTCCAGGAGATCTCGGCCCACCTCTAGGCCGCGAAGTGCAGCCCCTCGAGCGGGGCGCGTCAGGGCCAAGGGTGCTCGAACTGCGTTCACGGCTGACCAAGGCCGGGTTCCCGCCCGATGAGGACGAGCCAGGGATCTTCGGACCGGCCACATCGGCCGCCTTGGAGGCCTTCCAGCACCGACGCGGCCTGAGGATCGACGGGCGCTGCGGCCCGGACACCTGGGCGGTGCTGGTCGAAGCCGGGTTCAGGCTGGGCGATAGGGAGCTCCTCCGGACCTCGCCTATGATGCGCGGCGACGACGTCGCCGACCTGCAACAGCGCCTGGGAGCGCTCGGTTTCGACACCGGGCGGGTGGACGGCATCTTCGGGGATGCCACGGCCCGTGGAGTCTCCGACTTCCAGGCCAACGCGGGGATCCGAACCGACGGGATCGTTGACGCCTCAACTCTCCACGAGCTGGTGAGGATGAGGGCCCGCCACAGCCGAGCCGAGATCGTCGCCGACGTCCGCGCTCGAGAGGAGCTCCGCAGCACCCCCGCAACCCTGGCGGGGCGCCTGGTGGCCATCGCCGAAAACGGCGGGATGGGGGAGGCTCTCCAGACACTGGAGGCGCACCTTCAGCGCTCGGGGGCTCAGGTCGTCTTGCTCGCAGACGCCGACGATTCTCTCCAGGCAGCCCGGGCGAACGCCCACGCGGCAGAGGTTCTCGTAAGTCTGCGCCTAGCGCACCAGCGTGGCTGTCTCAGCTCTTACTACGCTGGCTATCACACCGAGTCCGAGGGAGGCCGGCACCTCGCAGAGCTCGTCCAGTCGGTCGTGCCCAGCGCGCTGCACACGATGGATCGGGGGACCAGTGGCATGTCGGTAGCCCTTTTGCGCGAGACCCGCATGCCCGCCGTGGTCATCGAGCTGGCTCCCGACGACCTTGCAGAGCGAGGCCAGCCAGCGATCTTGGCCGAAGCCATCGCAACCGCACTCGGGACGTGGGTCTGTGCACCTTGGGATTGGGCCCCGAACCGCGAGGACCGATCCCGGCCGCTCCCAAAACCCTAAACTCTCAGCTGAGCTAGGGCGGGCATAATCCACAAGTTCATGCACAGGTGTGGAAACTGGTTCCGCGCTCAACAGTTGAGACAAACCGGCCCGCTACGGGCCTCCCTGCCCAGTCATGGTCCGGTATATGCGCTCCAGGTCCTCCAATGTCGCGAACTCGATCACAACCCTTCCCTTTCGATTCCTGACCTCGACCTTGACGGTCGTGTTCAAGAACCCGGCCAGCAGTTCCTCCAGCTCGAGGAACCCCGGCTCGGGGAGGGGTCGCGGTGATCCTCTGGTAGTACTACGAGTAGTACCAGAGGATCTCGGAACTTGCTCTTGTGTCCCGCGGATCTCGTCTTCGATCGCTCGGACCGTCAGGCCCTCAGCCACGATCCTCGCCGCCAGCGCTTCCTGCAAAGCCCTGTCGGGGGTGCCCAGCAGCGCACGGGCGTGGCCGGCGGTGATCATGGACTCTGCCAGAGCCCGCTGGACGCCCGCGGGGAGCTGGAGCAGCCGCAAGGTGTTGGTGACGGCGGCACGGCTCTTCCCGACCCGCTTTGAGACCTGCTCGTGGGTGAAGGAGAAATCGTCGATCAGCTGTTGATAGGCGGCCGCCTCCTCCAAGGGGTTCAGGTCCTCCCGATGAAGGTTCTCAACGAGGGCTTGCTCGAGGCTCTCCGCATCGCCGGAGTGGCTTTGGGCCAGGACCGGGATGGTCTGCAGACCGGCCCGGCGCGCCGCGCGCCAGCGACGTTCACCCGCTATCAGCTCGTACGAGTCGTCTTCGCCGGGGAGCTCCTTCACCAGCACCGGCTGCAGCACACCGAGCTCGCGGATCGACGCCGCCAGAGAGGACATGGCTTCTTCGTCGAAATAGGTCCGCGGCTGTCGGGAGTTCGGCCGAATACTTCCGATCGCCACCTCCCGGAGCGCGGACTTGGGCTGACCGGGCAGCTCCGTCGGGATCAGGGCACCAAGCCCCTTACCCAGACCGCTTCGGCGCGCCATGGCTCACCTCCTTCGCCAGCTCCCGATAGGCGACCGCCCCTCGGGAGCCCGGATCGAAGACCGTGATCGGCTGGCCGAAGGACGGAGCCTCCGAGAGCCGCACGGTCCGGGGAATGATGCTTCGGCAGACGAGATCCTTGAAATGGCCCCTCACCTCGTCAGCGACATCGATGGCCAGCCTGGTCCGAGCGTCGAACATCGTCAGGACGATCGCACTGATCTCGAGGCCAGCATTGAGGTTCGAGGCTACGAGCTGAATGTTGCGCAGCAGTTGGCTGAGGCCTTCTAGCGCGTAGTACTCGCACTGGATCGGCACCAATACCTCTGAAGCCGCAGCCAGCCCATTGATGGTGAGCAGCCCTAGCGAGGGGGGGCAGTCGATGAGAACGAAGTCGAAATCGTCGACGACGGTGTCGACCGCCCGCTTCAGCTTGAGCTCCCGGCTGAACGCGCTGACGAGCTCGATCTCGACGCCGGCCAGGTCGATGGTCGCTGGCGTCACGAACAGGTTCTGAACATTGGTCGGCTCGATGCAATCCTCGATGGGGGCATCCCGCATGATCACGTCGTACATGGAGGACTCGAAGTTTCGGGTATCGATGCCCAGACCGCTGGTCGCGTTGCCCTGCGGATCGAGGTCCACGACCAGCACCCGGTAGTCCAGCTCGCTGAGGGCCGCTCCGAGGTTCACGGTGGTGGTGGTCTTGCCCACCCCACCCTTTTGGTTGGCGATGGCGACCACCCGAGGCAGCTCCCGTGGAGCGCGTTCGCCGTTGGGCGTGGGCAGGTCTGCAAGGCGTCCGATCGCCATCTGTGGACGACGATCGTCCGAACCCAGCCCCCTGGGCGTCGGTGGCGTCGAGGCCGACAGCGCCTCCACGACGACAGGGTCGGGCGTCACCGCGATGTCGTGAGCCGAGGCCTCCCTCTCGACAACCTTTGTGGGATCTGTCGGCAGGGGCGGGAACGAGATCTCCGCCTCTTCGAGCGTCTGCGGGGGCGGCTCGACGCCACGTTCATCGAGCGCATCGGCGGCGGTCCCTCCGGGGCTGGTCGGGCGTTCGGTGTCAAGCTCCCCCTGCGACTGCTCGGGTACGGGGGGCGTCGCCGGGTCGGAGTCCAAGGGGTTCTCGTCGGCGCCGGAGTCCCGCGTCGTGCCTTGTCGAGGCGATTCCCCGACCGCCGTCGATTGCTCGGCATTCGTCGATTGTTCTGACGCAGGTCCCTGTTCGATGGGCACCTCGGGGGTCTCCAGGTCGGCGCCGGGCGGCTGTCTCTCCGATCCGGGATGGCCCGGTTCCGACGGAGCGCCGAACTCGTGCGCGTCTGTGCTCTGAGCTTGTGGCTCTTGAGCCGGAGCGTTCTCCGGGCCCTCGTTTGGCTTGTTCCGGTCCCGCCGCCGCAGCCGCATCAGCCCTACCAGGAACCGCTTTGCACGATGCTTATCCTCGCTTCATTGGGCCAGCAGGTCAAGCCTTTCGTCGCGACGTTTCACGTGAAACGTTTGAACCCCTCAACCAAAGAGCGGTCGCTTCCTTGGCACACCAATCCTGCGAGGATATCGTTCCGGACATTCGCGCACCTGGGCGAGGGCCAGGATCCCGTGGCTCATGCCGCGGGGCTCCATTCCCAGTCGACGCAGCCCGTCTTCTTCGGCCCAGATCCGTCCCCCGCTGGGCGGCAGCGACACCAGCAGATGCCCGCCCATCTCCAGGAGGGGGGCGCCGCATTCGGCCACCACTGATGGGGGGCCGAATGCCCGAACCACGACAACGCTGGCCCAAGCGCGGCCCGTGGTCGTGCGTCCGATGACCTCGGCCCGTGCCTCTATGACCTCCACCCCATGCAGCGCTCCCAGCCGCACGCCCTGCCGCAGGAGAGCCGCCTTCCTCACCGACGCTTCCAAAAGCCTGTAGCAAGGACCCCGGTAGAAGGTTGCCAGAACGAGCCCAGGCAGGCCCGCACCCGACCCCAGGTCTACGACCTTGTCGCCGCCACTTAGGCCGCGATCACGAAGCTGCCCGAGCGCGTGTGCAAATCTGAACGAGTGCTCCAGGTGTTCGTCGATCCGGCCCGGCCCGATCATGCCCAGCTTCTGAGCCCGTGCCAGGTGGTCCACCAGGAATTCGGGGACCTGGCTCAGGCGAGCGGCCACCCTCAGTCTGCCGGAGCGATCACCACGTGCCTGTGGGGCTCCTCACCTTCAGAGCGCGTCACCAACCCGTCCATTGCGTTCACCGTATCGTGCACGACCTTTCGATCCGCAGGGGACATCGGCTCGAGAGCCTGCTCCGCACCCGACCCTGAAACCTCTTCTGCGACCTGTCGTGTAAAGCGCTCCAAGGCTTCCGCGCGGCGCTGCCGGTAGAAGGAGACGTCCACGACGATCCTGTCCGTCCTGGTGGGGAACCGGTGCTGGACGACGGTCCGGGTCACGTCTTGCAGGGCAGCGAGCGTCGCGCCACGAGGTCCAACCAGGAGTCCGAGACCTTCGCCGTTGGCCGCCACCTCCAGCGTCTCCTCGTCAAGCTCGCGTGTCGCCACCGCCGCCTCATAGCCGTAGGCGGCAAGCAGCCCCTGAATGAACTCCCGGGCGACGTCCCCCTGTTCTTCAAGCGTTACGCCTTCGGCCACGTTCTCCTCCTCGTCATCCGATTCTCGCTTCACGTCCGAGATCTCAGCGAGCACCTCGTGAGCAGCGTTCTGGGATGCTCCCGATCGCCTCGACCTCGAACGCCGGCGAGCTCCACCGGGTTCATTGGTCCGGCCCCGAACCTCGGGCTTCCCGGAGCCGGCGCCATCGTCTCCCTCGACCGAGGCGCGAGCATCGCGAGAGCGACGGTCGGGACTTCGCCGGGGTCGGCGCTGGCGTTTTGGCCGCGGCCCGGCGGGACGCACCCTTGCTCGAACTCGCGCCTCACCCCTGCTCCGTCCGAACAGGCCGATCCGGGGTTCGGCAACGACGACGACCTCGGCGTCGATCTCCGCAACGCCCAGGTGCTCCAGCGCGCTCTGCTTGGCCTCCTCGAGGGTCTTGCCTGCGATCTCCACCCACTCCATATCGAGATATCACTCCTTGTCAACGTCCCCGTCACCGTGACCTTCGAGGCTTCTTGCTCTTCGAACGGGGATGCGAGGATCTCTGTTCGTTCGTACCATTGGTATTACCAAGCCGACGAGCACCGTTCCCGTTCGGCGAGGCTCGACGCCCGGATGCCCCATTGCCGTTCCGCTTTGAACCCCCTTGGATCTCGGCCACCGGAGACCTCGCGGGCGTCCGGACGTCCCGTGCCGACGCGTCGATCGCGCCCTCCTTGGACGAATCGCTTTTCAAAGCGGGAGCTGAACCGGGCATCTTGACCATTCCCGTCCTGAACATGATGTCTTGGGTCGCGAGCCTGATCAGGGTCGAGACGATCATGTAGATCACGACCGCCGAGGGCACGATGAAATAGATGTAGGCGAACAGGATCGGGGTGAACTTCTGGATCGTCTGCATCTGTTTGTTCACGGCAACCTGCTGGCCGTGTCGGCGGTTTCGGGCGGTCATCTGGTGCATCTGGAAGTACTGGAGTGCGACTGCGATGGCCACCAAGGCGAAGAGCGGTACTCGCTGCTCCGCGGACAGGCCATGTGTGAACGGCTCATTGGCAAAGTTCACCCCGAAGGAGACCATTTGGCCGCCGCTGTGAACCAGATTGTGGTACAACCGCTCTACCAGGGGAATCGTGGCCGGATGCCCGGTCAGCTTCGGTATGTAGCGGGGCTGTGGATGTCCTTTCACGACATTTGTGAGACCCCTCAAGGTGTCGTAAAGGATGATCAAGAACGGCATCTGCAAGAACATCGGAAGGCAGCCCCCCGCGGGGTTGATGCCCTGCTGCTTGTACAGCGCCATCATCTCTTCGTTGAGCTTCTGACGATTAGCAGCGCCCTTGTACTTGGCCTGGAGCTTCTTGAGCTCTGGCTGGAGCGTCTGCATCGCGATCATCGATCGCGTGCTCTTGATCGTGAGCGGCGTCAGCACCACCATGATCAGCACCGTGAGCAGGGCAATCGCTACCGCGTAGTTCGGGATCAGGCCGTATATCAGCGCGAGCAGCCATCCGATGAACTCGAAGAGCGGCGCGAAGATCTTGCCCACCTCGTGGAAGAGGGAGTTCTCGATGGCCACCATCACCGCCATCACCGCCGGCCTCCCTCATCGACCCTCACCGGCACCGTGTCCACCCCGGAACCACCGAAGGGGTGACAGCGCCATATTCGTTTGATGGAGAGCATTCCTCCACGCAGCAAACCGAACGTCTCGATCGCCTCCGCGGCGTAAGCCGAGCAGCTCGGCCAGAACCGGCACGGCGACGGACGCCCCCCGCGAACCCCCTGGTAGATAGATATGGCCACAAGGCCGAGGCGCCTCGGGGAAAGGTCGGTCATCGCCGTGTCCCCCTTGCGGCTGCGGCGTTCATCGCAGAGCCTAGTGTCGCGCTGAGCTCGCCGAAGCCGAGCCTTGTGGCCTCCGGAGTCGCCACCACCAGGTAGATGCCCTCCTTCACTTCCGTGGCGCGCGCCGCCTCGCGCAGGCGTCTGCGCAGACGATTGCGCACGACCGCGCTCCCGCATCGGCGCGAGATCGAGTACGCGACAAGGGTCCCCTTGCCTTCTCGATCCGGGATCCATCCCACCTTGAGCGGCCCTGCTACCGCCCTTCCGACGGGTCGCTTCAGGCGTGAGAAAGTACTTCGTCGGCGCACTCGGCCGAGGCTGGCCACCTACTCTAAACCGACAGGCGCCGGCGCCCCTTGAGCCGCCTCGCTCTCAACACGGCCCTGCCGCCCCGCGTGGCCATACGGACCCGAAAGCCGTGGGTCCTCGATCGCTTTCGGTTATTTGGCTGGTAGGTGCGCTTCAAATCAGGTTGGCCTTTCTATGCCCGCAGGCTTCAGCCGCGCTCGGGAACCGGCCCGTTCCGAGGGCACAGGCCTGAGAAACCGTCCCCTGATGCTAGACGAGATCGCGCCGCTGGGGCCATCGCCACTAGTCGGCGCCTCCGCGACGGTGTACGTTCGACCGGCCACGTGGTTACGGGTCTCCACATGCTGTGGACTGGCTTGTGGACGACCGTGCGGCGGGATTGCGGAGGGGCTGGTGGACTCAAGCGACGGTCTGTGGAAGAACTGCTCGGCGTCTCTGCGCGAGCAACTCTCTGAAACTGCATGGCAGATGTGGCTGTCGGCGATAGTGCCGATCACCGCCTTGGACGCCGTTCCCGATGACGTGCTGGTCCTAGGTGTGCCCAGTCAGGCCGTCCGCGACCGCGTAGAGAGCCGGTTCGTGCCCTTGATAGAAGACACCCTGGCCTCCCTCTCCGGGCGCAGCGTGCAGGTGCGCCTGCGCGTCCTCGACGAGGTGCCACCCGCGATACCACCGACTTTCGGCGCCCGGGAGGAACCTGCCGTTGCGATCCGGTCGGAACCGCCCGGCCGGGGGACGGCGGGGCCCCCAGACACCTCACCGGTCAACCTCGATCCCCGCTTCAATTTCGAATCTTTCGTTGCCGCATCCTCGAACCGCCTGGCCTACGCAGCGGCACAGGCCGTGGCGGAGACCCCCGGCCGCTCGTACAACCCGCTTTACATCTACGGAGGCTCCGGCCTCGGAAAGACACACCTCCTGCATGCGATCGGCAACTACGTCCGGGAGAATTTCCCTAGGCGCAAGGTCCTCTATGTGACGACCGAGACCTTCCTGAACGACTTCGTCGACGCGATGCGCCTGACCACCACCATTAACTTCAAGCGCCGCTACCGGGAATGCGACGTGCTTCTCATCGATGACGTGCAGTTCATGAAGGACAAAGGGGGGCTCCAAGAAGAGTTCTTCCACACCTACAACGACCTCCATGGGACCGGTAAGCAGATCGTCCTCACCTCGGACCGTCCACCGAAATCGATCGAGACCCTCGAGGAGCGCCTTCGCAGCCGCTTCCTCTCGGGGCTCATCACCGAAATCGATCCACCCGATCTCGAGACACGCCTCGCGATCCTGCGCTCAAAGGCAGACGCCGACAAGGACGTCATCCCCCACGACGTCTTGGAGTTCATAGCGACGCATGTGACGAACAACATTCGAGAGCTCGAGGGAGCCCTGATCCGCGTCACCGCTTTCGCGAGCCTCAACCGCGAGCCCATCTCCTTGGACCTCGCCCAACGGGTTCTTCATGACCTGGTCGGAGCCGAGGAGCAGCGCCGTATCACGCCTCAGATGATCCTCGACGCGACCGCGGCCCGCTTCGCGTTCCCTGTCGAAGCGATCTGCGGCCCGAGCCGCACGCGACCTCTGGTGACGGCACGCCAGATCGCCATGTACCTGGTAAGAAACCTCACCGACTACAGCTACCCGGCAATCGCCAGGGTCTTCGGCGGCCGCGATCACACGACCGTGATCCACGCCGTCGACAAGATCAGTCTCCAGATGAAGGAGCGGCGAGCCATCTACGAACAGGTAACGGACCTTCTCATCAAGATTAAAGCGGGGCAGTGAGATCTTTGGGGATAGACGGGGTCCAAGCTGTGGGCATACGGGGGCCTTTCGTGTGCTTCGGGGGACCATTTGGGGCCGGTGTCTCGACGGTCCACAACGGCCGCCTCTCACCCACCATTCATCCACTCCTCCAAAAGCGACGCCACAAGGGAAAAGCCCTTGTTATCCACAATCCCCAGCACCTACTACCTCTACTAAGAATCCAGATATCCCTATGACAACAACAGTCCTGTGGTCGGATGCGACGAGAAAGGGTGACTCCTGGTGAGGTTCCGTTCTGAACGCGATGCGTTGGTTGACCTTCTTTCCACTGCCGGCCGAGCGGTCGGCACGAGATCGGCGGCCGCGGTGGTCCTCTCGGGAGTGATGCTTTCCTGCGAGCAGAACCGTCTGATCGCCACTGGCACCGATCTCGACCTCACCATCCGCATCGAAGAAGAGGTGATTGGGATCCAAGATGGTGCATGTGTCGTTCCCGCTCGTCTTGCGAGCGACGTCGTGCGCTCCCTGGAGGCAGGTGCGGTGACGGTCGAAGCCAAAGAGGATCGAGTGGAGATCACTGCCGGTAGGTCACGGTTCTCGCTTCGGAACTTCCCCGTGGTGGAGTTCCCGAGCCTTGCGGACACTCCGGGGGGTGGGCACCTGCTGGGCGCCGAGCTGGCGTCCGGCCTTCGTCAGGTGGTCCGTGCCGCCTCGAACGACGACGCGCGACCCTTGTTGACGGGGGTCCTGATGACGACCGAAGACGATGTGATCCGCCTGGTGGCGACGGACTCCTATCGCTTGGCGCTTCGGGACCTGCGGGAGACCAAGGCTCCCTCGGACCTACGCGAGGTCCTGATCCCCGCTAGGGCGCTGGCAGAGCTGCAGAGGCTGCCTGCGTTGGCGAGCACCTCGAAGGCCGATGTCGAGGTGCACATGAGCGTAGGAGCGAACGAGGTCGCCTTCATGGTCGGGTCGGTCGAGATACGCACCCGGCTCTTGGAGGGTGCGTATCCCGATTATCGCCAGCTCATTCCGGATGACTACCCGAATCGACTTCATCTGGGCAAGGAGTCGATCCTGGGGGCTTTGCGACGCGTGCGGCTTTTGGTCCGGGACAGCACGACGCCGGTCAGAATGTCCATGCGTCCCGGAGGAGTTGACCTGTCGGTGACATCACAGGACGTCGGTGATGCCACCGAGACCGTTGACGGAGACTTCACCGGCGAGGATCTCGTCATTGCGTTCAATCCGTCTTATCTGATCGACGGGATAGACGCCGTAGACGGCGACGAGGTGGTGATCGAGACGGCAGATCCCGGTCGCCCGGCGACCGTGCGCGCGGCGGAGCAGGACTACTACCGATACCTGCTGATGCCGGTGCGTGTGTCCTAGCCTGGTGGTGGCGCCTTGTTGAAGGAGGCGCTCGGTCTGGTGGAGCTCTCGATGACCGATTTCCGGTTGTTCCAAGAGCGCCGCTTCGAGCCGGCCCCCGACGGAACGACGATCCTGCATGGACCGAACGGATGCGGGAAGACCACCGTGCTCGAAGCGGCGGGGCTGACCGGATCTCTCAAATCCTTCCGTGGCTCGAGCTCGGCGGTGATGGTTCGGACCGGAGCCGAACGCGGGTTCGTGAGAGCTGAGTTCTCCCATGGGCAACGACGGTTGACGGTGGAGGTCGAGCTCAAGAGGGGTGACGCCCCGGCGGCCCAGCTTAACCGCCGCAGAGCTCGCCGCTCCGAGTTGCTCACGGCCATCCCGATCACGGTCTTCACCCCCGGAGACATATCCCTTATCCAAGGGGCTCCGGCCGAACGCAGGGCCTATCTCGACGACGGGCTGGCATTGCTCGACCCGCCGGGTGCACGGGCGGCAGAGCTCACCGAGCGAGTTCTACACCAGCGGGGCGCCCTGCTGCGCCAAGCCGGTGGCAGGTGCACGCCGCAGACCGAGAGCACCCTGGAGGTCTGGGACCAGCGGCTCCACACCTCGGGCACCCAGCTGGCCGAGTCGCGCGAAGCGCTCGTGGAGTCACTAGGGCCGTTTGTTCACGAGGCGTACCGGCAAACTACCGGCGCCGCGCTGGACGTGAAGCTCTCGTACCACCGCTCGTGGGAGGGCGAGCTCTTTGATGCTCTCGGCCGGCGTCGGCGGGAGGATCTCGCCAGAGGGATCACGACGGTGGGCCCTCAGCGCGACGAGTTGGTCGTCGCGCTGGACAGCCGCGATGCGCGAACCGGAGCGTCTCAGGGTGAGCAGCGGTGTCTCGCCGTCGGCCTCCGCCTGGCGGTGCACCGCATGGCCAGCGCGCTTCTCGGGTACCCACCGATCCTCTTGCTGGACGACGTCCTCTCTGAGCTGGACCCCGAGCGCAGTCGGAGGTTGTTGACCGGTCTGCCAACCGGTCAGGCGCTGGTTTCGACCGCTGGCGAGACACCGGAGTGGATGCGGGTTGCCACGGTGATCGAGATGGGCCCGCAGGGGTCATGAGCAAGAGCCCCGGCCGCGACGGTCCGAGAAGGCTGGGTGAGAGCTTGGAGCAGGTGGTGCGCGCGATCGGCCCCCAGAGCGCGTCGGAGTTCGGCGCTCTCTTCGGTCGTTGGGAGGAGATCGTGGGGGACGCGGTCGCCGCCCACGCCAGACCCTTGCGGGTTACTCCGTCGACGCTGCTGATCGCTGTCGACCAGCCAGCCTGGGCGACCCAGGTACGTGCCATCGCCCCATCGGTTCTGGCCCGGATCGTCGAGGTGGTCGGCGCTGCGCCCGATCACTTGGAGGTCGTCGTTCGCCCTCGTTGACGCCGAGGATCAGGTGCGGAAAGGCCGTCGAGACAACCCGCCCGACGCCGTCGATCGGGTAGGATGTTGGTCGTCGCCAACGGAGAGTTACTTCGTCGGCCGGGTCCAGAAGTGTGCCGATTCGTCCGGCGAGTCGCGCCCTGAGGTCGGATTGGAGAGATCGGTATTGCCTAGGCGCGCTAGCGGAACTTATGACGCCAGTGCGATCACCGTCCTCGAGGGCTTGGAGCCGGTCCGGCTCCGGCCCGGGATGTACATAGGGTCCACGGGGCCTAGTGGCCTCCACCATCTCATCTGGGAGGTGGTGGACAACGCGGTGGACGAGGCGATGGCCGGCCACTGCTCTCGGATCGACGTGACGTTGTTGAAAGACGGCGGGTGCCGGGTTGCAGACGATGGGAGAGGGATCCCCGTCGACCCTCACCCGAGCTACCCGGATCGTTCCGCCGCAGAGATCGTTCTCACCACGCTCCACGCGGGTGGCAAGTTCGGAGGCGCGGCCTACAAGGTGTCGGGGGGCCTCCACGGTGTGGGCGTCTCGGTCGTGAACGCACTCTCCACGCGCTTGGTCTTGGAGGTCGACCTCGACGAGAGCCACCATGTGCTCGAGTTCGAAAAGGGTGGCTCACCGCTCGGGCCGCTCAAGGTGACCGGACCGGCCCCAAGAGGCCGGTCGGGAACCACGGTCACCTTTTGGCCAGATGCCCAGATCTTCGAAGAGCTTGACTTCAGGGCGACCACGGTCACCGAGCGCCTGCAGATCTACGCCTTCTTGAACAAGGGCTTGGAGATCCGTTTCAACGACGAGCGGGACCCCGAGGGGCAACGCATCGTGTTCAAGTACAGCGGTGGGATCGTTGATTTCGTGAAGCATCTGAACGCCGCGCGAGAGTCGCTGTTCCGAAAGGTCGCCTACCTCGAGCATCGAGAGGGAGACATGGAGGTCGAAGTTGCGATCCAGTGGAACACGGGGTTCCACGAGAGCCTCTATTCCTTCGCAAACGGGATCTCCACGACCGAGGGCGGCATGCATGAAGAGGGCTTCAAAAAGGCGCTCACAAACGTCGTGAACCGCTATGCCAGGGGCCGCAACGCCTTGAAGGAGAAGGACGAGAACCTCCTGGGCGACGACATCCGAGAAGGCCTGACGGCGATTATCTCGGTGCGCCTGGTCGATCCTCAGTTCGAAGGCCAGACCAAGGGGAAGTTGGGCAACGTGCCCGTGCGGTCCCTGGTCGAGCGAGCCACGAACGAGAAGCTGGCAGCCTGGCTGGAGGAGAACCCTCGTGAGGCCAACCAGGCGGTCCAGAAGGCGATGTTGGCGGCTCGAGCGCGTCTGGCAGCGCGCCAAGCGAGAGACCTCACGCGTCGCAAGTCGGCACTCGACGGAGCAGGGCTCCCCGGCAAGCTGGTGGACTGCTCGTCTCGAGACCCCCGAGAGTGCGAGCTGTTCATCGTGGAGGGCAACTCTGCGGGGGGCTCCGCCAAGGACGCTCGGAACCCACGGACCCAGGCCGTGCTCCCGATCCGGGGCAAGATCCTGAACGTCGAGCGGGCCAGGATCGACAAGATGCTGAAGAACGCCGAGGTTCAGGCTCTCATCGCTGCGGTCGGTGCGGGAGTGGCGGAGGACTTCGACGTGACAAAGGTGCGCTACCACAAGGTGATCCTGTTGGCGGACGCGGACGTCGACGGATCGCATATCCGCACGCTGTTGCTGACCTTCTTCTTCCGACAGATGAAGGAGCTCGTAGAGGGCGGCTTCGTGTACGTCGCTCAGCCGCCTTTGTACTCGACGCTCGTGGGTAAGGAGAAGGTCTACCTGCGCGATGACACCGCGAAGGAACGCTTCTTGAGCGAGAACCCGTCCCACAAGGCCGATTTCCAGCGCCTCAAGGGTCTGGGGGAGATGGACTTTGCCGAGTTGCGGGACACGACGATCGATCCTGCGAGGCGTTCTCTGCTCCAGATAAGCGTCGAGCAAGCGGCGCTGGCAGACGAGGTTTGCGCCATCTTGATGGGTGACGATGTCGAGCAGCGCCGTCACTTCATCCAGACCAACGCCAAAGACGCCCGCTTCCTCGACATCTGAGGATCCCGATGCCGCCCCGCCGTACCGCCGCCAACAAGGGAAGCGCCAAGGCGCGAGCCAACGGTTCCACCAACGGGCAGACCGAAGGGGTGGTCCTCGGTTTCGTGGAGCCGATCGAGTTCCAGGAGGAGATGGAACGCTCTTACATCGAGTACTCGATGTCGGTGATCGTGTCACGCGCTCTCCCCGACGTCCGCGATGGGTTGAAGCCGGTCCATCGCCGGATCCTCTACACGATGTTCGATCAGGGGCTGCGACCGGACCGTCCTCATGTGAAGTGCGCCGAGGTCGTTGGGCGCGTCATGGGGACCTTCCACCCGCACGGCGATACTGCCATTTACGACGCGTTGGTCAGGATGGTGCAGGAATTCTCCATGCGGCATCCGCTCATCGACGGCCACGGCAACTTCGGCGGCACCGGGCCGGACGAGGGCCCGGCGGCCATGCGCTACACCGAATGCCGCCTCGAAGCGCTCTGCTTGGAGCTGATGTCGGGCATCGACGAGGACACCGTCGACTTCGTGCCCAACTACTCGAACGCCGCGGAAGAGCCCGTCGTGCTCCCCGCACGCTTTCCCAACCTGTTGGTCAACGGGTCCCAGGGCATCGCGGTCGGCATGGCCACAAACATCGCCCCGCACAACCTGGGGGAGGTGATCGACGCGACCCTCCACCTGATTGATCACCCCCAAGCCACCCCCGACGACCTCATGGCATTCGTGAAGGGACCGGACTTCCCGACCGGAGCGCTCATCCTCGGGCGCCAGGGGATCATCGATGCCTACCGAACGGGCCGCGGCTCGATTCGGCTCCGCGGAGTCGCCGAGATCGAAGAGACACGCGGGACGTCTTCGATCGTGGTCACCGAGCTCCCCTATCAGACCTCGGTCGAGGTGGTCGAGCAGAAGATCCATGATCTCGTGCGCTCGGGCGAGATCGACGGCATATCCGAGGTGCAGAACGACTCCGCGGCTCGCAAGCCACGTCTGGTGATCCGGCTGAAGCGCGACGCAAACGCAAACGTGGTTCTGAACAAGCTCTACAAGCACACACCTCTGCAAGGCAGCTTCGGTGTGAACACGCTCGCGTTGGTCGACGGCGTCCCAAGGACCCTGAACCTGGCGCAGCTGATCGGTCACTACGTGGACCACCAGATCGAGGTGGTGACCAGACGTTCGCAATACCAGCTGCGCAAGGCTCAAGCACGCGCCCACATCGTCGAGGGGCTGCTGCGCGCGATCGACATGCTCGATGTGGTCATAGCTGCAATCCGCGCGGCCGCGGACCGTGCCGAGGCCCGCAGCGCCCTCATGGGCGATCCGTTCTCGTTCAGCGAGGAGCAAGCTAACCACATCTTGGACATGCAGCTGGGCCGCCTCACCAGATTGGGGCGCAGCGAGCTGAGCCAGGAGATGTCCGAGCTGCGCGCGACGATCGCGGAGCTCGAGGCAATCCTGGGCGATGACCTCAAGCTCCGTGCAGTGATCAAGACGGAGCTCTCAAAGGTGAGGACGCGCTTCGCCGAGCCCCGGCGGTCGGTGATCACCCACGATCCCGGAGACATGGCGTTGGAGGACCTGATCACCGATCGCGAGATCGTGGTGACGATGACCGCGGCGGGCTATGTGAAGGCCGTCGCGGCAAACGCCTTTCGCGCCCAAGCGCGGGGGGGAAGGGGGGTCCAGGGGGCGCGGCTCAAAGAAGAGGACCTGATCACCCATGTCGTGCACACGACCGCCCACGCGCACCTGCTCATGTTCTCCGACCGGGGCCGCGTCTACCGCCTGAGGGGCCACGAGATCCCCGCCAAGGAACGGACCGCCCGTGGGACCGCGCTCGTGAACCTGCTCCCCCTCGAGTCCGGGGAGCGTGTCCGCGCGATCGTCGCGACCCGGGATTTTCCCGAGGACCATTTCCTCGTCTTCGCCACCGCCCAGGGGCAGGTGAAGAAGACCGCGCTCGTCGAGTATGACAAGTCGAGGAGGGAGGGGTTCATCGCGATCAGCCTCCGAGCTGGGGACCGGCTAATGCACGTGGTCGCTACGGGAGGAAGCGACGAGCTGTTCGTGGTCACGCGCCAGGGGATGACGATCAGGTTCTCCGAGGACGATGTGCGGCCGATGGGGCGCGACGCGGCCGGCGTCAGAGGGATCCGCCTTCGCCAAGACGACGAGGTCGTCTCGTGTGATGTCGCTCGCGACGACGTCGACATCTTGATGGTGACCGATGCCGGCTACGGCAAGCGCACGAAGTTGGACCGCTTCAACACCCAGGCCCGGGGCGGCCAGGGCGTCAGAGGGATCCGCCTCACCGCGCACCGCGGGCGGGTGGTGGCCGCCTTCATGGCGCCCTATGAGGGTGACATCCTTCTCGTGTCCACGGCCGGGGTGACGATCCGGACATCGGTGCGCGAGATCGCCTCCCAGGGCAGGGATGCCACCGGGGTGCGGGTCATGAACCTCGACGAGGGCCAGAGCGTCGCCGCGGTGGCACCGCTGGGCGCGGAGGAGGACTGAACCTCCCGTCAGCTGCTCGTGAATGTGACCGTGAACGGCGCCGCGGGCGGAACGTAGGTCCCCAGTGTCCTGGTGCCCACCAGGATCGCGAGGTGGGCGGCGATCGAGCCGACTCTCACGACAAGTTGATGGTTCGCCGTCACGACCCGGGATTGGCCGTCTTGGATGACCCCCTCGAACTGGGGGTTCGAGCTCAACGGTCCCGACGCCGAGACCCACGCCTCGCCCCCACCTGCGCTGATCCGTACCTGGAAGGTGGGGCTGCCAACCGAGAAGGTCGCCGCGCTCGCGTTGGCCGAGACGAGATGCATCGAGACCTTGGCGTGATGCTTGGAAGCGGTGTGTGAGTGAGCCGGGCGGGTGGAAGGAGGTGTGGCTGCGGCGGCCGCCCCTGCCCTGGCGTCGCCGATGGGCTGGTTGGCCGTGTGAGGTATGTGCAGGTCCGCGAGCCATTGAGGCCTGTAGCGGTTCACGACCAGCCATGTTGTCCCGAGCACGACAAGGACGGTCAAGATCACCACCAGCGAGCGAAGCAAGACGAGCAGGGGGCCGTCGGCAGCTTGGGCCCCGATCGCGCGGGTCACCCCGGTGTCCGCCAGCACAGAGGGGACCTGGATGGTCGAGGTGTGCCTGCCGCCGCGGTGTGCGGCCGAGAGCTCTGCGGTGCTATCGGGGGCCAGACCACGCGCCTGGAGAACCCCGGTTGGCGCCGAGATCCCCTCGGCCAGGGCAGGGACGCCGAGAGGAACCGTGGCGCTCTCAGGCACCGCCAGGTCATGTCGAGTGCTCAAGGCGCTGGTACCGTCGACCACGACCACGACCGGGGCGACCGAAGCGGTCGGCCAGTTCTCGACCAGAACCATCACCAGGTGCTCGCCGGGAAGGTCCAAGAACCGCGCGTAGCGACCGAGAGCCTTGAGGGTGGCCACCCGATCTGCGAGGCGGTCGACGGTTCCCGCCTCCAGGTCCTGTAGCTGGTCCACCGAGACGCCCGTCTGCTGGCTCACCGCGGCGAAGTCCAGACCCAAGGCGGTGCGGGCTTGACGGAGGACCCTCGCCAGCTCCGGAACCGAGCTGGGGCCTGGGTCCGGGCTCAGGCGACGGGAGGTCCCGTCACGGTGGAGCACGACCGGCCACCTCGCCCTGCGTGAGCCCCGCTCTGCCCCGGGCTTCTGCCCGGCGTCTTCGGGCAGGGTCACCTCGGGCGGCACAGCAGCTCCCCGTGCGTGAGCGCGAACCAACCGTCGGGCTCCTCCGCCCAGCGGCGCCAGCCCTGGGCGATCCAGGCCAGCTCGGTGGCATCCGCCAAGCCGAACTCGACCGCGTGGCTGGCTAGGGAGCTGTCTGCCACCCGCTCCGCCCAGGTGTGCGCCCAGAGCCTGCGGTCCTCTGGGGTCGAGAAGCACCAAGCCGACGCGGGGGTCACGATGCGTGCGCAGCGCGCGGCCTGCGCCCACGAGCAGAGGTGTCGCCCCGCGTCCGGCTCGCCCCCACAGGCTCTGGCGGTGCCGCGGTAGAGGTCGATCCATCGGTCGAGCTCCGCGTAGTGCGGGAACCAGGCCATGGAGGCGTAGTCCCCGTCACGGGCAGCGATCAAACCCTCGTCCTTGCACACCCGGGCCATCTCGTCGATCGCCGCCACCGGGTCCGCCGGATGCTGGAGGACCTGGTGTGCGTGGACGACGTCGAAGCTGGCGTCACCGAAGGGGAGAGCCAAGACGTCGCAGGCCTCGAAGGCCACGTTGGCCAGTCCCGAGCAGCACTCCCTGGCCACCTCGAGAGCCCTTTGGGAACGGTCCAGCGCGACCACCCCACCCGGGGAGACGACCTGGGCCAGGTCCTTTGTGATCGTGCCCCCTCCGCAGCCCACGTCCAGCACGGACATGCCCGGCGACAGATGGGGGAGCAGGTAGGCGGCCGAGTTTGCAGCGCTTCGCTGGCCGTGGGCGCGCAGGACGCTCTGGTGGTGCCCGTGGGTGTACAGCGCGCGATCCGCCGACGGCACCGCCAGGGAAAGGTCTGCGTCCATCGCTCAATCTTTGTCGATGGGAGCAGGTCGGGGGGCCCAAACCCGGGCACGCGCGCCGCTTGCGGCCGGGATCGCGTCCTAGCGTGGTCCGCTGACCGAGCACCCAGGTCATTTGGCCCCGACAGCTCCCGGTTTCCCCGGTCACGGCCCCGATGAGCTGGCCCTGGGTGGTGGGCGAGGGGGGACTTGAACCCCCACGTCCTCGCGGACACAGGAACCTGAATCCTGCGCGTCTGCCTATTCCGCCACTCGCCCGGTGACCGGCCAACAGTAGTCGGTGGGCTGGATGCCGGAATCCGGCGCGACCCGGCCTTTCCAGGCGGATGACCAGGTCAGCAGGGCCATGGAGCGCAATTGGGGGCACCGGCCCAGTAATCTGACGAGGACCATGGG
>JBOGFX010000275.1:0-6610 GCA_050743805.1 Acidimicrobiales bacterium
ACTCAGATCAGAGCGAGCGTCAAACCGTGTTCGGCTGGTGCACCTGCCGAATACTTCGACTCTCGCACTCCCCGAAGACTATCGCCTCCGCTGCCACGTCCCGCTACCAGATAATGCGGCTGCTGGCCATGAACCCCGCGAATACGACCGGATCCGAATATCGCGCCTCCACCAGTTTGACGCGATGAGCGGCGCCGTAACTCAAGGATCGGAGGACAACGCTTTGCCAATTGTGCCTTCCGAACCGCCCTCCCTCTCAACTGCAAATGACCGAGGGCTCGGCGGGGGTGGACAGGTCAACATCGCAGAGCTACTGCCGAGCGTCGAGGAACGCGAGGACCGCGGCAGCCATCTCGGGCCTGCCCAGAGCGTCGTGGTCGCCCGGCACGGTGGTGTACTGGGCGGACGGGATGGCTGCAGCCAGTGCCGCGGCCGAGGTGCGGGGGTCCCGTTCGCCGACCACGACGAGGGTGGAGACGGTGATCCGAGATAGCGCTTCCGGGGGCGTTTCGACGAGCTGTCCAAGACGAGCAGGAGCGCCTGCGGGTCGACGCCGCGCTGAGCCATCGTCGACTGGACCCAGCGCCAGATGCCTCATCTACCGCTACTCGGACCCTCCGACGGTGCTGGCTGCGTCCCACAGCGGTGGCGGGTGGTGCAGTGAGGCGGAGATGTGGTTCATCTGCGCATCGAACAGCGCGAGGACGTCGCCGAGTTGGGGCCGGAGGCGTTCGGCTAGGGCGACGGCGATGACGCCGTGCAGTTGGACGTAGCCGATGAGGCAGCCGGCGAGGGCGCCGTCGGGGACGTGGCGCAGGTCCTCGGAGGAGTCCCGCCAAGCGTGGAGCTGGGCGTTGAGGGCAGCTGGGAGGCTGTCCTCGAGCCTGGCGGTGTCGACCTCGCCGGTGGCGAGAGCGTCGAGCACGGCTTGGAAGAGGACCGAGACGACCGGATCCAGCGCCGAAGCCGCAGGCGGTGCAGGCGGTCCCGCCAGCTGCTCCACGACGGCTTCGAAGTACGCCCGCTCGTTCGCGATCGCGAGCGGGCAAAAGCCTCACTGGGCGAGGACTTCGAATACTTTGCCGGGTCGGTCACCGACCCCGACGCTGTCGAGGCGGCAGTGGCAGGCACCGACGCCGTGCACATCAGCCTGGCCGTGAGCGACCCTGCTCAGCTCGACACCGTCGAGCACCAAGGCACCGCATTGGTTGCTCAGGCAGCGGCACGGCACGGTCTACGCCGTATCAGCTACCTGACCGGCAGCCTCGTCAGGGTCCCCTACGGGCCGAAGATCCCCGAACACGCCGCAAAGCTCGCTGCCGAAGAGGCCATCGCATCCTCCGGTGTCCCATACACCTTCTTGCGCCCCACCTACTTCACCGAGACCCTGGCTCGCCACGCCCAAGGCCCGTTGCTCCTGCTGCTCGGCCGCCAGCGAAAGGTGCTACACCCGGTGTGCGCCGTCGACTTCGCCCGGCAGGTCGCACGGGCCCTGCGAGGCGACGCTGCGGCCAACCGGGAGTTCTTCGCCAACGGCCCCCAAGCCCTCACGCTGCGCCAAGCACTCGGCACCTACCGGCGCATCGTCACCCCGCGCCGGGCTGTCGTCACTGTCCCGCTTCCCCTGATGTCGGCCGTCGACCGGACCTTCATGGGAGGCAAGCTTGCTCCGAGCCTTCAGATCATGGGCCTACTCTCCCGCCTCGGCGAGCACGGCGACCCCGAGACATCCAACCAGCTCCTCGGCGCTCCGACCACCACCGTCGAGGCATGGTGCCGCCAGCAGGCCGCCCAGCATCCCGACGGGCGCCCCGGGCACGCACGGGCCTCGTAGAAATTTAAGACCTCGTCGAAACGCCATGTTGGACGCGGGAAGCTGGATAACCAGGGCGTCAACCTGGAAAGGTTTCGCCTTATGACACCTCAAGACCACAAGGTGTCGTTACGAACACCCCTGAGCCGGTCGAGTGAGGGCTACGTGCGGTAGGCGTCGCTTCGACGGCGGATGGCGGTGACTTCGACCGTCCGAGCGACATCATCGATGAGGTACAGGACTCGGTAGTCGCCGCGTCGGGCGGACCAAGCAGGATCGAGGGGCGGACTCAGCGGCTTCCCGACCAGTCGAGGGTTTGTGAGCAGCGGTCCGGTGATGAAGGCATAGGCCGCCGCTGCCACTTTGGCAGGCAGCACCTCGGCGAGCGAACGCGCCGCCGGGCGGGCAATCCGGAGCCGGTAGGGCTCGTTGGTCACTTTCTGGCTGGAAGGCGTCCCGCTTCTCGCATCGTCTCGCCGAGCCCCGCTTCGTCCAGGCTTTCGCCGCGTTCGAGAGCACCCAGGCCTTCCAGGTGGTCACGGAGCAGCTGGGAATCTCCGAGCACCGCGATGGTCTCTTGTAGGGCGTCGTAGTCGTCGGCGCCGAGCAGGATCGCGGCTCGCTGACCGTTTCGCGTGATCTCGAAGCGCTCGTGGGTGGAGGCCGCCTCCTCGACAAGTTTGGAGAGCTGAGCTCGGGCCTCGGCCACCGG
Source organism: Acidimicrobiales bacterium (assembly GCA_050743805.1). GTDB lineage: Bacteria > Actinomycetota > Acidimicrobiia > Acidimicrobiales > RAAP-2 > Palsa-461. The sequence goes on from JBOGFX010000275.1 coordinate 2,526, forward strand.
AAGGGTAGTCATGTACAGAATTATAGCGTCATCTATGGTGGTCGCGGCTTCCCCCCTGAGGCGTCGGTACGTGGCCGCCGTGTCGACCGCCGACCAGCTCCGTACCTTCGCGGCAAGCGGTTCACCTGTCACCTCCGGCATCGTTACGCGCGCAGCCAGCCAAGCTGTCGCGGGTCCAGCAGGGTGGCTAGGGCCTCAGAGACCTCGGAGATCGCGACCTCGCCGAGCCCGACCGAAGTCATCCGTGCGATCTCGTTCGGGTTGAGGGTTGCCAGCTGGGCGAGGAGCGAGGTCAGGTTCTCCGCGTGGGAGCGGGGTCCCTTGAACGAGACGAGAATGCCCATCAGCTCCTCGTCGGTGCCGCAGGCGTCTGGCGACGAAACCAAGCTGGCATCGGCTGCGGCTTCAGGGAACGGGTTCGGACCGCGCGGCGAGTTCGCGTCCTCCGCGGCCGAGGGCCCCGAGCAGGAACCGAGGGCGTGGTACCAAGTGTGTATCGAAATGGTACCATGCTGCTTATGGCGATGAATCTTCGGCTGAGTGCCGAAGCTGAGCAAGCCCTCCGACGCGAGGCGGAACGGACCGGGCGCTCGCAGCAAGAAGTGATCCGGGAGGCCCTGGGCCGACATCTCGGCCTTGTGACGGGGGAGAGTGGCCGCAGTGAACTCGGCGCGCTGGTTTCCACAGGAAATGTCCGCCCGCCGCGGGTGCCGTCTCGCAAGATCGTCAAGCGTCTGAAGCTGCCGCAGGGAGTGACCAGCGCCGATCTTCTCGAGCGGGGCGACCGGGTCTGACGTGCGGGTCTATTTCGACAGCAGCGCGTTGATCAAGCGGTCGGTACAGGAACCCGAGTCCGAGGCGGTGGAGGCAGCATTTGACCGTTACGTTGCTGATGACGCCGTGATCATCTCGTCGTCGCTGGCCTGGATCGAGGTCAGTCGAGCCCTGCGGACGCGGCTCGACGGCAGTTCGTACGGCGAAGAGGAGATTCACGACGCCATTGAGGGAGCGCTGGCCGGAGTGGCCGAGCGGCTCGTCACCGGCGACGTCATCGGACTTGCCCGGCGCGTCGCTCCGCTTCTGCTGCGCACGCTCGACGCCATTCATCTCGCCACGGCGATCGTGCTCGACGTCGATGAGGTTGTCGCATGTGACGATCGCTTGATCGGCGCGTGTCGGTCCAATGGGCTTATCACCGTGGTGCCCGGTCGCTGACTTCCGACCCATGGACCCGATCAATCCTTTGTCGAAGAGATCACGGGATCGACACCCTGACCCTGCCATCGGGGTGGTCACGCCGTTCGAGGACACGCACGTCGGTACCAGGGAGATGACCGCTCGTGATCCCGATAGCCGCCTGTGGAGCCTGCAAGTCTCGGGTGCGAGATGACCGGGGAGGACCAGGACGCTACGACTGGCCAGCAGGCTGCCGCGCCGGACCTGACGGCGGTGCGGGTCGCGCTCTGGAGGGCCATGCACGTCCAAGTCGACCCTTCTCCGCACGTGCTCGCAGACGAGCTCGGTCTCGCCCTGGCGGCTCCTGATGAGTGCTGGCGTGACCGGCCTGACATGGACCCAAGGGCCACCAGACCGTTCCGCGCCTCGATCGTCGCGCGCGCTCGCTTCGTCGAGGATCTGGTCGCAGAACAGGCGGGTCGCGGCGTAGATCAGTACGTCATCCTCGGTGCCGGGCTTGACACCTTCGCTCAGCGTAGGCCGGAGATCGCGTCTCGACTCACGGTGTTCGAGGTGGACCAGTCCGGCCATCAGGCTTGGAAGCGGCAGCGCCTGGTCGAGCTCGGCTTCGGCGTTCCGGAGTGGCTGCGGCTCGTTCCGGTCGATTTCGAGGCGGGAGAATCCTGGCGGGAGCGCCTGGCAGGTGCTGGCTTCGACGCCGACCGGCGGTCGGTTGTGGTCTCCACGGGGGTCAGCATGTACCTCACCAAGGAGGCGAACATCGCGGCGCTCACGAACGTCGCAACACTTGCCGCGGGCTCCACGTTCGCCACGACGTTCACCCTCCCCCTCGATCTCGCGGATCTCGAGGTACGCCCCGGGCTGGAGATGGCCGAACGCGGAGCCAGGGCCAGCGGGACTCCGTTCATCAGCTTTTTCACGCCGACCGAGATGCTGGAGCTGGCCCACCAAGCCGGATTCGAAAAGGTCCAGCACGTGTCGGCGGCCATGCTGACCGAGCGCTACTTCCAAGACAGGAGCGACGGTCTCCGCCCGCCGAACAACGCGGAAGAGCTCCTGGTCGCCGTTACCTGACCTTCGGCTTCGGTGACCTGCCATCCGTCGCCAGCACCACGGCATCGACGGCATAGCGGGCACGGTCCATGGACACCACCTGAGCAGGTGTCCACGATGTCCTGGGACATGGTGGACACTATCTTGGGGAACGAGACGCCTCAGCGCCCACGAGGTGTCGTGATAGGAGCACCTTCGCGCTTTGGGGATCGGGGTCAGGTGCGGTAGGCGTTGCTTTTTGGCCGCGTCTCAGCAGTCGACAGCAATGTGCAGGGCTGCGCAGGCCTCGACGAGCCGAGCGGGTTCCAGCGCGCAGATGCGATCAACGAGGTAGGCCTTTGGTACGACGCGGAGGTTGTCGAAGCTTGCGGCGCATTCCGTCGGCATCCCGTCGTCGGGTCCAAGTGGGACCTCCGTTGGAATGTTCCTGACCGTGCGGGTCACTGGGGCGGCCAGTACGCCGTTGAGCACAGGGATGGCCGCTGATCTGGTCATGACGAGGAATGGCCGGCGGCCCAGGTCCTCGATCTCACCCCACCACACCTCGCCGCGACAAGGCGCGCTCACCATGGTTCCTCGGCGATCGCATCTCGGAGCGACCTAACAGCAGCATCATCCTCCACAGCGTTGGGCGGAGTGCGTTGGTAGCCGGCGACAATGGCTTGGTCGATTCGCCGGCGATGTTCGAGAGCGGTGATGGCTTGGACTCCAGCTCGCACGGCAGCCGCCCGGCTCTCGTAGACCCCACTTGCGACAAGGGCGTCGAGGTCACTGAGAAGCTCCTCGGGAAGCCGGACTGCGATCTGTTCGGTGGCCACCATCTCAGCATACCACGATGGGATGTAATACGGTATGCATGTCTTCCGGTAGGGGCGAGGCCGACACGGTGCGCCGCCTCGGCCACTGGCCGTCACGGTCGCGGCCTGACCGGACGCTACCGCTCACCCGGACCCTGCCGGACGAGGGCGTTTGGCGAGGGAGACGGACCGGCAAGCCGTCTACCTGGGCGAATGGTTTCGCCTTAGGACGCCTGAACACCACCAATCAAATCTGCCAGACGATATGGCATACTGGGTCGTGAGAACGACCTTGGAACTCGATGACGTCCTCTTGGCATCGCTGATGGCGCGCCTTCCTGGCGTGTCGAAGACCGAGGCGATCCAGCGAGCGGTGCGCTTCTATCTCACGCACGACGCCGTTGATCAACTACGGGAGCTTGCGGGGACGGTGGAGATCGAGGACGTTTCACGAGAGCTGCGCGGGACCGACCGAACGACGTGACCGTCCTTGTCGACACGTCAATCTGGGTCGAGTATCTGCGGCGAGGCAAAGAGTCCAAGGCCGCTCGCCTGGATGGCCTCCTCGTGGCAGGCGACGTCGTCGCGTGTGGCCCTGTCGTGGCCGAGTTGCTTGCCGGCGCCAAGTCTGCGGACAGAGGAAGGCTCTGGCTCTTGCTGACCGGCTTGCCGTGGGCGGGCCTGGGGCCGGTTCAGTGGCAGAGCGTGGGCGAAACGGCGGCACGTCTGCGTGAGCGCGGCGAAACCATGGCTCTGACCGACATCGAGATCGCTGTTGCTGCGGTCGACTCGTCCTCGCTACTTTGGACCCGCGACGCCGACTTCAGGCGAGTTGGAGGAGTTCTGCCCGCTCTCCGCTTCTTCGATCCTTGATCAGAAGGGTGCCCTGACCGAGCCTGCCGACGCGAAGCCGCACGTCGGCGAAGTTCTCTATGAAGGAGCCGGTTGTCAAGGCTCGGTCCCGCGGCGCCAGATCGGCGTGCTGTCGTCGAGCCGGGGTCAAGGGCGACGGGCGGAGCCCGGCGTCCCGGAGGGACC
>JBOGFX010000276.1:0-19962 GCA_050743805.1 Acidimicrobiales bacterium
AAGGCAAGGTGCGATGTGAGGCCCAGCGAGGCGCGCTCATAGCGCGACGAGACGAGCTGGAAGAAGAGGTTCGCGGCGTCCTGTTCGAATGCCAGGTAGCCAACCTCGTCGATGATCATCAGGCCATAGCGCCTCAAGCGGGCGAGCTCTTTTGGCAGACCTCCCTGTCGCTGTGCCTCTCCCAGGCGGGCGACCCAATCGACCGCCGTCGCGAACAGGACCCGCTGCCCCGCTCTGGCGGCGGCGATCCCCAAGGCGATCGCTAGATGGGTCTTGCCAGTCCCGGGCGGGCCGAGAAGCACGACGTTGCGTGCCTCTGAGAGGAAGCCCCCCGAAGCGAGCACAGCGATCTGGTTTCGCACCTGGGGTTGGGAGTCGAAGTCGAAGTCCTCCAGGGTCTTTCGGGCCCCGAATCCTGCTGCTCTGATACGCAGCTCCGATCCCGAGGCACCCCGAGCCGACACCTCACGCTCCAAGACCGCGGCCAGATACTCCTCGAAGGACCAGCCGGCGTCCCTCGCCTGGTCGGCGAGCCTCGCGGCCACCTGTGTGATTCGAGGGGCCTTCATCGCCGACGACAGGTAGATGACCTGCTTCATGGCTTCGCGCTGGCTCACGATGGGACCTCCAGACCGAACGCTCTGTCGTAGTCGGCGAGGTCGCGGACCACGACCTTTGGATCGGGGGAGCGAGGGGCACAGAACTGCTTCCTCAGCACGGCCGCCATCGCCACGTGCCCAGGGTCGGCGATGGTCATGGACCGCCCCCAGACCCTTCGGTGCTCAGCGACGAGGGCCCACCTGCGCTGTCCTCGACCCGCTCCAGATCGGCTGCCACCTCGACGAAGCGTCCTATGGCCCTGGGGTCGACCGAGTAGTCGTTGGTGTCCACCCGGACGTAGTAGTCGCGGCCCAGTCGGATCCGGCTGTTGAAGCCCAGCTCGGGCTTGAAGGCAGGCAGAGGCAGCATCGCCATCCTGTCTGTCTCCAGATGCTCCATGGGGGAGGCCCCGATGGTGCGGACCACTCGGGTGTTGGCCTTCTCGAGCCATCGAGCGAACTGGTCGTTGAAGTCACCAGGGGAGCTGAAGGACCTTCCTGGCATGAAGGAGGTCTCGAAGAAGCCGTTGCGGCGCTCCACGATCCCCTTGGACTCGGGGTCCCTCGGTCTGAGCAGCACCAGTTTGGTGGCGAGAGACCCCATGAAAGTGGAGACCCCCAGTGCCCTCTGTTTGCCTCGCCCTATGCCGGCCTCGTTGTCCTAGATGAGCCGTCTCGGGACCCGACCGAGCTCTTCGATCAGGGCCCAGGAGCCCAGGAGCAGGTCCTCGGTCTTCTTGGTCGGGATCATGGGACCCAATACGAAACGCGAGTAGGCGGCGGTGATCACCAACACCGGCAGGAGCGAAGAGGTCTTGTCCTCCAGGTGGATCCTCTTGGGTGGGAACCACAGGTCACACTGGGCCGCATCTCCCGGCGCCCAGGTGATCCGGTCGGCCGGGTCCACCTTGCGATGCTCGGGGCGGAACCGGTTCACGTTGTCCCTGAACCAACGGATCGATCCGTTCCAGCCGACCCTTTCCGCCAGCACGGTCGCCGGCATTTCAGGCGTCTCGTCCAAGAGCTCCTTCACCCGAGCCTCGAACGGGGTGAAAGAGGTCGGCCGTCGCCTTCGCTCGTATCTAGGCGGCGAGGCCGAGCTCAACGCCTTGATGACGGTGGTTCTGGAAACCCCAAGGCGCTCAGCGATCCGAGCCTTGGGGACACCTTCACCCGCCAACCTTGTGATCAGTGCCCAGTCTTCCAAAGTGATCACTCTCCAATCCTTGAGTGTTCACTTTTCGAGCGCCGTTACCGTCCAGTTTCCAAGCGCCGCCGACACGTCGTTCCGCTTTCAGTTTCCTCTAGCTGGACCTGGATTGGACGTTGGCGCTGTGTCCGGTCTGGCTCCGACCGACACCGACCCAACGGGCCATGGCACATCCGGTGCCGTTCAGGTGGGTGCGGACCGGAGTCACATACCCGTTCTGACGTGCGGTAACGTTCACCCCGGTTCATCTCCAATCGGCTCATTCGGATTTGCAAGCAGGGGCTCGAGCCCCTTCGTCCCCACCCACCGTTGTCTTACAGTTCGTGATACACTCACTCGATGGCCCAGGCAGTGGCAGTATCGGTCCGCTTGGATAACGAGGCGCAGCAGGCGCTCCGTACGTTAGAAGCGTCGGGCATGAGCCGATCGGATGCGATCCGTAAGTCCATCCTCGATGCCGCCGCTGCGCTCCGAGGACGCGAGGCACTCAAGGCCGAGGCGGCCGCGCTAGAGGCCGATGAAGCGGATCGCCGTGAGATGCAGGAAGTGGCCTCGCTCATGGAGAGCCTCCGTGCAGAGGGGTGATCTCTATGAACTGCGTTCACCCCGCAGAGTCGGTCACGAACAGCAAGGACAGCGCTTCGGCGTCGTCGTACAGGCTGACGCCTTGCTGCCTCGCTCGGTCGTCTTGATTGCCCCGACCTCCCAGAGTGCACAACCTGCCAGCTTCCGACCCGAGGTGGTGATTGAAGGCGAAACGACGAGGGTCCTTGTTGAACAGGTCGGGGCCGTCGACGTCAATCGTCTCGGTGATCATGTCGGCCTGGCCGGCCCGGAGGAGATGTGGGGGATCGATGAGAGTCTGACGACCGTCCTTGGGCTGCATTGATCGTAAACTTCGCGAGCCCGATCAGCCGTTCTCGCAGTTCAGGGAGATTCAATAAGGGCTCCTCTCCACAGCCACGATGGAGCCGCCGGCGACGGGCGTGGGGTGGGAGCGCCGAGGTGCCACCACCGTGGGGACAAGCGTCTGGCCGCTATGGCGATGTGTTCGCCGATGCCGTGGCTAGGTTCGAGAGTGTCCTGCGGCGTCGCCGACGCGTCCTCGGTTTTTGACCGAGGGCCAAGCGGCGCGACCCCTCGGTCGTTCGCAGCTCGAAGGCGTCTTCGACCGCCAGGTTGCGCACGACGAGGGCGCAGGCCACGAACATACTCATGGGTGAAAGCCCCATCACCCGGCACCAGCCCCTGGCGACGTCGATGGTGCCGGGGTCCTCGATCCTGGCTTTGGAGCGTTCGGCGCTCGAGCGTCTTGCGTAGGAGAGACGCAAGGTCCTTGCGGGGCAGTCGTGACGCTTAGCGGTCTTGGCATTGACCGATGGTGGAACCGTGACGGTCTTTTGGGTGCAGCATGCCGGGGGGTGCTCGGGAGCGGAGGGAACCTGGGGTCGAGAGAGGTCCAGCATCATCGACGCCTCCCGCAGTGGGCAGCGGAGCTTTCTCAACTGCGCCGGGCGGAAGCCGTTCGGGGTCGTTCCCGGCGATGCACCCGAGCTTGTAGCGGCTGAGCTCGAGAAGAGCAAGGCAAACCAGGGTGCCGCCGGGTGGACGGCCAGCGTTATGGCGAAAAAAAGGCCACCGTGTGGGCGAAAGTGTGGTCCACCAACGAAACCGCGCAGGCTCATCGTCACGCACCCGAGGGGTCATTCTTCTTGTCCCACTCCGTCGGGTTGGGAGAGGTGTCAACTCGCTCTCCGCGCCGCCAGGTTCCCCATACGAGATCCACGCCCGGCCTGTAAGGCAGGTGGAGATGAGAGGGGGCGTTGATGATCACGAGGTCGCCCCGAGCGCCCGGGGTGAGGCGCCCCACGTCGGTTCGTCTAAGGGCTCGAGCGCCGCCGAGCGTTGCGGCCAGGAGGGCCTCCTCTGGGGTCATGTGGAGCTCTCGGACGGCGAGAGCGATGCAGAAAGGCATGCTCGTCGAGTAGCTCGTGCCAGGGTTGCAGTCAGTCGCGAGAGCCACGGTCACGCCGGCGTCCAGCAGACGACGTGCTTGTGGGTACGGTGCCCGGAGCGTGAAGTCACACGTCGGGAGCAGGGTGGCCACCGTGGTGCCGGAGGCGAGGAGATCCACGTCACCGTCGGAGAGGTGGTTGCAATGATCGGCGGATGCAGCCCGAGCTTCCACTGCCACCCTGACACCCGGCCCTGGACCGAGCTGGTTGGCGTGGACGCGCGCGGCGAGACCCTGGCCGTCACCAGCCGCTAACACCGCCGCAGCCTCGTCAGCGTCGAAGGCGCCATGGTCACAGAAGACGTCGATCCATCGGGCGTGGGGAGCGCATGCCTGCAACATGGCACCACATACCAGCGCGACATAGTCTCCAGAGCGGCCTGAATACTCGGGCGGAACCACGTGTGCGCCAAGGAACGTTGTCTCCTCGGATCGTGTCCTAGCGACTCTCAGGCAACGCTCCTCTTCGGCAACTGAGAGCCCGTACCCAGATTTGCACTCCATAGTGGTTGTTCCCGAACGAGCCGCCTCCGCGAGCACCCGATCGATGTTCGCCGCGAGCTCTGAATCGGTGGCACGGCGGGTGGCTGCGACTGTCTCTAGGATGCCGCCGGTCGTATAAGGCAGCCCTGACATGCGGAGCGCGAACTCCTGCGCTCGCTCGCCTGCAAACACTGGGTGCGCGTGGCTGTCCACGAACCCCGGGAGAGCGGTGCGGCCCCCAGCATCGATGACGGTGTCGCCTGCGGCCTCGGGGATGTCGGCGGTCGACCCAACCCACGCGACAAGGCCGTCATGGACAAGAACCGCTCCTCTTTCCAAGATCCCGAGAGCTCCCTCGCCGATGGACGGATCATTGGTCACAAGCTGACCCAGGTTTGTGAACAGGACGGTCCTCGTGCTCACGGCACGGCACCACCTGCACCGAGCTCAAGGATCCGCTCGGCCGAGATCGAGAGCTGGGCCGACAGATCTCCCAGGAGAAGGTGGCGCCCGCGATGCACGATCGGGCGTCCTGAGGCCACGACATGGCAGACGTCACCCGCACTTGCAGAGAACACCACGCGCTCGAGCACGTGATCGAGGCCGGCACCGGCCAGCCGCGGGGAGTCGAGAGACACCGTCACTAGATCTGCGAACGCGCCAGGCACCAGCATTCCAGCGTCTGGCCACCCCAGGGCGGCGTGTCCCTGCGCAGTCGCGGCTTCGAGCAAGTCACCCACTTGGAAGCGGCCACGCTTGCCGGTCGTAATGCGTTCTCCCAGCTCCAACCCCCTCATCTCCTCGAAGGGGTCGATTAGCGCATGGCAGTCCGTACCGAGACAGAGGTGGCTTCCCGCAGCTGCGAGCGCCCCCGCAGGGCCGACGCCGTCGGCGAGGAAGCGTTCGGTCGTGGGGCAAACACAGACCCTGCTGTCCGTGGCGCCAAGGCTTTCTATATCCGAGGGATCCAGGTGGGTGCCGTGAATCACCGTCGTCCTGGGGCCCAGAGCCCCGACCTGTGCCAACAACGCACAGGGAGTCGCACCGTACGCAGCCCTGACCGCCTCGTTCTCTGCCCGCTGTTCGGAGACGTGGACGTGCAACGGCGCGCCTCGCCTCGCCGCCCAGTCTGCGACAACCTCCACCGCAGACGGCGGTACCGCGCGCAACGAGTGCACCGCAGCGCCTACCTTCGCCCATGTCGGACCGCCCAGTGCGTCATCCAACTGCTCAACCCGCTTTACCCAGGACACGGCATCCCCATCGTTGAACCGCCTCTGAACACCGGTAACGGACCGCCCGGGACTGGCCTCCAAGTAGCAGGCATCCAGCAGGGTGATACGGATGCCTGCGTCCCCAGAGGCGGCGGCGAGCGCGCGTCCCATCGCGTTGGGGTCGACGTAGGGCTGGCCCAGCGAATCGTGGTGGAGATAGTGGAACTCGCCGACCGCCGTGAAGCCAGCGAGCGCCATCTCGCCATATACGGCTCTAGCTAGGGGGCCGTAGGAGTGAGGGCCGAGGGCGTCGGCCAAGGCGTACATCTCGTCGCGCCACGTCCAAAACGATCCCGAGCGCTCTGTTCGCCCTCGGAGCAGCCGGTGGAAGGCGTGTGAGTGCGTGTTGGCGAACCCCGGGAGAGTCAACCCTGCAAGTGGGACGGCCGTGTTCGGGCGACGGGCCTCAGCTTCGACGGCGGTGATGCGTGCGTCTTCGACCGCGACCAGGACGTCACGCGCCGCCATGTCTCCACCGAGCCACGCCGCCTCGCAGAAGTAGAGCGTCACCCCGCTGCGGGCAAACCGGCGATCTTGGACGGAGCCTCCGTCATTTGAATGGGCCAATCACCTCGGTGGCCGCCTTCAGGATCGTCCCCTCGCGGACGAGTGTCTCGGCGGCGGCCAATTCTGGGGCGACGGCACGGTCGGGGCCGGGTCCGGGGACCGCTCTGCGCAAAGCCGTCACCACTGCAGCTGTTGCCGGTGCGGGATGGAGGGGCGCGCGCAGGTCCAAGGCGCGTGCCGAAGTGACCAGTTCCACTACGAGGATATGGCGGAGATTATCGATGGCTTGTCGAAGCTTGCGGGCCGAGTTCCAGCCCATCGACACGTGGTCTTCCTGCATGGCCGACGACGGAATCGAGTCGACACTGGCTGGCGAGGCGAGCCGCTTGTTCTCCGACACCATTGATGCCTGCGCGTACTGCGCGATCATCAGCCCGGAATCCACGCCAGGGTCAGACGCCAAGAACGGCGGCAGGCCCTGCGATCGCGTGTGATCGAGCAATCGATCTGTCCGACGCTCAGCCATCGAGCCCAAATCAGCGATGGCGATAGCAAGGAAATCCATCACGTAGCCGAGCGGGGCACCGTGGAAGTTTCCGCTCGAAACGACCTCACCTGAGTCCAGGACCACCGGATTGTCGATGGAAGCGGCCAGCTCACGTTTGGCGACGGTGGAGGCGTGATCGAGCGTGTCGCGTACGGCGCCTGCCACGTGGGGTGCGCACCGGCAGGAGTAGGCGTCCTGGACACGCACGTCTCCGGCGCGATGTGACGCAACGATGGCCGAGCCGGCCATGAGGCGCAGGATGTTGTCGGCGCTGGCTGCCTGGCCCGGGTGAGGGCGAAGCGGAGTCTGCAGCCCTGGGCGGAACACCTGGTCCGTGCCGAGCAGCGCCTCGACGCTCATTGCGGCGGTCACGTCTACCAGACGACACAGGTCGCCGAGGTCGGCACAGGCCAGAAGGAGCGTTCCGAGCATCCCGTCCGTACCGTTGATGAGAGCGAGCCCCTCTTTCACCTCCAGCCGAACCGGGTCCAGCCCGGCTTCGCCAAGAGCTGTACAACCGTCTAGCTCGCGATCGTCCACCATGGCGCGCCCTTCTCCAATCAGGACGAGCGCGCAGTGAGCAAGGGGTGCCAGGTCCCCGCTGCAGCCGAGCGACCCGAACTCAGGTACGACCGGAGTTATACCGGCGTTGAGCATGGCGGCCATCGCCTCAGCCAGCTCGGGGCGGGCCCCGGTGTGGCCGCTAGCCATCGTTTTGAGACGAAGGAACAGAAGCGCCCGGACCACCTCGCGCTCGACGGGCTTTCCCATCCCCGCCGCGTGGGACCGGATCAGTCGAACCTGTAGCTCGTCACGCGACTCTGCAGGGATGTGCCGCAACGCCAAGGCGCCGAACCCTGTCGAGATCCCGTAGACCGGTTCTGGGGCATCTGCCAGCCTCTCTACGGCGGCTCTTCCACGGGCCATCGCCTCGAGAGCCTCGCTGCTGAGTCCAACCCGCGCGTCATGGCGGGCCACGTCTATGACGTCTGCGGCGGCGGTCCCTGAGGATCCGACGACGATCGTCCGGGTCATCGATCCGCCATCGGCACCCGCAGGGCTGACCGCTCAGCTGTCCTCTTCGCCTCTGGGTAACCCGCGTCCACATGACGGAGAACGCCTGTTGCAGGGTCGTTCGACAAGACTCGCTCGAGCTTTCGGCTAGCTAGCCGCGAGCCGTCGGCTACCGTGACCTGACCCGCATGAATGGAGCGACCAATGCCCGTGCCGCCGCCGTGATGGATCGACACCCAACTGGCCCCACTTGCCGTGCTGACCAACGCGTTGAGAAGAGGCCAGTCAGCGATAGCGTCCGAGCCGTCCGCCATGGCCTCCGTTTCCCGGTATGGGGATGCTACCGATCCGCAATCCAGATGATCGCGTCCGATCACGATGGGTGCTGTCAACTCGCCTGACGCCACCATGTCGTTGAAGCGGACCCCGGCGACGTCGCGTTGGCCTAGTCCAAGCCAGCAGATCCGCGCTGGTAGACCCTGAAAGGGGACCCGCTCGCCGGCTACCCGGATCCAACGGCGGAGCCTGTCATCGTCGCCAAACAAATCAAGGATGGCCGCATCGGTCGCCGCTATATCCGCCGGGTCACCCGACAGGGCGGCCCAGCGGAAGGGCCCCTTTCCCTCGCAAAACAGTGGCCGAATGTATGCCGGCACGAAACCCGGGTACGCGAACGCGCGCTCGAAGCCGCCGAGCTCGGCCTCCGCCCGCAGGCTGTTCCCGTAATCGAAGACCTCGGTCCCCTTGTCCATGAGCGCGACTAACGCCTCGCAGTGCGTCGCCATGGCAGCACGGGCTTGACGCAGGTAGCCATTAGAGTCTTTGGTCCTCAGCTGCGCGGCCTGATCGACCGACAGGCCGGGAGGTACGTAGTTGAGGGGGTCGTGAGCGGGCGTCTGATCGGTCGCGATGTCTACATCCAGGTCTCGTCGCACGATCTCGGGCAGCACGTCTGCACCGTTCCCCACGAGGCCAATAGACAGAGGCCGCCGCTCAGTACGCGCAACCTCGGCCAACGCCATCGCCTGATCCAAGTTGTCGGTCATCATGTCCAAGTAGTGCGTGCTGAGTCGTCGCTCGATGCGGCTGCGGTCCACGTCCACGCAGATCGCGACGCCGCCATTGATGGTGACAGCGAGCGGCTGGGCCCCGCCCATCCCGCCCACGCCACAGGTGACCGTTAGGGTGCCATCGAGGCATCCACCGAACCGCTTCTCAGCGATTGCCGCGAACGTTTCGTATGTCCCTTGAAGGATTCCCTGGGTTCCGATGTAGATCCAGGAACCAGCGGTCATCTGGCCGTACATCGTGAGACCGAGCGCTTCCAATCGACGAAACTCGCTCAACGTTGCCCAGTTAGGTACCAGGTTGGCATTTGCGATGAGGACCCGGGGGGCCCACTCGTGGGTCTCAAGCACACCGACGGGGCGCCCGGATTGGACTAGAAGGGTCTCGTCATCCTCTAGTTCCGTCAACTCGCGTTCTATCGCGTGGAAGGACGGCCAATCGCGAGCTGCCTTGCCTGCCCCCCCATAGACGACCAGATCCTCCGGGTGCTCGGCCACCTCGGGGTCCAGATTGTTGCGCAACATGCGCAGCGCCGCCTCCTGCGACCACCCCTTGCAAGTACGGGCCGTTCCTCTGGGCGATCGAACAACGGGTGGCCGGGCGTGTTCCTTTGCGCGCATGTTCGTACCCTAACGAGTTCTGGCTTGTCACGACCGGGCGCCCGACAGAGGAGCGTGAGTGCGGTCGCAAGACCGGCTCCCGGGTCTCCACCGTTAAGCGGTCCGTGGGTGCGGCGTGCAAGCGCTGACCGGCCGTAGTCTCCGTGAACGGTTCGCGCGTACAGTTGCCAGAGTAGATGTCCATTCCGAAGCTTGAGAGAGGAGGTGGACGAACCTATGGCTGATACGAAATACGGCCATCTGTTCGTGACCGACCCGCGCGACGCATCGTCAGACTTCTCTGACGAGAACGAAGAGAACACTGGCTTGCCCAACGTTGGCGCCGGCTACGCGCTCATGGGCTCGAAAGAGTTCGGTGAGAGCAAGGTGTTCGTAACCACAGCGTTCATTCGAGAGTCGCCTGAGCGCGCTTTGTGGGTGCCGGAGCACAAGCACGAATATGACGAGATCATCTGCTGGAAGGGCACCGACCCCGACAACCCAAAGGATCTAGGGGCTGAGCTTTTCATGACGATCGAGGGTGAGGAGCACATCGTCACAACGACGGGCTCGGTGTACGTGCCGGCCGGCACCAACCATTGCCCATTGGGCTGGAACTGGGTAAGGCGACCGTTTATTTTCAACATCATCTTTCTGCATGGCACGTACCAAACTGACGAGCACGAGCGCAGGAGAAGGGACGCGGCCCAGCGCGCAGGCGGATAGCTGAGCACGAGCGTTATCGCTGCCGGTCGCGTGACGATCCGAGGAGCAGAGCAGCATCGGGGAGCCTCCGCCACCTAGTTCACGCGCCGCGCTCGCTCAGATTGGGCGGCATCAGGCGGGTGAGGAGCCCGCAGTCGAGCCACCATCTCCTAGCCAGGCTTCGACATTCCTGGTGCCTGTTGTGGTGGGTCCGTTCGTGGCGTTCAACGCAGCGGGCTCATTGCCCACACCTACCTCGGCGGAGCTCGTCAGCTACGACCGACCGGTCCGTGCCTGCCGATGTCCGAGGGCGTTGAGGTCCTCTCACTTCTTGTACGCCAAGGTCTCGTAGTAGGTCTGGAGAGGGGGAGCGAAGAGCCCGAGCCCACTGGTCGAGAACGTGACGCTCTTCGTCGTGAGCGTGAACAACGGGGTCACGAAGAGCATGATGCCGTACTCCTTGTCGGAGATGTACTTGTAAATCGCGTCGTAGTCGGCGAGGCGAGCTTTGAAAGTCAGCGGCTCGAGCGCACTTTGGAGCATGGCGTCGAGGTGTGGGTCTTTGACCCCGCTGTTGAATCCGTTGGAACCAAACTGAAAGTAGATTCCAAAACCGACGCCAGGATCTTCAGAGCCTGGGTCCGAGATGGCGATCTGCCACTTATTGTCTGTGACATCGGTCAACATCGTGGTTTCATCTTCGGCGGAGATGGTGGTGGTAATGCCGGCCCGCTTCCACTGGGACTGCAGCGCGTCGTCCAGCTCCACGTTCGTCACGCCGTTCATCGACAACAGGTTCACGTTCAAGTGCCCAAGCTGCTTTACCAGCGCTTTCGCCTGGGCGAGGTTGTATGTGCGGGTTCCGGGCACGGTCTTCTCCCAGAACGTGCTGCCCGGACCTAGCGGGGCCTGTGAAGGCGCTGCCTGCCCGTCGAACAGAGCCTTGTTGAGCACCGGTACGTTCGTGGCATACGCGATTGCGTCGCGCGCCTTGATGTTGTTGAAGGGTGCCTGCTTGGTATTGAACTGAATGTCTTGGATCGTCGTTTGAAACGCGCTCTGAGAGTACACGTTTACGCTGTTTGATATGGCTCTGACGTTCTGATATTCCCCATAGTTCGAATAGACTTGAGCTTCGTTGCTCTGAACCGCGGCCAGGGCACTCGAGTCGTTGCCGACAGTCTTGAAGATGATCTTGTCGAGATAGGGATACGGCTGATCCCAGTAGGCCGGGTTGCGCACCATGGTCAGTGAGACATTCGGGACATCGGCAGTGATCTTGAAGGGCCCTGCTCCGACCGGGAAGAGATCCACCGTGCTCGGGCTGGAGGGGTCCTTCAAGGTCGCGAGGTGTGCCGGTGATTCAATCCAGTTCGGGGTGTCCCCAGGGAAGGCGTCGATGAACGCGCCGTCAGGGAATTTCAGGTTGAAGACGACCGTGTACTGGTTCGGGGAGGTCACCGAGGTAGTAGGGAAATCCCCGGAGTCCAAAGAGTCCGACTTTACGTCGAGGTTAAAGTTCTCGATCACGGCAGCCGCGTTGAACGGAGTGCCGTCGCTGAAGGTCACATCGTGTCGTAGCGATATCGTGTATGTCTTCCCCCCGTTGCTTACCTTGTAGCCGGTGGCAAGTTGGGGAATGATCTTCCCGCTGCGGAGCTGCCCGAAGAGTGTTCCGTAGACGGCATCTTCGAACCCGTCGTTGAAAGCCGGATTGGTGACCCCGAGGCTCGTCCAGTGACCAAGGAAACCCGATCCCAGAAGCACCGTCACGGTTCCACCGGGCTTGGGCGTCGCTTTGGACGGGACCAATTTGACACCGGGAATGTTGATCGTGCCAACTTTGGCGGCACCGGCGAGAGCGGGTGTCACCCCGATTAGAAGCGCTGAGGCCGCCGCAAGGAGGAAACAGCGTTTGACAGTTCGGCCCATGTGAACCTCCCTAAATCCCATCAGGGTCAACTTTTCGAGGACCAAACTAGCGATCCGGTGACCCGTATGCTCGTCGATCGACCGGGGCTATTTCGCCCGAACGCCTGTACGGTGCTCAGCGCGTTGCCCATCGAACGTCTTATCGAAGTCGCCAACATCGGCGTTGGAGCCCTCTGATGATTGACATCTGATCCAGTCCCACCTCTCAAACCCACAAGTCGCCAAGACCCAGGTCATGGTCACATATTGACGATGAAGCCGGGAGGCGGGGCCGCTCGGGTAACCGGACTCACACGCGACTGGTCCGCGAGCTGCGCCTATGGAGCAAGTGGCGGGTCGCCGGCGCTCCGACATCGGGAGCTGGCCCGCCTCTCGGGAGCTTCCCAGCGGTCGCCTTTGGCGGGCGTCCCCAAACGCGATCCGCCCCTCAAGCCCCTTCGGGGCAGATGGTGGTGCCGAGTGGGGTGGCGCTTTCCCGGTTGTGCCGCTATCGAGCCTTGGGTCATCGGAGGAGCACAGCCGCCGGTTCTGTGGCCGCGAGGGTCCTAGCATTTGCCGATGCTGATGAAGGGAACCACGGGCACCTCTGGGGCCGGTCGATGACAATTGTGCAAGGCAGAGTGAGTCGCGGCCGTTGGCGGAGCTCGCTGCTGACCCGCAGGCTCGACCATTATCCCAACACACTGCCCCGCCACGGGTATCTCGCGATCGTCGTGCTCACGACGATCGCACTCTATTACCTGTACTACGTCGAGGGAGCAGTCTTGCCGCTCATGCTCCCCTCGTACCACATGTCGTTCCTCTACTTCGTGAACATCATTGTGGTTTCGAACGTCATCGGAGCATTCACCGCTCTTATCGGAGGTCTTTCCGATCGCATCGGCCGCGCCAATCTGACTATCTACGGAACTTTGTTCCTAGGTCTGGTTCAGTTGATCGCCATTCCCAACACTCACTCGAAGTTCGGCTTTGGGGTGGCGTACTGCGTCATCGGTTTTGTCGAAGGAATGATTCTTGTGTCGACCCCTGCCCTGATGCGCGACTTCTCCCCCCAGGTAGGCCGCAGTACTGCGATGGGCTTCTGGGCATTGGGCCCCACAATGGGCGCTCTCATAGCCAGCCTGGTCGCCACGCATACTCTTCCGCATCTTCCGCCTTGGCAGGACCAGTTCATCATCTCTGGGATTGTTTGTCTGTCGGTCGTCGTGATCTCGTTCTGTTTCCTACGCGAGCTGTCTCCCCAATTGCGAGATCAGATCATTGTTTCGCAGCGGGAGCGCGCCCTCGTGGAGGCCCGGGCGCGCGGGATCGACGTCGACGCGGCTGGCGCGCACCCGATCCGCACGATGCTCCACCTCGACCTGATCGCCTCATCGATCGGCATCTCGGTGTTCCTGCTCTTCTATTACGCATCGGTGACGATCTTGACCCTGTACTGGGTGGTGGTCTTCGGTCGTTCGACCTCAGATGCGAATGGGATCAACGTTTGGTATGCGGCTGTGCTATCAGGAGCATTGATCGTCTTTGGCGTGATATCGGACCAGCTACGGGTGCGCAAGCCGCTGATGCTGGTCGGTTCCGTTGCGACGATAGTCGTGATGATCTTTTTCATACTCCAGGTCGAGCACCCGCGAGTTGGTTATTACTCGAACGTCACAATGGTGGTGCTGCTTGCGGTAGCGATCGGTTGCACCTATGCGCCGTGGATGGCGGGCTACACCGAGCAGGTCGAGCACCACAACCCCGCCCTGAGCGCGATGGGCCTGGCCATCTGGGGTTGGGTCCTGCGCATCACTGTGGCGATCTCATTTTTAGTTCTGCCGTACGTCATCACGACGTCGACCACCCTCGTCGACAACCAGGGGGCGGCTACGACTCTCAAAAGCGTCCAGGCCGCCGCCCCGTACACGCCGTCGTTGACCGGATGCGCGGCCCTGCCGACTCCGGGGCGGGTTCTGGACAACCTTCGCGCAACCGGGCAACCGGGGCCGGAAACCTTGGCTCGCCTCCTCTCGACGTGCAATCGGACGCACAATCTGGTCTCTGCCCTCACCGCGGCGGGCGGCTTGCAAAACCCCCAGATTCAGGGACTGCTCGCATTCAACCCCCTGGCCGCTTCGATCTCCAAGGGCCAGGCTGTGAGCGACCAGAAGATTCAAGCTTTGGTCGGAGCCCACTCGCCTGACCTAGCGCGGCTGCTCATGGCCGAGAAGCGGTTGGTTCCCGCACAGGCTGCCTCCCCGCAGGAATGGAAGCGGTGGTGGTGGGCATGCGTCGGTGGCGAGGTGATCTTTCTTCTTCTCATCTTTGCGATGCGAGGTCGTTGGAGCCCTCGTGCGGCCAAGCGTGACTTCGAGCAGCACGAGCGAATGGTGGAGGTAGAGCTCGCAAAGCTCTCCGAGTAGCGTCGCCTCGTGGGCCCTGATGCCAGCGCTGCTGGCGCTCCCCTCCGAGCAACGACACCGTTGTGCAAGCCGGGGCAGGGTGGTTTAGGGTGCCACCGAGTGTTCGGGCGGGGGATCGTAGCTGCGGTATTGCTCGCGGGGTCGATGATCGGTGGCCTTGCTGGTGCCCAGGCCGCTTCAGCATCCACCACCTTGCACTACACATCGAACGGCAATCTGGTCGGTGGTGTCTATGTGCCGGGCTCGCAGGGCTTCAACCTTGTGGACGTGTCGTCCCCCGGTGAGCTGTCCGAGGTCCCCTCGGGACTGCAGGCGCTGGTCTATCTGGGCCTTTGCGGAGGGGCGGACCCCACGTTCACTAGCACGATCGCCCCATATGTGGGGAATCCAGACGTGTTCGGCTTCTACTTGATGGATGAGCCCGATCCCACAGGCATTTACAAGACCCCCTGCCTGCCCGCAAACCTCAAGGCTGAGTCCGATTGGATCCACCAGAACGATCCCGGGGCCAAGACCTTCGTGGTCTTGATGAACTTGTCCTCCTCTGCTACCCCGAACTATGTCGGCACCTACAACCCTTCGAACTCAGACATCGATCTCTACGGTCTCGACCCGTACCCGTGCAGGACCGAGCTCGACGGCTGCGACGACAGCTACATAACAAAGGGGGTTGCCGCCGCAGAGTCTTCGGGGATCCCCCAGGCGGACATAGTGCCGGTGTTCCAGGCCTTTGGAGGAGGGGACGATGGGGACGGAGGCCAGTACGCAGTGCCCACCGTCGGCGAGGAGCAGTCGATCCTCGAGACATGGGACTCCGTGGTGCCCGACCCTGTGTTCGATTACGCCTACAGCTGGGGGGAGCAGAACGGCGACACAGCCCTGAGCAGCCTCCCAGACCTCCAGGCGGTCTTTGCCGCGCACAACGGCGCGTCTTGGACAGGCCCGACGCCAACCCGAATCGCCGGGTCTGACGCCATCGGCACCGCGATCGCGGTGTCACAGGGCGAGTTCCCCGCGCCAGGCTCTGCGCGATCGGTGGTCCTCGCCCGTTCGGACTTCTTCGCAGATGCGCTCGCGGGTGGACCCCTAGCCGCGGCGAAGGAGGGTCCGCTGCTCATCACGCCGGGGGCATCACAAAGCCAGGTGCTGGACCCCAGGGTTACCGCCGAGATCTCGCGTGTGCTCGCGCCCGGGGGGACCGTCTACGTCCTGGGGGGAACTGCCGCGCTGGCCCCTGACATCGATCCGGCATTAGAAGCGCTCGGCTTCAAAGTTGTCCGGGAGGCCGGGGCCGACGAATACGGGACGGCCGTCGACATTGCCGAGGCAATGGGAGATCCTTCGACGATCTTCGAGGCTACGGGGCTCGACTTCTCCGACGCTCTGTCGGCCGTCCCGGCCGCGATCGAGACCGGGGGGGCAATCCTGCTCACCGAGGGGAGTGCCCAGTCTCCCGAGACCGCCTCCTACCTCGCCGCGCACCCCGCGGACATCCGATACGCGATCGGGGGCCCCCTCGCCGCGTACGGGGCGGATCCGAGCGCGACGGCTGTCTTCGGGTCCGACCTTTACGGCACCTGCGCTGCGGTCGCAACCACGTTCTTTCCGCACGCTGACACCTTCGGCGTGGCTACGGGGCTCGATTTCTCCGACGCTCTGGCCGGTGGTGTCTTCATGGCCACCGGTGGTCGTTCTGGACCGCTGCTGCTGGTGGATCCGACAGGCGTTCCACCTGTGCCAGCCGGCGTGTCGGGCTATCTGAGCGAGCTTGGCCAGGTTCCGGGCTTTGTGTTCGGCGGCCCGCTCGCAGTTTCCGGCGCGGTCTTGGGCGCCCTGTGATCTTGGCCGCCTCCTCGCGCTGTGACCTGGAATGTTTCAGCCCGGGAACCCGATCAGACCGTGAAGCCACGAAGCGACCTGGTAAAGCCCAAAGTGGAGGCACAAAAAGGCGATCATGAGTTGCAACGCGGCGCAGAGCCACAGAACCGCTCGTTCGGTGACCGAGAGCTCTTCGGGAACGAGCACGAGTCCCACAACTCCGAGTAGGACAACCACCGTAGGGGTCGACAGGGTTGCCCCGACCCAAAGATCTACGACGATGCAGGCCATGAAGGCGAGCCCGGCCAATAACGACCTCGGGCGTCTCGAGAGCAAGATCACGCCGGCGGCGACGAGCACCGGTGCGAACAGCAGGTCGTGAGCGACCGAGTCCACTGCCGCTGCCAACGAGCTCCACACGCCGGCACCGAAGTGAAGCAATGCCGGATCCGCCAGTCTGAAGCTCTTGGTCCAATTTCCGGTGAACCTCCACTCGAGAAAGGCCCACCCGGCTATCGCGGCCACGGTCGGAAAGGCCACGATGACGGCGGCAGCCCTGCCGCGCGCGAGCTCCCCCTTCCCTTTGGTTCCCGGGACACCGATTAGAACCAGTAGGGAGCCAGCCACTGCGAACGGCACCGCCGCGAGCTGGCAGAGCGACGCGAGGCCGAAGCCGATGCCGGCGATAAAGCCGCTCTGGGTGGCTCGATTGAAGGTGAAGTCGAGCAGGCCGGTCAGCGCGGCGGACAACAGGCACAGTGTGAGGAAGGCGCCAAAACTCCCGACGCTCAGGAACGCGAATGCGGGTGTCAACACCACCGCCGACACCAGGAGCGACGATTCGGCAGTGCTCATCGAGCGCAGTATCAGCCGCTCGATGCTCTGTTGGGCGAGAACCCCGGCACACAGGGCGCCCGCGATGGCCAGTCCGCCAGGGCCTCCTGGGAAGAGTCGACCGACGGCGAGGGTCAATGGCGGGCTCGCATGGACCAGCCACCCGAACTGAGCCGACAACCAGTGCAGGGAGTACGCCTGAGCGTGCAGGGCTTGGTTGCCGGCCGATGGTCCCTCCTCATGGTTGGCCAGGTCGGCTAGTGCCGCGTAGGGGGTGGCGATGGCGAGCCGCAGGGCCCAACGGGCCCAGTTGGCTCGCGGCCACCGGGCCTCGCGCCAGCTAAGGAATGGGGCGGGTCGGAGAGCCTGGGTCGCTGAGCCCATGAAGCGTCTTTTCCCAGTAGTGCGGCCGGACCAAGAGCTGCCAGAGCGCCTTGTAGGCGGCCACCGAGTGCAAGAGCCAGTAGAAGGGATTCGCGAGCGCCCACAGGATGAGCCCGTACCGGCGCCGCTTGAAGACACCCATCATCGATACGTAGATCATCATCGCGTTGCCGATCACCAGACACGCGACGCTCACCCATAACACCCAACCGGGGAACAGCTCGGCGACAGCCTGAGGGCCCAGGATCATGGTTATCGCGAACAGCAGATAGAGAGGTGGGACGAACAAAAAGGACAGAGGCGTACCACCGATTAGGAGCGTGAATCCGAGGACCTTCGACCAGCCGGCCGTTCGCGTCAGCTCGAGTGGATGGCGGAGATGTACGAGTGTCGTCTGCAGATATCCCTTGATCCACCTGGAGCGCTGCCGGACAAAATTGCGGTAATCACTGTTTGCCTCTTCGTAAGTGGTCGAATGGATCACGCCGACCGTTTCTCCGAGGGCCGCCGATCGGATGCCGAGGTCGGCGTCTTCGGTGACATTGAAAGGGTCCCAGCCCCCGAGGCGCCTGAGGGCATCTGTGCGGAAATGGTTGGAGGTGCCTCCCAGCGGGATGGGCAGCCGCATGGCTTCGAGACCGGGCAACATGTAGTCGAACCAGAACGAGTACTCGAGCGTGAACATCCTCGTCAACGCGTTCTGAGACGCGTTGAAATAGTTGAGCGGCGCCTGGACGCACACCTGACGCTCGTCGGCGCGGTTAAACGCCACAAGAGCGACCTTGAGCTGGTTGGGGTCCGGGCGGTCCTCGGCGTCATAGATGACCAGAAAGTCCCCCCGCGCGAGAAACAAGCCTACGTTGCAGGCTTTTGGCTTGGTCTGGGGCTGTCCGGGTGGCACGGTGACGATCGTCACGGTCTCGGGAGGCCTGGCAGCCATGACCGCTGCCCGCGTGTCGGCGTCATCCTGCTCGGTGAGCAGCAAGATCTCCAGCTTGTCAGCCGGATAGTCCAGCATGGAAAGGTTCTCCATCAGAGAGCCAACGACATTCGCCTCGCGGTAGACGGGCACGAGGATCGTGTAGAGCGGTAGTTCGCTTTCGTTGAGGGCAGCGACCTCTGCCGCGCTCACGGACTCGGCGTACTCATAGCGAGAGCCGACCATGCAAACGACAAACTTGAAGAGGACGAAGACCAGGAATCCGACACCGATGACGGCCGAAAGGATCACCATCGAGCCGACCGGCGCCAAGAGGAACGCCTCTGCAACTACTACGACGAGAATCACACCGATGACGACTTGGGCACCGCTGAGCACTCTGCGTGCGGAGTGCTCTTCGTCTCGGCGCCACAACCCGAGAGTGGCCTCGTCCAGGATTGTGTCAGAGAAGAGCTGTGAGACGGCTCGCCGGATGTCCCAGTCGGTGGTGGCCGCCAGGTGCACCGGCTGGCCGAGCGTGGACGTTATGTGCTGTGTGCGGATGGGGTCGGGAGGCTCAGCGGTGGCTACAAGCATGGACCCATCTGCCAAGCGCTGTATCGGCATCCAGAGCTCGGCCGCAATTTGACGTGGATCGAGACGCTCAACGATGGAAGGGTCGAAGTCCGCAGTGGTCAGGTCGACAAAAGGGCATCCCCAGCTATCCGAAAGAGCTCTGTAGACGTCCAGGCGGCGCACAAGGCCCGCTGCGATGAGGATGCTCCCGAGGCGCGAGCCGGTCGAGCCCTGTACCTCCAGTGCCCACGCCAGTTCCGCCGGCGTGATCAGCCCCCGCCCTACGAGAGAGGATCCCAGAGGCTCGGCGATCCTGACCCGCGGCGCGGCGGCGGTCGTCATAGGAGCCAGATTAAGGTCCCACCGCTTTAGGTCCGTGGATGTGAGCCGAGAGTTCGCTTGGACGCGCGGGGTCAGCCCTCCCGATTTGGCGAAAAGTCTCGCGTTTGCAGAACGACGGATGGTCCGATTCCGGCGTTGCAGTGTCTTCGGAGCATCCAACGCGCCGTGCCACGGGTGAGCGCCACTTCGTCGCGATGCTTCCAAAAAGATATTCGAGTCAGGCTTTGCGATAGCTCGGTAGGAATGCCACAGATCCGAGGGCCGGCGCCGCCCGAACATGACGTCGAGAAAGTGGTCTCTACTTGTCACTGTACGAGACCACCGTCGATGGCGAGGCGTCCCGTGTTTAAGCAGGTAGATGGCCCTGCACTCCAGCTGCCGCCGCTCGGGACCGTGCTGCGACAGAACTCCGGCGAGCCGCCCACCCATCCGACTGACCCGCTTGTTGCCTCTCCCGGTCCAGAGGCGCGTCGGGCCTGACGAGGTGGCTCAGCTGGTCGCGGTCTACCGCCAGGGTGTCCCCGTCGAGGAGTTGGTCGCGGTGTTCCGAGCCAACAGAACGACGGTGTTCGGGCACTTTCGGCGCCATGGGGTGCCCACTCGGGATCGCCGAGCGCTTCGTCAGGACGAGGTCGTTCAGGGCAGCCAAGCTCTACGCCGGGGGCCGTTCCACCGAGTGGGTGGCCGACGAGCTAGGGGTGGCGCCGAGCACGGTGCGGCGGGCATTGAAGG
>JBOGFX010000277.1:0-11383 GCA_050743805.1 Acidimicrobiales bacterium
CCTCATAGGACTGCGTTGGCTTGCGGACCGAAACACGGAAGCCGCATGCCTGCAGTCGGACAGCTAGAGTCTTCGCCACCCAGGTTTTGCCAACCCCTGTTCCCGTACCTGTGACTGCGACCAAATACCCTCGGCTCACCGCGCCACCTTCGGCTTTCGAACGAAGTATGAGGCTCTGACGAACTTCGCACTTACAAACATCAGTGCGCACCCAATCACCGCTATAACGAGGAGACTCCATCTTCCCGGTGGGGTTAGCTGAGGGATCGACGCATAAAAGATCCAGCTCAGCACGCCTGCCCCGATCAATGGGACGACTCCACCGAGGACTGCATCCGTTACGCTCCGTGTCAGAATCCCTCGGCTGCGGACGATCGTTGCGAGCGCGGTGCAGATGTAAAAGAAGGCAAATGCGAGGCCCGAGGCACTCACAATCGTTGCGATCGCGGATGACATCGACAAGGACATAAAGCACAAATCCGCAACCATGACCGCTATCACCCCGCATAAGACGGTCGAGAATGCGGGCGTTCGAAATCGCGGATGGATCCTGGCGAACGGACGGGGAAGCAACTGTTCATTTCCCATGGCATATGCCACGCGGCTTGTTGCCACCAAGGTGGCTTGCAGCGTACCCATGATCGAGAGTATGAGGGCGAAGACCATGGCTTTCCCCCACGTTGATCCGGCCAAAGCTGTCGCAATGTAGGGGAGAACATTTGACGCATGCGCCTGGAGCTCCCGCTGCGGGACGGCTCCTTGAAGACTCAAGAAGAGCCACGCATATAACGGCCCCAGGATGGTGACCCCAATGATAACCGCTCTACCTGGATTTATACGCCGTTGCTGGGATTCTTGATTCAGGTACAGCGGGGCATCCCACCCCGTATAGATGAAGATTGCAATCAACATTGCACCGGATAGGCTGCCGTGGCCTCCGACGCCGGACGGCTTGAGCCAATCGAGCGTCGGCGACGCGGCTCCTCGCCGGTGTCCGACGAACACCACCCAAAATGAAAGCGCGCTGAACCCGAGGAGAATCGTGTATTCGACCACCGCACTAATGATTTGATAGCGGGCTGTGGCTCTTACACCGATTGCTGCTAACCCAGTAAGGACTGCGCCGAAAACGCTCACTGAAATGACGTTTGCTGCCGCAGCCGAGGCGTTTACACCAGCAAGCGACAGCATGGCTGGGCCTAGAGGCACGAGTGCGCTAACGGCGCCGAGTACGAAGCCGACAAGCATCGCCCAACCGACAAGAAATCCCAGGTAGGGGCCGATGGCGTGACCAACCCAGACAAGCGGGCCTCCACAATTTTGTTCCCACTTGTTGAGGCGCTGGTAACAGATGGCAATGGCCATGACCGGGATCAAACTCAAAAGGAGCGCCGGAGTGCTGGCATAGGCTGCGACGGCCGTCATTGAGGCGAGGGCTACAGCGGTGGATTGCCCAGGTGCTGACGTCGCAAGACTGATGACGACACCCTGGCGCAGCGACAGAATGTTCTGCCTCAAACCTTGAGGAACGTCCTCGCGAGGACTCGCAAGGACGGTCCCGTCGGACGAGCTTTTACCCGCCGCCGTCATGGACGACGAGGCTACAGGCCGTCCGGACCCGGAACCATTGGGGCGAATCTCGCCGCACCTCAGGTCCGAAAACTCAATCGACGTCGGGACCGCACAGGTCCTAGCCGTGGTGGGGACTAGCTTCGCCGGAGGTGCGATGCTGGCCCAGGCTCGACAAGTCGGGCTTTGGCGACGCTGGAGCATCGACATCTACATCGCCGCCACATGTCCATCGGCGAGGACCCACAGAGGCAGCAGAATGCTTACCGTGCACGTCGTGTAGCGCCTGGGAGTGAGCTAAAACAGAGGTCGCGATTCCGATAGCCAGCGCCGAAATGACAGCAAGTATCACAAAGGCACCAGACCGTGTCGACTCATGGAACACAAACACACCCCACAGAATCGCAACTGCTGGATCAAGGAGTGTTATCCCGGGCTGGGCGGCGACCAACTGCCCTGCCCTGAGAGCGCTCTGAAGCAGGTACATCCCGGTTAGTCCGCTGACCACCATGGCATAAGTCGCCCATGACGTGAAGATACCCACGGCGCCTGCGTGAAGGCCAAAGGTCATCGCTTTCATGAATCCCGACGTTAGGCCAAAGGTCAATCCAGTCGCGACTCCCAAAAACGCAGCCCTGCGCACACTATGAGACATGAGGCCGACCGCGGTGACTATCGCAATCAATACGACTGTCCCGCCAATGGCTATGGCGAGGACGGGACCCTTTAGTGCGGCTGCCCCGCTGCCACCATGCGGATCCAGAGATCCGATCAACCCAGCCAAAGCGCCGCTCATCGTCAGCACTGCTGCCCAATCCCTCTTCGACAGATGACTGCCAAAGATCTTTGTGGCCATTATCAATGTCAGCGGCAGCTCTAGGACGACAATGGGTTGGATCGCAGCAAGCCTTCCGATATCGAGGGCGGTTGCCAAAAGGACGAAGGACACAATGACGCAGCCAACACCGGCGATCCAATCTGGCCGTTTGGCAAGACTTAAGATCGTCTTGAGTCTGACCGACTCTTCGGAACCTCTCCGGTTGGCGGCCCTCTGGAGGATGTTCGAAACAGCATTTACGGTCGCCGCGATGCAGACCAAGAGGTACCCGAGCCAACTACCCACGTTGTCACTTCGTACCCCCGACCGTCCGCTACGACTCTGTTGCCACTGCCTAATGGCGCTGAGAGAGGTCGAAAGAACGGCCACCACGGCCTCTGGGGAGCCAGCGGCAATCGGATGGCATCAAGGGGGCGCCGTGCGAGATAGCTATCTTCCCTGGTCACCGGTCCCAGGAGGTGTCAAACGAACGCCTTTCGGGAGAGACGACATCAAGCGCCGGATTATGGCTCACCTGCTGGTTGGCCCTAAGGTCCTCTGGGTAGGCAGCCACCATGGATCGGCCCCTATGGGCTCTGCACGCACATCCAACCTCGGTGGCGGGCCCAGATCTATCACCGCCACGAGACTCCCAAGATTGAGCGGATCGCAAAGGCGCTACGCGGGTCAGCTTGCTGACCACATGCCACCTGACCTGCGGACACCCCGACCCGCTGTCAATCCAGCACACTTTGGAACGTAAGGACTCTACGTGCGCGCACCGTTTCGCGTTCTGCGGTTGAGATCGAACGGGATACTGGCGGAACTGCATCCTCCTAGCAAACGATTGTTGGAAGCACGGCCGAAGTGAATAGAGACAATTGCGTTCGCTTTCGTGCACAATGGCAAGGGTGCCTCACGTGTTCATTCCCTCGCTTTCCGCCACGGATGCCGGCCCAACGACCGGCGCCGTCGCATGAGCGTGACTTCGATGAAGCGAGCAGTCTCGCAAGATCCTGGTGTGAGGCGCTTGACCACTTTGGGGGCATGCGCCGTCCTGGCAAACGCCGCCCCCGCCGTGAGTGTCCTAGGAGCGATCGGAGTTGGAGCTCCATCGCGCTTCGGACCAATATGGCTGCGCGCCGAGTCGCACGACGGTGTAGCGCTCACATTCGACGATGGTCCGGCGCCCGAGACCTACCGGATACTCGAAAAGCTCAGCGGACTGAGCATTAGGGCGACCTTTTTCGTGAGCGGCTGTGCCGTTTGGCGACATCCGGGCATCGTCGCGGAGATGGCCGAGCGGGGGCACCAAGTCGAAACTCATGGAATGAACCATCGACACCATATTCTGCATTCGCCCGCCTGGGTTCACAGAGACCTGACTACAAGCGTTTCCCTGCTCAATGAGTCGGGCGTCATCCCTCGCTTTGTGCGACCGCCCTATGGACAGGTAGCTCTCTCAACTCTCGCGTCCGCTCGGCGATTGAGATTGACCCCGGTGCTCTGGAGCGCGTGGGGACGTGAGTGTGCGAGGTCCAAGGACCTGTCCGTCGAAGCACGAGTGGTTCGCAATCTGCGTCCTGGAACTATCGTGCTACTGCACGACAGTGATCAACACTGCGGGCCAGGGAGCGTGGACGCCGTCGAAAGGGCATTGCCCGCCATCGCGAAAGCACTCGACGCCTTGGGTCTCACGCCTCGCAGACTAGATGAGATCCTACGTTGAGACGCGGAGCGCTCATTCTGTCCGGATCAATCGGGCAAGGCCACAACACTGTCGCGCGTGCGTGTGCAGAAGCTCTGGCCCAAGTGAACTGCTCTTCAGAGACGTTCGATTGCATGGGTTTGCTAGGCAGCATGAGGTCTCGCGTCGCCGAGAAGACTTTCCGCTCTCTGCTTTCCATCAATCCCCTTTATGATGCCTTCCACTTCTCGGGGCTGAGAACTGGGTCCCCCTTGGCGGTTCGACCGGCGGCTCGAGCCGCTGACCACGTGTATAACGCACTAAAGGCGAAGCTAATGTCACCCAACGTCACGATGGTGATCGCGGTATTTGCGACTGGCGCAGGTGTAATGGGCCGCCTTCAGCAATCGCGCCCTGAGCTTCGCACGTTTGTCGTCATCCCTGATGCGACCGCGCATCAGCTCTGGATCCAACCGGGCGTACAGCGCTACATCGTCTTTTCTGAGATCACTGCGGGCTCAGTGCGTCAATACCAGCCTCGAGCTGACATCGCGGTCATCGATCCCCCCATACGTTCGGAATTCCTGATCGCGTACGACCACCTTGAGACCAAGCGATCACTCGGTTACGCCGATGACACTCCTCTGATCCTGCTCATGGGGGCGGATGGGGACGAGGCCCCCTTACCGAGATCGGATCTCGACTCTACCGTCACGGACATGAAGTGCTAGTGCTCGCTGGTTCCAACCGGCGTCTCAGGAGGCTTGCGGCTTCATCTCGTTCAAAACTGCCGGAAGGCCCGCTGATCTTGAGGCATTCTGACAATGTTGCCTACTTGATGGCTGCTGCCGATGTCGTCGTGACCTCGCCCGGGCAAGCGTGCCATGAGGCACGCGCGGCAGGCCGTCCACTCGTCATCATGGATACCGTTCCTGGCCACGGACGAGAGAATGTTCTCGCGGAGCTTTCAAAGGGTGGTGCGCTTGTGACCACGCTTGCCCCGGAACAGATCGAGGAAGCCGTCCTCGTGGCGCTAGAGGGAAGCCCCAATGTTCAGGTACCCCCTACTCCCGGCGTTTGGGCGAAACAGTTCTTGGAGTCACTCGGCTAGGCGCGGTGCTCTTCACGTCCACCATTCGACGGGAGTCACGACGATGATCCTCCCTGCTCGCGGAGGAAGCGCTCTAGTTCTGCTGCCAACGCGTCGCCCGAGGGTAGGTCTGATAAACCGGTGAGGTTGTCATCATTCTCGTCGAAACGCCGTTCAAGCTCGTGGACGTAGCGCGAAATATCTTCATCAGAGGCCACAACCTCGCTCACCTGTCTCTCGTACGCGGCGGACGCCAGCTGGAGTTGAGCAGTCTCCACGTCAATCGCGAGGAGGTCGCGGACCCTCTCGACCAGAGCCAAAGTTGCCTTCGGTGAGGGGGTCCCGGAAACGTAGTGAGGAACTTGAGCCATGAACGAGACCACTGGCACATCGATTGTGTGAAAAGCATCCTGCAGCACTCCCACGATCCCTGTCGGACCCTGGTACTGCGAGCGAACCAGTCTAAATCGGTCAATGAGCCCTTGATCATTAGTCGTGCCTCGGACGAGTGAAGTCCTGGTGTGGGGTAGATCCGTGAGCATCGCTCCTAGCGTGACCATAAATTGCACCTTCAGGGAAGCCGCTACCTCGGTGACACAGCGGCTAAAGGTACGCCATCGCAAATGAGGCTCGCTTCCGATAAGAAACACCACGTCTTGACCGCCGGCCTGTGAGCGCGAACTCGCGAGAAATCGATTCTGGGTCCAGACAATTTCTCGCGAGCCGTTCGCGTCTAGTCGGACCTGTGGTCGAAGGGTGGTGAAGTCGTAGAATTCGTCCCCGTTAACCAACGCGAACTCTTCGGCACCCCATTTCTCTGCGAGGTAAGTCGCAGCGCTCGAAGCTGCGTTTCCTGCATCGGTCCACCCTTCAAAGGCAGCGACCAGGATGGGATCCTCCACGTCAGGGTGCCTACGCCATTCAAGTGGATCCATCTGTGCCACGGTAGCGCCTCGGCAGAGCGGGTCAACCGACGGCGGGCCTCTGGGGCGTCAGCCTCCGGACGCCCACCTCTGCCCGAGGTCCACGTCGGCAGCGGGCCCAGATATCCGAACTATCCAGTTTTTGGGTACACCAGCGGTGGTGGTTAGACGTTTTGGCGGGAAAGCGACGGACCGCCTCATGGATGTCGTCCATAAGTCCATCGACCGTGTCACCTATCGAGTCGGAGGACCAGCCCGCCGCTCCGTAATCATGCTTCTCGCTTGCATCCTGGCCCTGGATGCCGCCGACAAAGGTGCCGTGACAGCGGTCGCGTTTCAGTTGGAGCAAGGTCTACACATCGGTAACGCGGGGATCGGCTTGATGATCACGGTCTCGTCGCTGGTGACGGCAATCATCAGCGTCCCGATGGGTCATCTTGTTGACCATTCTCACCGTGTCCGCCTGATCTGGATCAGCATGCTTGTTTGGTGTGCAGCGGAGGCTCTTAGCTCGATCGCTCCGTCGTATCTGTTCCTGATCGCGACCCGGGTGCTTCTCGGTGCGGCGACGGCGACCGCTGGGCCGGCAATCGCATCTCTCACCGGGGACTTCTTCCCCCCAAGGGCACGAGGAAGGATCTGGGGCTTCATCCTCACGGGCGAGGCGCTGGGTACTGGGATCGGCTTACTGTACTCAGGTCTCTTCGGTGACACACTCGGCTGGCGAGCAGCCTTCGCTTCGCTGTGCCTACCCAGCTTGGCTGGAGCCTTCATGATCTGGAAATTCCTTCCAGAGCCAGCGCGTGGTGGAGCGAGCTGGCTTGCGGCTGGCGCAAACGAGATCATCCCGGCGGATCAAGCATCCGATGTTGGTCGGAAGCCCGACACAGAGATCGTTCGAGACACGTTTATCACGAGCATTGTTGAAGAACGTGGAATAGGGCCGGCCAAAGAGATCGTACTGGACGCAGGTGATGCCGAGATGAACCTCTGGCAGACGATCGTCTACGTGCTGCGCGTCAAGACAAACCTCGTCCTCATAATCGGTTCATCACTTGGATACTTCTTCCTTTCTGGCGCAAGAACCTTCTCCATCATTTACTTGCTAGGTCGGTTTCAGGTAAACCAGGGAATCGCCTCGCTCGTCGCAATTGGCGTTGGTGCCGGAATCGTCGTTGGACTCCTAGTAGCTGGCCGAGTGGGTGACGCCCAGCTCAAACGTGGAAAGTTGGAAATTCGCATTCTCATCGGGGTAGTGGGGTACATAGTTGCGGCGATCTTGCTCGGGCCGGCATTATCAAGCTCGAGCCTCTATCTGTCGGCGCCATTGTTGATTTGCGCTGGGTTCGCTCTAGCGGCTCCTAACCCTGGCTTAGACGCGGCCAGGCTTGACGTTGTGCCCAGTAGGATGTGGGGTCGCTCCGAAGCCATTCGGACGCTCTTCCGACAATCTCTTGAGGCGTTTGCGCCTCTGGTTTTCGGGGTCGTCTCTTCCGCGTTTGGAAGTCCTGGCGTGGGCTTCGGTGCAGGAGTAAATGCGAGCCGCGCTCACCCCACGGTCGCCCAGACGACTGGGCTTGAGTACACCTTCCTGTTAATGCTCGTCCTGCTGATAGCTGGTGGTCTGGTCCTCCTGGCGGCTCGCCGCAGCTATCCCGTAGACATCGCGTCCGCGGTCGAAAGCGATCGTCGAATGAGCCTCCACACGGAGAACACGACAGCGAGCGACGATTCTCACCCCTAAGAGCTAACCCGAATGAGCCAAAGCAGGTCGGGGCTCGACGAACGTCAACGCCTTCGCAGGGTTATCAACCATGATCTTCCTGATGTCCTCCTCCCCCACGCCCATGGCGCTCACAGCGGGAAGAAAGTGGGCCGGAATGTAGCTGTATCCCACACCTCCATACTTCTTTAGTTGGATCTTGGTACAGACGTCGTGCCCCAAGAGAATTTGGTCTGCGTATCCCTCGCGGACCAGTGCGACTAAGCCTTGTGCGATCTTGAAGTCGTTCACTGGTCCCATCCGGCCTCGAGGGCTGCCCGGGGAGCACAGATAGTCGAACTCGACGAAGACTCCTCGGGCGAGCAGTCGTCGAGCAAACGGAAGATCGATGGTGATGCTGCCGCTATGCCCCATAATGACGCTGGTCATCTCGATGCCCTCTTCCTCCAGAGCGTCGAGGACCTCGAACTTCTCTTCGCGAAAGCCTCCGTAATGGAAGCTGATCGGTGCTCCGGTGAGTCGGCTTGCCCGACCACTTGCACGCACGCTCTTCATCTCATTGACATGCAAGGGATTGCCCTCCACCCCCACTTCCCCGATCACGCCAGACCGTATGCCAGTGTCGTCAACACCTACGGTGACATCACGGACGATGACGTCGGTGAGGTCCTCAACCGTTCTTTCGTCCATATCGACAGGATGGAAATTCTTTTGGTACCAGCCAGCCCCCATGATGATGTTAAGCCCACTCGCTCTTGACATCCGAAGAAGCGAGGTCGGGTCACGAGAAAGACCGATGTTCGAGACTTCGACGATCGTGCCGCCTCCCGCATATTTGAACTCGAGCACCTCACTGAGCATCTCATCAAAGTCTGCGAGGAACCCATTGTCGGCAGTGGGAGAACCGAGACGGGCGCGCCAGAGATTGCCCAAGCTAAGCGGCTCAATCGCCAAAGGGGAGTCCCACCCCGCGCGTCGTGCTTGTGCGCGGCGCAGGTCGATGAAGATATGCTCGTGCATCAAAGTCTGGCCCAGCGCTGCCGGATCAACAGCTCCGGCCACGGTCATAACGCGTCCAGCGACGCTCGGAGTTACCAGATCGGCTTCAGCGACCATCTTGACCTGGGCGAGCTGTCAGGTACCGCGCCGGATTGGAGACCGTGAGCGCCTCGATCAGCTCGTCGTCCGCTCCAAGGCCCTTGAGATACGGCACGAACTGCTCCATCACAAAGCTGTACCCGCTTCCACCAAAAGCCTTTAGGTCGATCTTCTTCGAAGTATCCGACGAGACAAGAACCCGATCCGCTGACCCCTGGTGAGCGAGCTCGAGAACCGCAAGGGCCACGTCGTGGTCTGAGACCTCCGTTTTGACCGTAGCGAGGCGCCCCAAAAGGTCGAAGGACACGAAGACCCCGTCGTCGAGGATCTCTCTCAGCACATCAGGATCGAGCGCGAACCCGTCACAGTGCCCTAGAGCAATCTGAGAGGGATGGGCCCCTGCTTCGGCGAGGATACTGACGATCCTGCGACATGAGGCGACAGATGGTCCCCGATCGACAAAGACCGAAGTGCCTGTCTGCTCCGCGGCGCCGCCCGCGGCTCTTAGCAAAGAGGCCGCGGCCGGCACATCGAGATCCACCGCGCCGATCTCTCCAATGACTCCGGGACGGACACCATCTGCTCCATCACGAAGCTCTAAAACGAGCTCGTCCAGCAGCTCCTCAGTTGCTCTCCAGTCTCGCTCGGGCTCCCACGCTGGGCCGTACCAGCCGGAGCCCATCACGATCTGTGCCCCGCTGCCTTCGGCAGCATTCCGTAGCGCCTGTGGATCTCTGCCGAGCCCTCTGGTGGTCAGATCGACGATCGTCCTACCGCCGTGGGACACAAAGTCTTGGATCTCTGAGACGGTCGTCTTTGGATCGTCCAAGCGCCAATTGTCACGGTTTGCAGCTCCAAGGGTCAGCTCTCCAAGAAGCTCTATCCCCACCGATGACTCGTAGACATATTTTGCCCGCACGGACTGCGGCCTTGCTTGGCCGATGGCGCGCCAACCTTCGGGTGTATCGCTAGGAGGAGAGAAGTCAGACAACACATGCTCGTGAGGCAAGACATGGCCCAATTCAGATACGCTCACAGGGCCCCCGACGGTCATGACAGCATGGAGCAGATCGTCATCACTGCGGGTGGCTGTTTGCGGCACGGCGGCAGTCTCGCAATCGACAGCCGCTTCGTCAAGCGATGGGCTCAGCTTGAGGGGGTGAACCCATCCAAGAACAACTAATCAAAGGGCTATGACCCTGAACGAACCAAGACGAAGAATTCAGCTCTTGTCCGTTCATCGGTCCGCAATAAGCCGTGGAACGCGGACGTGAATGTTCGAGAGCCTGACGCACGCACACCGCGTAACGACATGCACGAATGTTCGGCCTCCAGTACCACGCCCACTCCACGCGCTTTCAGATTTTGTGTTAACCAACCAGCCACCTGACTCGTAAGTCGTTCTTGAACCTGCAATCGACGTGAAAAGTGGTCGACGATCCTGGCGAGCTTGGACAAGCCGATCAGGCGTGCTCCAGGGAGGTATCCCACATGAGCGACCCCAGAGAATGGCAGAAGGTGATGTTCGCAGATTGACGCAAAGGGAATAGCCCGGGCCAGCACCAACTCGTCGTAGCCTTGCTCATTTGCGAAGGTGGTCGGAGCGAAGGGCTTGGGTGTGAGGAGCTCGGCAAAAGCCCGTGCCACCCGACCGGGGGTCTCTAACGTGCCCTCAGAGCGATCGACGCCAAGTGCATCCAGCAGGTCTGCCACGGCCTGGGTCGCGCGCTCAACATCGAGCCCGTGGCGGGCCCCGTCAACAAGCTCTTCATCGCTCCGAGAACCCCGGGGACCATCAATCGATGTCCTGCCACCATTGCGCCAAGCCACCAGGGGCCCTGACGTCGGGGCTTCACCGCCGACGACGGTGCTCATGATCGAAGCATCCTCCCAACCAGGCGCGTGACGCGACACGCGCTCCTGGGGTCAACCAACCAGAGCAACGCTAACGCTACCGATCGGATTTAGTCAACTCTGGTTAGTTTTAGACCATCAGCCGATTGGGACTGCTACCGGCTCCAAGCGGATCACGGTCGACTTCGAGACCGGAGTGTTGCTCACCTCCGCGGTCGAATCGAGCGGCACGAGCACGTTCGCTTCTGGGAAATACGCAGCTGCGCAGCCTTGCGGAGTCGGATATTCCACAACCCGGAAGTTTTCTGCTCGCCGCTCCCCGTCCGACCAGACGCTCACAAGGTCGACCGTCGAACCATTCTGTACTCCTAGCGCGGCAAGGTCCTTTCCGTTCACAAGGACAACACGGCGCCCACCCGAGATCCCGCGGTATCGGTCATCGAGTCCATAGACGGTCGTGTTGAACTGGTCGTGTGACCTTATGGTTTGAAGGAGCAGGCAGCCGTCAGGGACTTCGACGGCACTTACGGCATTGGCGCTAAAACGGGCCTTACCGGTCTTGGTTGGAAAGGTTCGGCTGTCGTGGGGGCCACGCGGAAGCATAAAGCCACCCGGTTTCTGC
>JBOGFX010000278.1:0-8027 GCA_050743805.1 Acidimicrobiales bacterium
TGTAGAGGCCGTAGTCACAGAGGTTCTGTCGCCCCGACGCGCACCAGAAGCAGGTACCGCATGCAGGGATGAACGACGTTGCGACCTTGTCGCCCACCTCGACGGTGGCGACCTCGGGCCCGACGGCGGTCACCACCCCGGAGCCTTCGTGGCCACCGATCAGCGGGAACATCGAGCTGATGCCCAGCAACTCCATGATCTCAGGGGCAGGGACCATCTCGCCCCTGCGGACGTGCTCGTCGGAGTGGCAGAGCCCCGCGTAGGCCATCTCGACCTGGACCTCATGGGCGTGAGGCTCGCCGATGTCAACCTCTTCGATCTGCCAGGACCCACCCGCCTCGTGACACACTCCGGCCCTGGTCTTCATGTCCCCTCCAACGTCGCGAGCGACTCAGTATCGCCCGCTAGACAGTCGCGCTACAAGGGCCGCCCACACGCCGGCGTCGCGCTCACCACTCGAAGCCAAGGGGCGGTCGGGACTCCAAAGGGGACGGCTCAGCGATCTGTGTGCCTTCGGCTTCTCAGAGCTGCCCCCAGGCCCGTGACCCTTCAGATGTGCGGCACAGGTGGGCATCGACCGCCACAAAGTTGTCCCGCTGACGGCGGGCCACGGCTGCAATCACTCGGTGGGCAAGGCCCAAGAGTTCGTAGGCACCGCAGCACAGCGCCGAAAGATCCTCATCGCCGCGTCGAAGCCGACGACGCCGTCGAAACCGAGCGTCCCTGCCCCCAGGCGGGCTCCCCGGGTCGAGGCGGCGGCCAGAGGCTGGGTGCCGGGCTCTGGGGGGCCCGCAAAGGGTTGCTCGACGAAAGGTTATTAGATAAGCTAAATGTATGGCTCTCAAACAGGTAGAGACCCCAACTGGCCTTTCCCCCGGGCGCGTTGCAGCGTGGCTCTCCAAGCAGGTCGAGCTCGGCCTGACAGAGGTCGACCTGTCCATCTCTCAGTACAGGATCTTGGGTCTGCTCGCCGAAGGATCCGCCATCTCGTCGGCGATCGCCGAGCGATTGGCGGTGCGACCGCCGAGCGTCACCTCGGTCATCGACGGCCTGGTCGTACGGGGCCTGGTCGTCAGGACCCACCGGGAGGACGACCGGCGACGGATCTCGCTGGCGCTCACGCCCACAGGCGAGCACCTCCTGGGCGACGCAGACCGCGTGGTCAACGTCCGGCTCGAGCAAATCGCCCTTAGTCTCAACAACTCGAAGGCGTCGACGCGCGCGATGGAGAACCTCGAGCTCTGGCGGCAGGCGCTGGTCGCATACAGAGCGGCGAGGCACGGGGCATGAGCTTGTTGTCAAAGAGACTCACCAATGGAAACGGCACGTCAGCGGTCAGGGCTTCGGCGTCTCCATTCGAGCCCATCGCGACCGAAGCCCGATATCGGGCACCCCAGGCGGGGATCGACCCCGATCGTGAGAAGTCCTGGCTGAGGAGGGCTCTTCCGATCCTGTTGTCCCACAAGAAGATCTTCATCACCTCGCTGTCGCTCTCCTTTGTCGGGCTCCTTCTGCAGGTGCAGATCCCGAACCTGCTCAAGGACGCTCTCGACGACTCGGTGGTGACACACCGGGCTCCCATCAGCCACTACGTGACCAGCATCGTCATCCTTGCGGTCTGTGCAGGGGTGGCGGGCTACGTAGCGCGCTACTGCCTCATGAGGACCGCGTACGAGATCGAGTTCGACCTGCGCAACATCATCTACGAGCACCTGGCCAAGATGTCCTTCTCCTTCTACGACAAGGTCCAGTCGGGCCAGCTGATATCGCGGGCCAACTCGGACATCCGCTCCGTGCAGATGTACCTCACGTTTGCCCCCTCGATCCTGGTCCAATGCTCCATCGCCTTGGTTGCGTTCGCCTACATGCTGTCGATAAGCGTTCCCCTGGCCCTGGTCGCCATGCTCCCCATGCCATTCGTCTACGTCCTGGGCCTGCAGATGCGCCGGTCCTTGTTCCCGGTCTCCTGGCTGATCCAGGCGCGCCTGGCCGACGTCGCCACGATCGTGGACGAGAACGTCAACGGGGTGAGGGTGGTGAAATCCTTCGCAGCCGAGCAGCGCGAGCTCACGACCCTGGCGAAGGCCGCCGACCGCCTCCAGTGGTCCTACATCAAGGACGCGGACATCAGGGCCAAGTTCACGCCGGCAGTTCAAAACCTCCCACAGATCGGCCTGGCGCTGGTGCTGCTCTTCGGCGGTTGGCTCGTCCTCCAGCACCACTTGCAGGTCGGGGCCATCCTCGCCTTCAGCCTTTACATCGTGATGCTCCAGGCGCCGTTCATGCTCCTCGGGATGATCATCATGATGGGCCAGAGGGCTTCGGCCTCGTCGAAGAGGATCTACGAGATCCTCGACGAGCGGGCGACCGTCTTCGACAGCCCCGGTGCCGCGGACATCGTGAACTGTGCCGGGGATGTTCGATTCGAGCGAGTCGACTTCTCGTACTCAGCCGGGAACCCAAAGGTGCTCGACGGCTTCGATCTCCATCTCGCCCCGGGGGAGACGGTCGCTCTCGTGGGCCGCACGGGTTCAGGCAAGTCCACGGTCGCAAGGCTCCTGGGCCGCTTCTACGACGTCACCGGCGGAAAGGTGCTCGTCGACGGCCGCGACGTCCGTGATCTCACGATAGCGAGCCTCAGGCACAAGGTGGGGATCGTCTTGGACGAGCCCTTCCTCTTCTCGGTCTCGATCCGGGACAACATCACCTACGGCCGTCCGGACGCGGACTTCGCCGACATCGAGGCGGCGGCGCGGGCAGCGGGGGCCGATGGGTTCATACGGGAGCTCCCCGACGGGTACGACACCGTGGTCGGCGAGCGCGGTTACACACTTTCGGGTGGCCAGCGCCAGCGCATCGCCATCGCCAGGACCCTTCTGGTCAACCCGCCGATCCTGGTCCTCGACGACGCCACGAGCGCGATTGACGTGCAGGTTGAGCTCACGATCCATGCCGGGCTTCGCGAGCAGATGAAAGGCAGGACGACTCTGATCATCGCCCACCGCCTGTCCACGATCAGCCTGGCCGACAGGGTGCTGCTGATGGACGCGGGGCGGATCATCGCTCAAGGGACCCACCAGGAGCTGATGGAACGAGTCCCGCTCTACGCGGAGGTCCTCGCCCAGGGCGAACGCCAAGACGAGGAGCGTTCTGAGATGGCGGGCGACCACCGCTACACAGAGACCGGAGACTGGGACGGCGCTTCGGGCGTCGACAACGACCGAAACTGGATGGACTGATGGGCTGGGGCGGCGGCGGAGGAATGTGGGGCGGCGGCGGAGGCGGCTGGCACCGAGGGGGGTCGTCCAGCGCGACCAACGGGCTGCCGTTTGCCGGGATCCCCGAAGAGCTCCAGGAGGGCGTCGACAAGCTCTTGAAGCGCGAGCCCGAGCACGGAGAGCCCCGCGCGCGTTTCAGCAACCAGATGACCGCTGCCGAGCGCAAGCGTATGACGCTGCGCCAGCTCATCGCCCAGCACTGGGGGCTCGCGCTCATGGCTCTCCTTCTCGTGTCGGTGGTGAGCGTCGCCAATCAGGCTGGCCCCGCGCTCATCGACCGTGGCATCACCGACATGATCGGGCACCACAAGAGCTTCGGCACGATCGTGTCGAGCGCCATCCTGTTCTTCATCGCGATCGGGATCAGCGCAAGCTGCCAAACCGCGCAGGTCAAGACGACGGGGCGCCTCGCGGCGCGGGTCATGAACGACCTACGCGTGAAGATCTTCACGCACCTCCAGCGCATGTCGCTCGACTTCTACACCGGGGAGAAGGCGGGCGTCATCATGACCCGGATGACCAGCGACATCGAGAACCTCCAACAGCTGCTCCAAGACGGCCTCGCCAACTTCGCAGTTCAGGGCCTGACGATGATCGTCATCACCATCATCCTCTTCGTCCTCAACGTTCGGATGGCGGTCATCACGGTGCTCGTGGTCGTACCGGTGCTGACGGTACTGTCCATCTGGTTCCATCATGCCTCGGAGATCGGCTACAGCCGGGTCCGCGACGGCATCGCGAACGTGCTGGCGGATCTCTCGGAGAGCCTGCACGGGGTCAGGGTCGTCGCTGCCCACAACCGGCAGTTTCACAACGTCATCCACCACCGCAACGTGGTCGGCCAGTACCGCGACGCCAACCTCTACACGGCCCAGATAAACGCTGTCTACGGGCCCGGCACCCAGATGCTGGGCTACATCGGTCAGCTGGTCATCCTCGGGATCGGCGGAGCGATGGTGCTCAACCACACGTTGACCCCCGGAGCGCTGGTCGCCTTCTTCTTGTACCTCACCAGGTTTCTCCAGCCGATAACGCTCCTGGTCCAGCAGTACAACACCTACCAACAGGGCCAGTCGTCGATCCTGAAGCTCAACACCCTGCTGGTGCAGAGGCCCGGGGTTCCCGAGGATCCCGCCGCTGGTGAGCTTCCGTCGATCGAGGGCACCATCGTCTTCGACAACGTCACCTTCGGCTACGACCCCGAGGTGCCGGTCCTTCACGGCGTCAACCTCAACATCGAGGCAGGCGAGACCATCGCCTTCGTGGGTCCCACAGGCGCGGGGAAGTCGACCATGGCCAAGTTGGTCACCCGCTTCTACGATCCGACAACCGGGCGGGTCCTGATCGACGGGCACGACATCGCACACGTGACGATCCAGTCGCTGCGTCGCCAACTCGGCGTCGTCCCACAGGAGCCGTTCCTCTTCGCAGGAACGGTCCGCGAGAACGTCGCCTTCGCCCGCCCGGACGCCACCGACGACGAGGTTAGAGAGGCAATCCGTGCCGTCGGGCTCCTCGAGGTGATCGAACGGTTGCCCGAAAACATCAACACCGAGGTGCACGAGCGCGGGCAGTCGTTGTCATCGGGTGAGCGACAGCTCATCGCGCTCGCTCGGGCCTTCCTCGCGCATCCGCGGGTCCTTGTCCTCGACGAGGCAACCTCGAACCTCGATCTTCTGTCCGAAAGCAAGATCGAGCGGGCGCTCGACGTCCTGCTGGGCGGAAGGACCGCGGTCCTGATCGCTCACCGGCTCACCACCGCCATGAAGGCCGATCGCATCGTGGTGGTCGACGAGGGAGGGATCGTCGAGGTCGGAAGCCACGACCAACTCGTGTCTCGCGACGGCCGGTACGCGCAGATGTACGAAACCTGGACCTCGCATGGGGGCGCGGCCGAACCGACGATCACCCTCGAGCACTCTTGAGGCGGCTTCGACCGCTCCAGGAAAGAACCCGGCGAGCGCTCATTGACCGGATAGCCCACGGCGATAGAGGTCTGCGATGAGCGAAGAAGCCTCCTTTCACTTCTCCTGCGCGGTGAGCGGTTTCTGCGAGCTCGTAGATCGCATCGGCGAGCGCGACTGGGACCGTCCGGGCTTGGGCGAGTGGGACATCCGTTCGCTGGTCGGTCACGCGAGCAGGTCGATGTCGGGGATCGAGAGCTACCTTGGCCGCTCCGTGGAGGGACCCTTCGTCGACGGGCCTGTCGCGTACTTCCACAGCGCTTTGTCTCCCGACATGGATGA
This sequence comes from Acidimicrobiales bacterium, assembly GCA_050743805.1. Lineage (GTDB taxonomy): Bacteria > Actinomycetota > Acidimicrobiia > Acidimicrobiales > RAAP-2 > Palsa-461. The sequence goes on from JBOGFX010000278.1 coordinate 5,525, forward strand.
GACGACGCGCGCCGCGCGCAACGCTGCGATCGCGCAGCGAGGACGAGAGGCCGGGGCGGCCCTGGGTCCCAACCCGGCTGCAGCACTCCACGAGCTGAGCGGTCGGGTGCTAGCCCTGGTCGGCCGCACGGGCGAGGACGAGGAAGTGGGATCTGCGGCCGGCCCCATGACCTTTGGCGGCTTCCTCCCCACGCGCACCTTCGAGCTCGCGGTTCACAGCATCGACGTTGCCAGGGCCCTGGGCCTCGAGGTGCCGGACGTCCTCATGCCCCCAATCAAGGCATCCTGCATCCTGGCGGGTCGACTGGCCGCCGAGCTGAGCAGCGCACCAGACTTGTTGTCCCTGCTCACAGGGCGTTCCGGGCTCCCCGTGGGGTTGAGCGTCTTCTAGCCACCTGCCGCCTCGAAACGTCCGAGCCGGGCCGTCCGGCGTCTTCCTCCGAAGGCCGTCCCGCGTCTTGCTAATCTAAACAATAATCACTACGAATATGGTTAAAAGCAGGCACCCGCGTGACATCCAGCTCAAGTGTCCGGCCGCCATGGCGCTGGCCCTGCTCCTCGTGGGCACGTCTGGGTCGGTGCTGGAAGCGGCGCCGGTCGCTGCCGCAAAAGCCAGGTTCACCGCCGTCCCGGCGGTTGCCGCAGAGAACGAGTACGGCAACGTCATCGCTCAAGTCGGGGGTCCCTTCGTCAAGGTGTCCTCTCTCATCGACAACCCAGACGCCGACCCTCACAGCTTCGAGCTCTCGCCCGGCGCACTCGCAACCGTCGCGTCCGCTCGGCTCATCGTGCAAAACGGGCTCGGGTACGACACCTTCATGAACCGGATCGAGTCTGCATCGGCCTCGTCGGGACGTCACGTCATCGTCGTCGCGCATCTCCTCGGTCTGGGCGAGCAAACCCCGAACCCGCACCTCTGGTACAAGCCGGCCACGATGACCCTGGTCGCCACCGCCGTCGCGGTCGCCCTGGGAAAGATCGACCCGGCTCATGGCGGTTACTTCGATGCGAACCTGGCGCGCTTCAAGGCATCCCAGCGACCCTGGCTCCGGGCTGTCGCGACCTTCCGTTCAAACCACGGCGGGACACCGGTGGCGACCACCGAGCCGATCGCCGACTATCTGCTCCAGGCGATGGACGCGCAGATACGAACGCCCGAGCGTCTCGAGCTCGACGTCATGAACGGGATCGACCCACCACCCCAGGACACGGCGCTCGAACAGCAGCTGCTCACCGGCCACGAGGTGAAGGTCTTCGTCTACAACCGCCAGGTGGTCGACTCGCTGACCGAGACATTCCTTCGCACGGCACGCTCCAGTGGGGTCCCGGTCGTCGGAGTGGACGAGACGATGCCCACACCCGGATACACCTACCAGCGATGGATGCTCGCAACCGTTCAAAACATCGAGCGTGCGGTCACATCTCACGAAGGGCCACGGTGACGCCCAATGACTGACGTCCTCGGGGTCGAGATGGTCGACGTCTCGATGGCGAACCGCAAGATCTTGAGCTCGGTCACCTTCAGCATCTGCGCGGGCGAGCTGATAGGCCTGATCGGCTCGAACGGCGCGGGCAAGACGACCCTCTTCCGGGTGATCCTGGGATTGCAGCGCTCGGACGCGGGAAGGGTCACCCTGCCCTCGGCAAGGGGGCGCCGGGCGGTCGGCTACGTCCCACAGCGCTCGACTCTCTCCGCTGACCTGCCGCTTCGGGCGAGGGACCTCGTGGCACTCGGCTTGGACGGCGACCGCTTCGGGATCCCCTTGGGCCGCCGCAGGGCGCGCATGGCCGCCGCCGACGAGATGCTCGAAAGACTCGACGTCAGCTCGCTAGCAAAGGCCCGCGTAGGGGAGCTTTCTGGTGGAGAGCAACAGCGGGTCCTGATCGCGCACGCCCTCGTCGGCCGTCCCCAGCTGCTCCTGCTCGACGAGCCGCTCGCGAACCTGGACCTTGCGAGCACCTACGAGGTCGTCTCCCTGCTCTCCAGGGTGACCGCCGAGCAGGGCGTGGCGGTCTTTCTGTCGGCGCACGAGATGAACCCGTTGTTGGGGGTGATGGACCGCATCGCGTACATCGCGGGCGGCAAGGTCGCGATCGGCACCACCCAAGAGGTCGTGCGTGGAGACGTCCTGAGCGCCTTGTACGGGCATCACGTGGACGTCCTTAGGGTCCACGGGCGCATCCTGGTGGTCGCAGGACCCGAGTCCGGAGACGAGGAGCTCCTCGCCTCGAGCGCGGCCTTGGCAGCCCCTTGAACGTGTCGGCCACCGCCTTCGGCCAGCTCATCGGCCCCGGCTTCTTCTCCAACCAGACGGTTCAGATCGCGCTCTGCGTCGGCGCCATGACCGCGGCGACCTCGGCGGTGGTAGGGGTCTTCACCGTCATCCGGGGCCACTCGTTCGGAGGCCATGCCCTCACCGATGTGTCAGCGGCCGGTGGTGCCGGCGCGCTGTTGGCCGGAATGAGCCCCTTGAGCGGCTTCGTGGTCGGGGGGATCCTGGGT
>JBOGFX010000279.1:0-5873 GCA_050743805.1 Acidimicrobiales bacterium
CCGAAGAGGCCGCCACCACCGGACCCGCTGCCAGAGCTGCTGTTCTCGAGGTTCTGGATCGCCGACTGGGACACCAAGGTGAGGGTCGTCGAATGCTTGAGATCGCCTCTGTAGTAGGTGACCTGGATGCTCTGGCCGGCCGTGTAGGACTGGACGGCTGCCGCCAGATCGGCCGCGGAGGTGATCGTCTTGGATCCGACCCCGACGATGATGTCGTCAGCAGCCAGCCCCGCCTTCGCGGCAGGGCTCCCGGGCACGACGGAGGTGATGACCGCGCCCGAGGTCGGCGTGAAGCCGTACTGAGAGCGCAGCTGGGGAGTGAGCGTGGTGATCTCCACCCCCATGTATCCAGGAGAACGTCCCTCGGTCCCACCCTTTTGCAGAGCGGGTATGAGGGCTTCGATCTGCGACGACGGGATCGCGAAGCCGATGTTCTGTGCGCTCTGGCCATCGCTCGTCGCCCCCGCCACCGCGGTGTTCATGCCGATCACGTCGCCCGCCGAGTCGACCAGAGGGCCGCCCGAGTTCCCCGGGTTGATGGCCGCGTCGGTCTGGATCATGTTCGAGAGGGTCTCGGTGGAGACCCCTCCGTCACCCGCCGTCACCGTCCGTCCCACGGCGGACACGATCCCCTGGGTGACGGTGGGCGAGCCTTGGGCCAGACCCAGCGCGTTGCCTATCGCGACCACGGCGTCACCGACCACCGCCTTGTCGGAGTCACCGAAGGTGACGGTCTTGAGCCCCGACGCCCCCGAGATCCGCAGCAGGGCGATGTCTTGGGCCTGCTCTGTGCCCACGATCGTCGCCTTCAGCGCGCTGGTCGATCCCGATTCGGTCACCGTCAGGGCTCCTCCCTGTTGATCCGCGAGCGCGATCACGTGGTAGTTGGTCACGATCATCCCGTTCGCCGAGATGATCATCCCGGTGCCCTGGTCCTCCTGCTGGGGGGTCTTCACGTCGATTGAGACGACCGCGGGCAGCAGCTTGTCCACGAGCTGGGGGATGCTCGCTCCCTGGACGATCGCAGCCCCGGGAGCGCCGTTGGCCTCCTTCACCGTCGTGACCGTCCCAGAGCCGTTCCCACCCGTCAGCGCGGTGACTCCGGCGCCCACCCCGGCTCCGATCACCGCGGCGATGATGGCGACGAGCAGCCACGCCCGTGGAGAAGCCATGCCGGCGCCCCGCGGTGGTGCGGGGGGTTGGGGGGGCGGGATCGGGGGCGGCACGAAGGGCGGGCCGGGGTGGCTGAGCGGCGGGCCCCCGGCGGCCGGCTGTTCCACGGTCGGGGCGTCCGGCGGGCCTTGTCGCTCTGGTGGGCCCCCGGGCGGAACGGTCCACGCGGGGCGGTCCGAGTGCGAGATGGGGGGTTGGGGCCCTGGCACTCCGGGCTCCGCCGGGCGCGGTTCGGGGTCGCTCTGCGAACGGTCACTCATAGCGGTCCTCCTGCAGGCAGGTCCCCGCCGCACCACCGCCGAGGGCACGCCACCAACTCGACGTCAATCCATCTTACGGCCACCGGGCCCATCTGATGGCACAACCCGTCGATGGAGCGCACGAGCCGTCGGTGCCCAGGATCGTCGATGGGCCACGGGCCCGGCAGGCAGATCGGCCAGGGGATCCCCCACGCCACGCGCCAGGCGGGCTCGAAGGGCCCGAGCGCTCGAGAGAGGGCGCCGAAAGGCTCGGGGTGAACTTGGGCTTCCCGCGCCGCCTCCGCCAGCGAGCACAACCCGTGCTCACGTTTCTGGCTTCTCTAGAGCTCGGGGGTCCGGGCGTTGGGACCAGAGCTATCTCTGTGGCGTCGCTCTCACGGTCAACAAGGGGGCCGGCACGGTCAGCCTCGCCGTTTCAGGCGCGAGCTGGTGGTCGCGGTTGAGGGACCAGGCTCGAGGGGTTGCGCGCTCGTGGGCCGGCCGCACCCAAAGGGGCTGGATGAAGTCGGGAGGGTGCCCTGGCGCCAACCGTCGCTGCCACCTGGCCTTTGTAGGAGCGGGTCGAGCGCGTCCCATGTTCGGGCACAGGCTCGGGGCGCTCCGCGGTAGGTTGTTCGACCGCATGCCAAGGCACGCGGACATCGAGCTGACCAGCCAGGCCCCCGACGGCTCCTGGCGCTGGCGCGCGGCGGGCGCCCGCCAACCGCGTGGCGTCCTTGCAAGCGTGCTGGTACCCCAAGGGGTCCGGCTCGGCGACGTGGTGCGCGCCGAGATCGAGTCCGGGTTGGAGGGCATAGAGGTCCTCTCGGTCCTGCCCATCAGGGCCGTTCGCACAGAGGATGCCGCGCAGCGCATCGAGGTGATCGGCAGTGCCAGGCCCGAGCCCGGGGTCGCGGTGCCCGCTGTTTCCACGGCGCGCCACCGAGCCGGTAACGGCGAGCGCCGAGGGCCCGACCAACGAGAAGCATCGACAGGCCACAGGAGGCGTGCGAGGGGTGAGCGCAGCGCACCAGGGCGTGAGGATGACGCCGAGCCAACCAGAGGAACTGGGACCAGGCCCCACCGCGAGGAGCGTGACGGGTCGGCCCGGGCACCGCGCCGCCCGCAGAGACCTTCGATCCCGACGGGTCACCGCAACGCCGCGTTGGCCGGGCTGCGTCCGGAGCAGCTCCCGGTCGCAGAGCAGCTGCTACGCGGCGGCATCCCCGCTGTCCGCCAAGCGATCCAGGCTCAGCAAGCCGCTGAGAGGGCGGCGGGAAGAGCCCCTGTGGCGACCGAGACCCTTCTGTCGATGGCAGAGGAGCTTCTGCCGGTCGTGAACCTCGCGGCGTGGAAGGACAGGGCCACGGCGGCAAGCAACGCCGGGCACTCGACCAGGCTGCGGGAGCTGCGGGCGGTCGTCGCCGCTTCGAGAGCGATCAACCTCGACGACGAGGCCCGAGAGATGGCGGCCGGGCTCCACGAGAGCCTCAATCAGCGGGTGAGGGCGTTGCGCGAGGAGTGGCAGGGCAGGGTCGTGAGTGCGTTGGACTCGGGGAAGGTGCTGGAAGCCCTGGTGATCGCGGCCCGACCCCCTGACGTCTCGACACGCTTTCCAGGAGACCTGGCATTGCGTCTCGCCCAGAGCGCCGGCGAGGCCATGACCCAAGACACTCCGGCGGGAGAATGGCTCGATCTCCTGGCTGCGGTGCGCGAGTCGCCGGTCCGCCCCAGAGTGAGGCCGTCGGGGGTTCCCGACACCCAAGAGACCAAGGAGGCGGCACGCAAGGCGGCGGGCCTCGTGCCCGAGCTTGCGAGGCTCATCGGCCTGCCGATCCCGCCCCCTCCTCCGAGGAGGGCGCGCCCAGCTCAGCTCACTCGATCGGGCGGTGCAGGACCAGAAGCCTCGTCTTGAAGTGCGAGGCCTCGAACAACTGCTTGGTGGCGCGGTCTCCGGGAAGCGCGAGCGCGTCGATGCCGCCGCAGCCGCTCTCGTGGAACCATGCGAGCAAGGACTCGGTGATCGCCCTTCCGACTCCCACGCCGCGAGCCGCGGGCTCGACGTAGATCAGCTCGATCCGGCCGATCCGTGCGGCGTCGGCGTCATGAAGGCTCCCGGCTCCGAGGCCCACCATCGAGTCCTCGAAGCATCCCACGACGAGCCGGCCGCCTCGGGAGGTGAAGCGCTCGACGAGGGCAGCAGCCCCGTCTTTGCCGGCGAGCTCGACGACCAGAAGCCGACCGCCCCGTCTTGCTCGCAGGGCGCCCAAAGCCTCGTCGATCAGCTCGACGCAGCGTCCTAGATCCTCTGCTCCAGCGGGGCGAGCCGACTCCACGGGCCCCTCAGGGTGCCCCCGGGGCGTCTTCTACGCCCAGCAGCTGGCGTGCCCGATGCAGGATCGTGCGGCGGTGCCTCGTGGCGAGCTCGAAACGATAGAGCGCCTCGAGCTCGTCGCGTGCCAGCCCGTCTAGGCGCCTCACGACCTGGGAGGCGGACAGGGCCTCGTAGCCCTCGATCCCCACTCCCCTGGCGACCGGCGGTCCCGGGGCTTGCTCGAGCGTGCTCGCGGGCCTCACGACGGCCGCTGTGGTGGGTTCCGACGGCTCTTCGAGCTCCTCGGGGCCATCGTTGATGGTCCGGGACCCAGCAGACAGGCTGAGATGTCCGATGGCGCGCGCGTTGTTGAGGAGCTGCCCGAGGATTCCGCGGCCCCTTTTTGCGAGCTCGTCGAGCTCTTCGTCGGCCCAGTCCTTGGGGCGGGTCGCGACGAGGCCGACGGGCGCGTAGACGAAGAGGTCGAGCGCGGTCTTGAGCGAGGCTCTCGGGCTTTGCTCAGACGCAGTCACGACAGAGTCCGCGGCGCTTGTCGGCCAACTGGCTCGAGTGCTTGACCAAGAAACAGGAGCGACAGACGAACTCGTCGGGCTGCTTTGGCAGGACACGTTCGCCGGGCTCCGTGCGGTCCTCGGTCTCGGTGGTCTCCTCGTCCTCGACCTCGTCGTCGACGACAAGACGCTCCTTCAAGATGACGTCCAGGCTCGCCTCGATGTCCTCGTCGTCGGCCTCGTCCTCGTCGTCTTCCTCGGTCTCTTCGCCCGGGTGCGCGGTCACGACCGCCGTTGCGCCTTCCTCCTCCTCGCCGCCCTCGACCCCGTCGTCGTCCTCGTCGTCCTCGTCGCCGAGGCCCGAAGACCCGAGGTCCTCTTCTATGTCCTCGTCGTCCAGGGCTTCTTCGTCTATGTCCTCATCGCCGAGGGCTTCGTCGCCCTCGTCCAGGGCATCGATGTCTGCCTCGTCAAGGTCGTCGAGGTCCTCAGGGGCTGCGTCGTCGAGTTCCTCTGGCACGGTCGTCTTTCGGGTGGGCATATCGACGGCGGAGCATAGACGTTGGCGCCGGCGTCGCGACGCTGGGCTCTACCCTCAAGGAGCCGCTTCGACGCCTGGGCTTCAAACGGGGCAGGGCCCGGGGGTCCTTTGGGGCCGTCACGTCGTCGGGCCAGCGGTTCCGACCGACTGGTGTTCTCTACTCGGTCCCCCGAGCCTGCCTCCGTAAGTTTCATCCCCCCACCGGCGGCAGGACCCCCTGCTTTCCCCGGGGCGATCGGGACTAGCCGTACGATACGCAGATTCGAGGGGCCCCAGTCAAGAGCGACAGCCCCGGGCGCATCAGGGGCTTTGTGCGTCCTCCCTGATCAGCGAGCTTCAGGAATTCCGGTCCGCTGCGCCCTGCGGGCCTCCGCCCGGCGCTCCGATTCCAGGCGCTCGAGGTCGGCCCAGCGGCCTTCGACATGGACCATCGCCGCTGCGATGGCCTTGTGGCCGGCCACCTCTGCGATCGCCCGGTACATCTGTGCCGCGATGCGTCGGTAGGAGGGATGGCCCTGGGTCCCCGAGCGGAGCTCGATCAGATGCAGCGCTTCGCGGGCGTTCATCTGCATGACGCAACGAACCCGGTGCGCCAGCGAGACGGCGTAAGAGGCCTCCAGATCGAAGTCGGCGGCCATCGCGTCGTAGAGGGACCTCGAGCGTTCGAGGCACTCCACGTAGTCGCGCTCGACGCCGGACTCTGTGATGAGGTCGGGGACCGTGTAGCCGAGCTCTGGGGTGAGCCGCTGCCACTCCACCGTCAGCATCCGATGCCTCTGGAGATCTCGGAAGGCGCCGTAGTCGACGACGATCTCGAAGCGGTAGTCGATCCGCTCGAAGGCGCGTCCAGGGCGGTGCCTTCGGTTCTTGCGTTCGCCCACGTACGCGCAGAGAAGCTCGGCACGCTGCGTGTCGGCCAGCTTGCGGACGCGGCGGAGCATCTCCTCGTCACTCAGGTTGGAATGGGAGAAGCAGATGGCCGCGAGCAGTTTGTCCTCCCCCGCGGGGTCGAAGTCCACCAGCCTCACCTCTCCGGCAATGTCCCCCGGGCGCTCGGTTGGAGGCTCCCCTCCAAGATCTGGCCAGAGCCTCGC
>JBOGFX010000280.1:0-2685 GCA_050743805.1 Acidimicrobiales bacterium
GGTCTACCTGTTCGTGCCGCAGCTCTTCATGCTGACTTCCAAGAACGTCACCTTCTCGACCAAGTACCTGGGGCTGATGGCGCCTCCGCTCCAGAGCTTCTACGAGACGCTCGCGTTCACCAAGTAGAACCTTAAGACCGAGTCTCGGAGAGTTCTCCGTCGGCAGTTCCACCGTCGGATGGGCGGGCCCTCGCAAAGTAGTTCGAGGGTGCCGCCCATCGGTGACGACGTGGGTCTGTCCGGTCGGGGAGCTCCGCTCGGTGTGGACTGCCTGTCGTGCCCGTCGTGACCACCTTTGTCCCCCAGGCGGTGCTTGCCCCAGACTGTGAGGCTGACAGAGGGCGATGCACCAGGTGCGCCGCGACCGGAAGGAGGTGGGCGAAGAACGCGTGAGGATTGACATCGAGCTTGCTCGGACCCAAGACATCGGGGGGGTCCCATTCGTTGGCGCCTTCGCCATCGAAGCGTCTGACGAAGGACCTCCTCAGCTGGTGCCCGGCTCGCCGCTCGAGTCACTCGGTCTGCCACACGGCTTGGACCCTGTGTACGCGGCGACCGAGGGCTTCGCTGGCAAGGTTGGCCAGACCTTGAGGCTCTCCGGCTCTCCTCGCCGGGTGGTGATCGCTGGTCTCGGGAGCAGTTGGCGACAGGACGCCGACGCTTGGCGCCGCGCGGCAGCAGCGCTTGTCCAGGCTGCTGGAGGCCTTGGTGAGGCGGCCGTGGTCGTGCCCGCGGAGGCCCCCGGTGCCGCCCTCGCAGAGGGCCTGAGCCTCGCCACCTACACGTTTGACGCATACCGATCCAATCCGGCGACAACGCGTCTCGAGCGTGTTTTCGTCGTCTGTCCTGAAGGCCGCCCCGTCGCGCTGTCCGATTCGATCGCTCGCGGGTCGTGCGTCGCGGATGCGGTCTGCTTCGCCCGTGACCTGGTCAACACGCCGCCGAGCGACCTCGACCCGGAGTGCTTTGCCGAGCGTGTGGTGGAGCACCTGGCACGACGACCGGACATCGTGCTCGAGGTTTGGGACAGGGCCCGCATCGAAAGCGAGCGACTGGGCGCCTTGTTGGGGGTCTCCAGGGGATCTTCCAAGCCGCCGCGAGTGGTCATCGCTCACCGGGCGCCGAGCAGCCCCAGAGATTCCGGGACAGACCATGTGGTCCTCGTAGGCAAAGGCATCACCTTCGACTCCGGCGGACTGTCGCTCAAGACCCCGGAGGGCATGACCACGATGAAGACCGACATGAGCGGGGCTGCCACGGTGATGGCTGCACTCTGCGCTTCGAGCGACCTGGGAATCGACATCGAAGTCACCGCCATCGCAATGGTCTCTGAGAACATGCCAGGGCCCTCCGCCCTCAAGCCCGGCGATGTGCTTCGCACCCGAAGTGGAACGACCATCGAGGTGTTGAACACCGATGCGGAGGGCCGGTTGGTCCTCTCCGACGGGCTTACCCTCGCGCGCGAGCGAAACCCGTCGGCAATTGTCGACGTGGCCACCTTGACGGGGGCTCAGATAGTCGCGCTCGGCCGATCCATGGGTGCTCTCTACTCTTCGGATGACACGCTCGCGGCCCAGGTGACGGCGGCAGCGTCTCTGGCCGGGGAACCGCTGTGGCGCATGCCGCTGTTCCATCCGTACCTGGAGCACCTTGAGTCCGATGTCGCGGATCTCAAGAACATCGGACTCCCCTTGCAGGCGGGGTCGGTGGTGGCGGCTCTCGTGCTTTCCAAGTTCGTGGGGGACACGCCATGGGCACATCTGGACATCGCAGGACCTGCACGATCAGCCGAACGGTCCGGTTATCTGAGCAAGGGCGGGACCGGCTTCGGAGTGAGGACGATCGTCGAGCTCTTGGATGCGAGGTCGCTGCGACCCCAACTCTAGGATGCGGAGCCGACCTCGGTGGTCTCGTCGTCCGCTGAGATGGCCCATCGGGCGGTTGCGAAAGCCGTCGCAGGATGGATTCCACGCCGGAGCAACTCCCGCTCGATGATCTCGGGCTCCGCTCCGAGGTCCCTCAGGTCCATCGCGAGAAGTCGGGCTCTCCTCTGCAGCCGCACGCCCGGTTCCGGGCTCGACAGCGTCTGCTCGAAACTTCTGTGCTGCTCTTGGAGCGTCACAGGCAGGCGGAGCAACTGGCGCGGTGCAACGGCCTGCAGCCGTTTCCTGGCCACCAGCACGTCGGGCTGGCGCAAGCTTGCGGCCCCGTAACGTACGCAGCGGCCGATCCCCCTGCGCAGAGGCGAGCTCCGGGTGGCCGACCAGCCGATCCCGAGCGAGCGCGCAACCTCGGTCAAATCGAGCTCGAAGCCTTGCGGCTGCTGGTCGAAGGTGTCCGCCACCCGCCGTAGAAACCATGTCGCCGAGGGGCCCAGGATGGGAAGCCAGAACAGCTCGACGTACCGGGAGCGAGGGTCGCAGCCCTCATCCTCTGGGCCATCTTGGCACCAGGGCAAGACCACGAGCGTAGAAGCAGGGATCGACCGCTCAGGGGTCGGGATTCCAGAGGGGGGTCGGGTTCGACGAAGCGCCATTTGGTGATGCTGAACCTGTCGCATTGCCAGTTACCTCGCCCGAACCCTTCCACGGGGGCGGCGGTCACCAACTTGAGCGGTGAACGATTCCCGCTCCCTTCTCCGGCCGGCGACCCAGCGAACTTGAGGGGTGATCTGCTCCATCGGGG
>JBOGFX010000281.1:0-4919 GCA_050743805.1 Acidimicrobiales bacterium
CCTCGGGGTCGCTGAAGCGAGGGTCCCCCGCCATCGTCACCTCGAAGCGCCCTGGGTGGCCTGCCTGGAGGCGCATCGCGAGGTCGACCATGTCGAGCGCACCCTTTGCACGGACGAACCGCCCCAGATAGAGCAGGCGGATGGGTCCCTCGGTCGCGCCGAGCGCGACGTTGGGCCCGGCCGGCACCACCGCGGGGGGCAGGTGCAGGACCGAGATCCTCTCCTGCGCGACGCCGGTCGCTCGCGCGAGATCTGCGTTGAGCTCGCTCACGCACGCGACATGCGTGGCGCGCAGCAGGTTGGCTCTCTGGAGGTGCGATCGCTCGACAGCGAGGCGGGCCTCGTCGACGTCCACCAGCGCGACCGGTGTCGAGTTGTGCTCGAACACCAGGGTGGGTCGGTCTTTGGGAACCACCTGGATCGCGTCGAAGAGGTCGTAGTACATCCCCCCCTCGAAGATGTGGACATCGGCTTGGAAGAACTCGGGGCGCGCGAGCAGCTTCGCGACCGACGGGGCCACGATGACCTCTGGGGCGGGATCCTCCATCGCATGAGTGAAGACGGTGACGTCCATGCGAGCTCCGCGCGCGATCAGGCGCCGCAGCACCGCCAGCTTGTGCAGAAGGCTCCAGGACACAGCGTCTCGGCGGAAGACGATCCCCGCGTACATCGCCACGCGCAGGCGGTCGGGATGCTCGTGATTTGCCCCGGTGGGCCGATGCATCGCGGTCATAGGGTGATGGAGCGCACCCCTGCGAGCTCCATCTCGTAGCAGAGCCCGTTTCGACGGCCGAACGCCCTCACCTCGACCTCGCACAGGCCGGCCTCTTCCATCAGCCACCGAAGGGAGGCTCTCGAGAAGCCGTTGTAGTGGAAGTCCCCCTCGTACTCTTGGCCGCCGTAGAGAACCTCGCGCAGCTCATCGAACTCCAATCGTCCCGCCACGTACTCTGCGATCATCGTCTCGGTGTCGGGCACGACGGCCACGAAACGTCCGCCGTCTCTCAAGAGTCCCACCCAATAAGGGAGCAGTGTCCGGCGGAGCTGCTCGAGGGGAAAGTGCTCCAGCATGTGGGCCGAGTAGATCTCGGTGACGCTGGCGGGCTCGAAGGGCAGGTCGGCAGCGTCGGCCACGACGTCGATGCCTGCGAGCTCCCGCGAGTCGACGTTGAGATAGTCGGCTCTCCCGAGGTGCCCCGCGCCCAGGTTGAGCCGCACATCGCCGGCCATCGCAGCCAGCTTCTGCGGGCTCAGGATCCGGGGCGCGCTCGCCTCGGGCCTCACCTCGCTTTCCCGCCCGTAACGGAGCTCGAAAAGGATCTCCCGGCGCACGAACTCGACCCGGTGGGCCAGATGGGCCAGGTCGGTCCGCACCGGGGCCTCGATCCGGGCACGCAGCCTGCGCACCAGGGGCGCCGTCAGGGCCCTAAAGGTCTTGTTGAGCTTCATGTCACTCCCTGAGGCCCCCTCCTCACAGGGTCCACCCCGGCATCACCCACCATTGCGCACCAGTGCATGGCCCACAACCTCACGGAGTTCGGCCCTCCCAGGCACGAGGCGCCCGCCGGACGATCCCCTGAGCCCCGCCGGACGATCCCCTAAACAGAGCAGGCCGCGATGCTAGCCTCGGCGCATCCCGCAGAGCCCCGCCCGGCTCGCAAGTCCGCCCTACAGACTCCGTGGAGGCCCCCTATTCATGTCCCGAGGCTTTCGCTTCATTGCCTGCCTTCTGACCGCCTTTTCCCTGGGGGGCACCTTGAGCGCAGTGCTCGGAACGACGCAAAGCCCCCCGGCGCAGGCCGCAGCCTCGCCCCTCCCCTTCCAGGAGTTCGTCAACGACGGCATGGGCGGCCGCCAGTGGAACGTCTACAACCAGAGCGCGACGTCGGGTGGCCCCGACATCGTCGGGAGACCCAGTGCGATCCCCTACGGGCTCACCATCCACGTGTACACGCAGGCCGCCAACGGAGACCTGGTCGAGTTCGCGAACGACGGAGCCGCAGGCCGAGTCTGGAACGCCTATGACCAGACCCAGAGCTCGCGCGGCCCGACGATCGTGTCGGACCCGAGCGCGGTGGTCTACGGGGCCACGGTGCACGTCTACGCGCAGGCCCCCAACGGCCATCTCATCGAGTTCGTGAACGACGACGCGGGTGGGCGGCTGTGGAACTCCTACGACCTCACGTATTTAGGTGGCGGTCCGGTGATCGCGGGAGACCCGGTGGCGATAGTCAACACCCCGACGGACCGCATCTTCGCCAGGAACACGAGCGGCGATTTGATCGAGTACGTGAACGACGACGCCGGCGGGCGGCTGTGGAACTCCTACGACCTCTCGCTCACCACGGGGCTGGGCCCGGTGGTGAGCGACCCCGACCCGGTCATGGTGGGCGGTGACACCGAGGTGTTCGTCGTTGCTTCGGGCGGCCAGCTGATGGAGCTGGCCGACACCTCGGCGACCGGCGAGAGCTGGTCTGCCTACGACGTCACCAGGACCGCCCCGGGAGCCCAACCCGTCACCGGACGTCCGAGCGCGGTCCTAGACGGCGGGACGCTCGAGGTCTTCGCCCAGGGCACCCAGGGGGTCATCAGCGAGCTCAGCTCGTCGGGGACGCCCGGAGCCGCGTGGAGCAGCGCCCAGGTCAAAGGGGCACCGGCCCTGAGCGGGGACCCCGTCGCGTTGGTGCAGGGGTCCTCGGTGCACGTCTACTGCCAAGCCACCCAGGGCGGGGCCCTGTTCGAGCTGGCGAGCCCGGGCCCCGCCAGCACCTTTGTCGCGGCCGACGTGAGCACTCTGGCAGACGGACCGGCCATCGGCGGGGACCCGGCTCCGATCCTCTATGGCAACACGATCCACGTCTACGCCGCCGCCAGCCCCTACATCCCACCTCCGGAGGGGGTGGGCGTCTACGGCCTCTCCCCGGGAGCACAGACGCTCCAGGCCATAGGTGACGGCTGGCCGATCATCGGCGACACCGGGGCCCTGGGGACGACATCGGCGCCCTACACCGGCCTGTCCCTCGGAGCGGACCTCACGACCGGCCAGGACATCGCCCAGAGCGCCAGGAGGGTCACCTGGATGTCCTTCTGGACGGTCTCGGGACCGGTGTCCTCGGGGCCCAACGCGACCGCGTGCTGGAGCGAGCAGTGCTACTACGGCGACGCCTTCGGTGCGGGAAAGTACGTGGCGCAGACCATCGACTCCTACGGCTCCTCGGGACTTGTGCTGAAGCCCGACTGGGTGATCTTGGATCCCGAGGGCTTCCCGGACAACCACTCGGGGCTCGACTCGGGACCCGGGTCGTCCGCGGCCAACTGGTCGAGCTTCCTGACCGGCTGGGCAGCGGGGATAAACTCGGTCGATCCGGGACTGCACCCCGCCTTCTACGCGGACCAGTACGAGTACAACACCTTCGATCTGGCGAGCGTGGGGTTGCCCGCCTTCGTGGCCCTGGCGTTCCCCGGCCCCCAGGACGTGCTCAGCCCCCAGGGCTCCAACATCTCGGGCTTCGTGGCCTTCGGGGCAACCTGCCCGGCCGGCCCCGAGGAGCAGACCCTGACCAGCCCCCCGTGGAGCGGCTCCTACAACACCCTCCAGTTCGCGGGGACCCAGTACTGCGCCCCCTGAGGCTCCCCTTGGCCCTGGCCGCCCTGTTGGCGGCCGGCGCCATCGCCTCGGCCTGCTCGTCGGCACCGACCAGCTCGAACCGCTCGGCCAGCACATCGACGACGCAGGCGAGCAGGCCCCACGCCTCTGCTTCGACCACCGGGCCGACGACCGCCACCACGGCCCCGGTCGCCCCCACCACGACGTCGCCTCCCGTGCAGGCCTCGACCGTCCAGGTCCAGATAGCGGGGGCGACGGCGACGATCCAGTTCACGAGCTCGGACGTCTCCGGATCGCTCTTTCCCCAGAAGGGCACCTTCGGCGCGGGCGGCACGCTGTACATCTTCACGGTGAGCGGTGTCGCCTACAGCGGGTCCCCCTCCACCACGGTGAGCACCTCGGGCCTCATAGGCTCGGTCGCCGTGTCCGCGGGGCACAACGGTGCCCAGGTCACGATCAAGCTCTCGTCACCGGCGACCCACGCGAGCTACGGCTTGGGCCACAACGAGGTGGGCGTCAGCTTCTCCTGACGGCCATCCGGCCCCCCGCGCAGACCGGGGGCCCCGTCACGTGTGAGGCAGAAGGACGACGACCAGGTCCGCCCCCTTGGCGCCCACCGCTGTCGAGCTGATCAGGCCTTTCACACCCTGATATGAGCCCGAGCCGCCGTTCACCCCAAAGGAGGCGAGACCGCTCTGCATCTCGACCAGCGAGGCCTTCCCAGCGACCTGTGAGCCGGCGACAGAGAGCGTGTAGGTGCAGCTCGCGGTGGTGCCGTTGGCGTAGGTGCACTTGAGGGTCCCCGATCCAACCGGTTTGCGCGAGTGATGCTTGTGGTTGCCGCTGTACTCGTTGCTGAGCACGCTCAGCTTGTCCCCTTTTTGGGGAGAGCTTCCCTTGGCCAGGGTGCGCCCCTTGGGGTCCCAAGCCTTGGTCTTGGTGTCCTTGGAGAAATAGTGCAGGGTCACGATCCGGCTGATCGGCTTGTGGGGCGCCGGGCGGACCACGAGGTGATGACGGGTCTTGGAACCGCTATGCCCCTTGGTTGGTGTCTTGGCCTTGGCGGCCGCCGCGAGCCCCGCGGGCAAGACCAGGACCACCAATGCCGCGCATAGGGCCACCTTCAACCAGGCGCGCCCTGCCGGAACGGCGCGAAGCGACGGTTTGGGCATCTTGGGTCCTCCAATCACCGGGCTCGTTGAGACCGCTCGGGATCACAAATCGTACAAAGGCCCCTCCGGCCGTGGGTGTCGCGGGACTGACCAGGATGCATGCGCTCGAGCAGCCACCGGGTCGCCAGAGCCCGGACGCG
>JBOGFX010000282.1:0-2235 GCA_050743805.1 Acidimicrobiales bacterium
GGCCTGACCCCATCCCCTGATACGGCCCCAACGACACCAGACTTCCGGCAAGGTTGGAGTCAGCGCAAGGAGTCTGCGGCAACGCACCCAAGGACGGCGCGGGCGCGTGAGCCGGATTGTGAACCACGATTGACCCACCACTTGAACCCGTCGGAGGGGCGGGGGAGTGCGCGGGTGGCGTGGTCGTCGGTGGGGCATCCACGATCGGGACGTGATGGGCAAGCGACATGTTGGCCGACTCGCCGGGGGCTGGGAACGCTTGAGGTCCCGGTCCGTTCGTGAGCGCCCAGGCTCCGAGCGGTATGCCGACGACCAGTGCGCAAGCAACCGAAACAACTACGAAGGTACGGCGAGACCCTCTCCAGCTGGTCAGCACCCGCACCAGGCGGGAAATTGCCAGGCGTCAAGGACGTCCCGTGCCTACATCATCAGATCTTCAACAGATGCGACCAGGCTGAACTGGGTCATCGTGGCGACCTGGGGTCGCCCTCTAGGACCCCAGGGAGCGTTAGTCCGATCAATGCTGGCGATGCCGGGACGGGCTCCCCCCAAGATGGTGGGTCACGGCTGGGCTCTGTGTGCCAGAGAGGGCCGTTGCACGATAGCGACCGACCCTGGTGTCATGAGTGATCGATCCGCCGAAGATACCCGCCGTGGGGTCGAGGATCTCATCGGCGGTCTTGTCGGATGTCGGTGCGGGGCTCTCGTTCCACTCGGCGATCCAAGATGTGCTCGATCGGGCGAGCTGTCACTCTCGATTGGGTTGCACGCCGGATCCGCTTCTCGTTGATCTCGGCGAACCACCGGTCGACGAGTTTCTTGCACGGCGAGCTGGTCGCACCGTGCGCGTGCTCGCAGACGGCTCGTCGACCAGGCCGTCGAGCCCACTGGCGATGAACCTGCTCCGCCACTTGCCGACGGCCATCTGATGGCCCCGAGCAGAGCCGCAACGACCTGGTTAGTCACCTCGGGTCTCGCGCACGCGAGCGCGACCCCCGAGCGCGGCGCGCGACAGCGTGCTCGACGGGCGACGGGCCCGGCGCTCAAGGGTGGATCGCCGTGCTGAGGAAGGCGAGCGGTTTAATCGGAACGCAGAGTGGACATGTGCTACCTCCATGGCCACACGCCGGAACCCGGGGCCCACCTGCGAGATCCCGATCAGCCGATATATCCGCGATTTGGTGGCTCAGGGCGCTGGTGCCGAGCTGCGCTCAGCGCGCCATGGTTGCAACGATGAGCGCCTTGATGGTGTGCAGCCGGTTCTCCGCTTGGTCGAAGACGACCGAGGCAGGTGACTCAAACACCTCGTCGGTCACCTCGAGGCCGCCGTTCGGGTGCTCGGCGGCGAGGCGCCGCCCCAGCGTCGTCTCCGCGTTGTGCAGCGCCGGAAGGCAGTGCAGGAACCTCACATCGGCGTTGCCGGTGGCTTCGATCACCGCCGAGCTCACCTGGAAGGCGGAGAGCTGGGCGATCCTTTGCGACCAGATCGACTCGGGCTCCCCCATCGACAGCCACACGTCGGTGTACAAGAAGTCCGCGCCCTTGACCGCGGCATCGACGTCCTCGGTGACCCTGACCGAGCCTCCAGAGCGATCGGCCAGACGTGCCGCGGTCCGCCGGGTCCCCTCGTCCGGCCAAAGCCCGGCGGGCGCCGCCATGCGAAGATCCATCCCGAGGCTGGCGGCGGTCACAAGCAACGAGTTTGCCGTGTTGTTCCTCGCGTCACCCAGGTAGCAGAGCGTCACCTCCTCGATGGCCTTGTCGGTGTGGTCGAGCATGGTGAGGACGTCGGCCAACATCTGGGTGGGATGCCACTCGTCTGTCAACGCGTTCCACACGGGCAGCTCCGAGCTTGCCGCCAGCTCCTCCACGATCGCCTGGGAGCTGCCCCGGTAGGCGATCCCGTCGAACATCCGGCCCAGAACTCGGCCGCCGTCGCGCACCGACTCCTTCGCACCCAGATGCGACTCGGAGGAGCCGAGATGGCTCACGTGAGCGCCCTGGTCGTGAGCGGCCACCTCGAACGCGGAGCGGGTCCTCGTGGAGGGCTTCTCGAAGATGAGCGCGATGTTGCGACCTTGGAGCCGGCGGACCTCTTCGCCGGATCGCTTCGCTTCGCGCAGCCGCGTGGCCAAGTGGACGAGCCCGAGCAGCTCGGCCTTGGTCAGGTCTGAGTCTTTGAGCAGGCTCCGCCCTGCCAGATCCGGCTCCGTCTCTCCCGAGGCATCCATGATC
>JBOGFX010000283.1:0-2932 GCA_050743805.1 Acidimicrobiales bacterium
ATCCGCTACGTCTCCGAGATGCTCGGCCATGCCAAGCTGGAAACCACCGCGTTGTACACCCGCGTCTCGATCGCCAAACTCCGGGCGGTGCACGCCGCCACCCACCCTGCCGGCAACGATTCGATCGGCGCCGACGTGCGCTTGCTTCGACCCGTCACCGGCACTCAGCAGACCAGCTGAACGTCTCCATCAGGCCCCGATCAGGCCCCGATGGACGACCGTCCGCCTGGACCCCAGGTATCATTGAGGGCATGACCGAGCTGCGGGTGGTGGTCCCCGACGAGATCGCCGAACGTTTGGCCTCAGAGGCTGCTGATCGGGGCACCTCGGCCGAGGACTTAGCCGCCGAGGTGCTCGAACAACACGCCCCCTCGCGTCATCGCGGTCACCGCTACAGCTTCATCGGTATCGCTCGGGCGAAGCCTGGCGCGTTGAGCGTGGCTGAGGCGGAGCGGCGGCTCGAAGACCATCGAGACGAGGAGTTCGGGCGATAATCCTCCTCGACACGGGCCCACTTGTCGCGGCGGCAATCGAGGACGATCCGGATCATGCGCGTTGTGCTGCGTTCTTCGAGGAGACCTCAGAGAGGCTGGTCCTTCCACAGGTCGTACTCGCAGAGGCCGCCTATCTCGTAGGCAAGCTTGCCGGTCCTGTTGCCGAGGCGCAGTTCGTACGCCGGCTGGCCGCTGATCGGATCGAATTCCATTGTCTGGATTCCGGCGACCTCCACCGGATGGCCAACCTGATGGACACCTACGCCGATCTGCGCCTCGGGGTAGTGGACGCAGCGGTCGTCGCAACCGCCGAGCGTCTCGACATCTCGACCATCGCGACTCTCGATCACCGTGACTTCTCCGTCGTACGGCCCCGTCATGTCTCGCACTTCGAGCTCATTCCGTGAACATCACGCGTTCCGTCAGCGGATTTGATACGTGGTCGCGTACGTACTGCTCGAACACGCGTCCGCGCCATTTTCTCGATTCGTAACCGCGGCAGCAACGGGTTCAGAGCGTTTCTGCACGTCATCGGGTATCAACTACGAGCAATCGGTCACGAACGCGTCGGACGGCTCAATCGACCGCTACTACGACCCGAGCACGGAGCAGTTCGTGTCGGTGGACCCGCTCGTCGCTGTGACCCAGGCTCCGTACTATTACGTCGAAGACGATCCGGTCAACGAAAGCGACCCGAATGGCCTATGTGTCAAAGTTGTATTCGTTTGCATAGGCGGAGGCCCTGAGACGTCGCCGCGCTCTGCGGTTGCATCAACTACGTGGTCGGAGCCCTGGCGAGCTGACCGACATGGTCCCACGGGCTCATTCTGGGGAAGAGTGATGGTTAATGGTCAGACGATCGAATACAGGGCTTACACGCTGCCAAACCGAACGATCAATATCGGTATCTATCATGTCGCCGGATAGCCAGCCGACACCGCAGCCAATCGATTTCGGCAGCTCTCGAAGCACGAGCGAGCGATGCTCGAGAGACTCCTCAGTGCTGAATTCCCGGGAAGCGAGCAGCTCAGAGCCCAAGCGCGAACGGCGATAGTACAAGAGATCGATGCGTTCGGTCCGGGGGCCCTCGGGGGATTCGCCGCCGCCGGCTGCGGACTCTCGGTAGGCACCCTGTGCGCTACCGCCCTTGGCGCGTCCGCTTTCAACGGCCTGGTCGGTGGGATACTTGGTGACGTGGCTTACGAAAGCGGAAATTGCCAACCCACTCTTGGTGGTTTTGCGAGCGCCTTCTGAGCGGGCCTGCTGCAGAGTGAGCCCGTGCCTATACCGGAATCTTGGCTCCCGTGAAGGAGGGTACGGCGTGACGAACAAGCGTCGACATGCAGAACCCTCGGCTGGGACTCGCACCTGGGCTGGCTTGCCGAGCGCCAAACAGCCGCCGCCGACGGCCGCCTGGTCGCCCTCCTGACCGAATTGGAGACCGCCCTGGCCACCATGACCACGCGGGCCAAGACGGCCGAGCAGCGGGCTGTGGTCGCCGAGGGCCAGGTGACCGCCCTCAAGTTGACCATCGCCGCTCTGCAACACCGCCTCGACAGCGAGAACCAGCCGGCCAAACCCAACCGCCAGGCCGGCCGAGCCGCGGAGCGGGACGCCCGTCGGGGTCGCCCCTGAAAAGGAAACGGCGGCTGGCGGCTGAAGAAAGAACCTGGGCCGTCCAACCGCCGATGGACAATATGTCACAGGGGTGAGGCAAACTGGTGGGCGTGACCATCGGTGAGGAGCTGCTCGAGGAACGCCGCCGTCGTCGCCGGGCGGGTGACCCCCGTGTTACCCCCGAGGGCCGGGCAATCCTGATGCGCTTGGTGGCCGGCGACCTGATGGGCGAGTTCCAAGCCGAGCTGGACCGCATCTCCGCCGAGCTCGGCGGCCGCCAAGCCGACGACTGACCCCCCAGGGCTGAGACGGTGATCATCGTCGACGAGTACATCGCGGTGCGCGTCATCTTGGCCCAATGGCCGGAGGGGATGGCCGACGACGAAGTGGCGCTGCCCACGATGGGCCACTGGCGGCTGCTGCAGGCATTGCACAACCCTAGGGGCGGCCAACTCACCCGCATCCTTGCCCCGCTACCCGAACCGGACCGCGGTCGAATGAGAAGATCTGGTGGAGATCTCGGTTCGCCATGACGGCGACGTGCAACGCATGACGAGCGGACAACCATTGATATGTGACGGCGAGGTTCTTGGCTTCGATCACGTCTGGTTCCTCCACCAAGAGGACCGCCTCGACGGTGTTCCTCAGGACATCGTAGGCGGGTCCGATCGCATCCCCCCGTCCGATCGCACAGCAGCGGTGAAGGATCTCCTGGAACGCTTCGACGCCGGTAACTAGTCGGCGTCGCTCGGTCACGAAGCGTCCCAGAAGTCTCCGGGCATCGACTTTGTGGGGTGATCAGCACCGATCAGGTACATGGG
>JBOGFX010000284.1:0-4831 GCA_050743805.1 Acidimicrobiales bacterium
GAGCGAGGTGGAGCACGTGCTCGCCACCCAGACCCTCCCCCAGTTCCGGCCTGCGACCATGGCCGTGAACGTGGAGGGGACGCCGCCCGCCGGGGTCAGCGCCAAGGACATCGCCCTTTGCATCGTCGGGCGAACCGGCACCGGCGGGGGCACCGGCCACGTGATCGAGTACCGCGGGAGCACGATCAGGGGCCTTTCGATGGAGGGTCGCCTCACGGTCTGCAACATGACCATCGAAGGGGGGGCCCGCGCCGGTCTGGTGGCCCCCGACGACACCACGTTCGCCTACCTCGAGGGACGCCCCTTCTCGCCCAAGGGCGCGGACTTCCACGAGGCGGTCGAGTACTGGCGGTCACTGCTGAGCGACCAAGGAGCCGTTTTCGACAAGCAGGTCACCATCGACGCCACGACCTTGGTCCCGCACGTGACCTGGGGGACCAACCCGTCCCAGGTGGTCACGATCGACGGATCTGTGCCCGATCCGGGGACCTTTGTCGACGCGGCGCAGAGAGAGGCCGCGTCGCTGGCCCTGGCCTACATGGGCTTGAAGCCGGGCACCGCCGTGCGGGACATAGCGGTGGACACGGTGTTCATCGGGTCCTGCACCAACTCGCGCATCGAAGACCTCCGGGCGGCAGCATCCGTGGTGGCGGGCCACCATGTGCACGCGGGGCTGCGCGCCCTGGTGGTGCCCGGGTCTCGGCGCGTGAAAGACCAAGCCGAGAGCGAGGGGCTAGACGCCATATTCGAGGCGTCGGGCTTCGAGTGGCGTGAGCCGGGATGCTCCATGTGCCTCGCGATGAACCCCGACAAGCTGTCGGAGCAGGAGCGCTGCGCATCGACCTCCAACCGTAACTTCGAGGGTCGCCAGGGGCGGGGAGGGCGCACGCACCTCGTCTCCCCCGCCGTGGCTGCGGCCACTGCGATCCTGGGCCGGTTCGCCACCCCTGAGGAGGTGCCGGCATGAGACCGGTGAAGCTCATCGAAGGCAGGGCCGTCCCCCTCGACCGCTCCGACGTCGACACCGACCAGATAATCCCTTCGGACTGGCTCAAGCGTGTCGAGCGGACGGGCTTCGGAGAGGGGCTGTTCTCTGACTGGCGAGACCGTGAGGACTTTGTCTTGAACCGCGAGGAGCACAAGGGTGCGAGCATCCTGGTTGCGGGGCGCAACTTCGGCACAGGGTCCTCGCGCGAGCACGCCGTGTGGGCGCTCCTCGACTACGGCTTCGAGGCAGTCGTCTCCTCGAGCTTCGGTGACATCTTCGCGAACAACTGCACGAAGCAGGGCCTCGTGCCGTGCCGGGTCGACGAAGCATTCGCCGCAGCGCTCATGGAGAGCATCACCAAAGACCCCACCCTCATGGTCAAGATAGACGTGCAAGCGGGGCGGATCGAAGCCGCGGGGGCGGGCCTCTCGGCCACGTTCCCGATGGATGAGTTCACTCGCACGAGGCTCGTCAACGGCTGGGACGACATCGGCCTGAGCCTCCGGCACGAAGGGGACATCGCCCTCCACGAAGCGGCCCGGCCAGCCTGGCTGCCCTCGGTGGGAGCCTGATCCAGCCGGCTGGGCTCTCAGCCGGCTCTCGACCGGTTGGCGCCGCTGACGACGGCGTGCAGGGACGCCTCGAGGATGCTCGAGTCCATCCCGACCCCCCAGAGCCTGTTCCCGCCGGCCTCCAGCTCGACGTAGGCCACGGCGGACGCACCACTGCCGGCGGTCAGCGCATGCTCGCTGTAGTCGACCACCTCGAGGGCGATCCCGAGATCCCTCAGACCGGCGACCAGCGCGTCGATGGGACCGTTGCCTTGACCCTGGACGGTCGTGTGACGGCCGTCGACGACCAGCTGGGCGACCACCGTCGTACCGTGTGCCGACGAGGTCACCTCGCTCGACAACAGCCTGATCCCTGGGTCGTCGGGCAGGTAGGTAGAGGCGAAGACATCCCACATCTCGTCGGGACGGATCTCGGTACCGCTCGCCTCCGTCACCGATTGGACCTGCTTGGAGAACTCGATCTGCAGCCTGCGCGGCAGGTCAAGACCGTGTTCGGCTCCCATCACATAAGCCACGCCACCCTTGCCCGACTGGCTGTTGACCCTGATGATGGCCTCGTAGCTGCGGCCGAGGTGCTTGGGGTCGACGGGCAGATAGGGCACCTCCCAGGTGTCGTAGGAGTGCCCGATGGCAGCCATCCCCTTGTTGATGGCGTCCTGATGGGACCCCGAGAAGGCGGTGTACACGAGGTCCCCGGCGTAAGGGTGCCTCGGGTGCACGGGCAGCCGGGTCGCGTGCTCCGCGATCCGGCGGATCCTGTCCATGTCGCTCAGGTCCAGAGCCGGGTCGATCCCCTGGGAGAACAGGTTCATGGCCAGCGTCACCACGTCGACATTGCCGGTCCGTTCCCCGTTGCCGAAAAGCGTGCCCTCGATCCGGTCCGCCCCGGCGAGGACGGCGAGCTCCGCCGCAGCGGCGGCGGTCCCGCGGTCGTTGTGCGGGTGCAGGCTGAGCACCACGGCGTCGCGGTTGCTGATCGTCCTGCCGAACCACTCGATCACGTCCGCGTAGACGTTAGGGCTGTACATCTCCACGGTCGCCGGCAGGTTCAAGATGATCGGATGGTGCACGGACGGCTCTATGACCTCCATCACAGCCTCGCAGATCTCGATTGCGAACTCCGGCTCGGTCGCGGTGAAGCTCTCGGGCGAGTACTCGTAACGGAGCTCCGTGCCCGCCAGGGTCGACTCGAGCTTCTTGCACAGACGCGCTGCGTTCGTGGCGATGTCTATGATCCCGGACTTGTCGAGGCCGAACACAACCCTGCGCTGAAGCTCCGACGTCGAGTTGTAGAAGTGGACGATGGCTCGTCTCGCACCTCGTAACGACTCGTATGTGCGCTCGATCAGCTCCTCCCGGCATTGCACGAGGACCTGTATCTCGACGTCATCGGGCACGCGGTCTTCCTCGATCAGCTGCCTCTGGAAGTCGTAGTCGGGTTGGGAAGCAGATGGGAAGCCGACCTCGATCTCTTTGAAGCCGATCGCCACTAGGGCATCGAAGAGACTCCTCTTACGTTCGGGATCCATTGGATCGATCAGGGCCTGGTTGCCGTCACGGAGGTCGACACTGGCCCATCTTGGAGCCCTCTCGAAGAGGCAGTCTGGCCAGGTCCTGTCCTTCAGCGACATCGGCACGTGCGAGCGGTACTTGTCGAAGGACATGGGCGAGACATCACAGGGCAGCGCGAGACGGCCCGTGCGCGGATCGGTTGCCCCTCTCGTCTCGTGTGTCTCGCTCATGGTCTCTCCTTATCCCCCAGTTCGGCCGGGCTCTGGTCACAAAAAAACCTCCTGGCCTGAGCCAGGAGGTGACGGCGAGCGCTATGTGGCGTTCGCCGTCAGGTGACCAGCAGGGTCGTGACCGAAAGGTGCATCGTGGCCAATGCTCGCAGGCTCCCGGCGTCGCGTCAATAGATAGCGCTTGGCCTGAGCCTTTGCCCGGGCCCGAAGCGCCCCAGCACGCGAACCAGGGCATCTCCGTGGAGTCTTGAAGGCTCGTCACAGCATTTGACACGGCAAAGCATCGGCCGTTGGAAGACAGCTCTGCCCTACCCCTGGCGCCATGTCCGGGCCCCGAAAGATCTTTGCCATACCCCTCCTGTCACCAAGGCGGTCACGGTCGTGTAGAGAGCTGGCTGCTCTTGCTCTGGGGCTACTCTTTCGGGGTGGCGTCTTCGTGATGGAGGGGCGCTGTGCAACCGACGTGGCCTTCAGGTTCTTGAGCGCGAACCAGGCCCCGGCTACGGCTTCCTTGGGCATAGGACCCTGACCGAGCCGAAGGATCGCAACTGGGACCGTGCGTAGTCACGGTGCCAGCCGGTCAACTCGACTAGCTGGTCCAGATCATTCCCTTCCCATTGCGGTTGGCATGCCTGCTGAACCCGGCCAGCGTGTTGGTCACGGCTCGTCGCTCACCCATCGAAAGCTCGATGTCACGGGCGTAGTCCCCTGAGAGGCCAGATGGAGGTTTTAGTTGAGGCAACGAAGCGGCGGAGGTTTCTGGCGATTCAACTCGCCCCGAGATCACTTAGTCGGATTATCTATTAGTCTGGCTGATAAATAACCGAAGGAAGAGTAATGGCCGCTGAGGCACACCACGAGAACGGCGCTCGCGGGGATCGACGCTCAAGCGACCCAGAAGGGCCGAAAGGAGGCGGCGCCGTATGCAGAGAGCATCGTCGGCCGCTTCCAGGGCGTCCCAGGGCGACGGCACACGTGCGGGTGACAGCACACATGCATGCACAGATCTCAGCAGAGCTCCACCCTCGGCCCGGACTCGGTGACAGATCGTTGCTTGCACTTACCCCCGTCGGCGCCCGTTTGCGCGCTCACCATGCGGCACCCGGCAGAGGTTCTCGGCTCCAGCCCCGCCTCGGGCATGCTTGTGGATCGACCCCTCGCGCAAGGCTTGGTTCAGTGGGAGGCCAATCCCAACGATCGGCGCGCCGGGCG
This sequence comes from Acidimicrobiales bacterium, assembly GCA_050743805.1. Classification (GTDB taxonomy): domain Bacteria; phylum Actinomycetota; class Acidimicrobiia; order Acidimicrobiales; family RAAP-2; genus Palsa-461. Next base: position 4,515 of record JBOGFX010000284.1, read on the forward strand.
GTTGGTAGGAAGCGAGCACGGCCGCGTCGTCGCCCAGCGACACATCGAGGCGCCAAGCAGCGCCGTCAGCGGCCTCCATTGAGCTCCAAACCCGCACGGCGTTCTCCCACCGAGGTGTGCTCAGGCACGCGGCCGTCGGTCACCAACCGCATTGAGCCTCCACCTCGTGCGTCTTTCTCGGCCCACAGCGCTGCCAACCCTGACTCCTCGTCAAAGCCGCCGGAGGTGGACCAGTGAGCATGCTCGGCAGGGCGCGGGCTCGACGGGCTGCCACCGTGGCCTCACTGAGCGACACGGACCCCTACAAGGGCAAGTGG
>JBOGFX010000285.1:0-21099 GCA_050743805.1 Acidimicrobiales bacterium
CACTGGTGGCGACGGTGAGCCGGCCGGGTGGCCGCGGACCGGCGACTGCCGGGTCGAGGAAGGTCGGGGCTCCGCAGGGCAGGGTGCTGGCTAACGGCCAGTCGGGGTGACCCGCAGGAAAGTGCCACAGAGAAAAGACCGCCGATGGCGGGCCAAAGCCCGCACAGGTAAGGGTGAAACGGTGCGGCAAGGGCGCACCAGCGGCCGGGGTGACCCGGCCGGCTCGGCAAACCCCACCCGGAGCAAGGCCAAACGTGGGACACGGGCTGCCCGTCCGCTCCTTGAGAGCAGTCCCCAGGTGGGCCGCTTAGATGGATGGCCACCGCTCCCAGATGGGAGCACAGAACCCCGCCTACAGGCCGGCTCACCGTCACCTTGACCGGCGTCGCCCTCCAAGCTTCCACGTGACCGTTTGTTATCTCACGAGGTTGCGGAGCCAGATCCCATCCTCGTGGGTCGAACTCCTCACCGTGAGACGGTGAACCCAGACGCTCACCTCACCAAGGCCGGAACTGGGCCAGTCTGCTGGCAGATCCACAGAAGTCGAGCCGCCTGGGGCGACCACCGCCTCTACGATCGATGATCTGTGGCCGTGCGGGTTGGTCCACGGCTTTCGGGACCCGGGCGGTGCGACGATGGTCCAGATGGCCGCACCTTGAACGCTCGTGGTCCGGTTGACAATGGTGGCCTCGACCAACCCGGGATCGGTGACAGTCGGTGATCGGAGCAGGTGAGCCTCGCTGATCATCAATGGCACCCCGGGCATAAACCGCCTCACGTCAACGTTAGGCGTCGCCACGACGCTTATCGTGGCCTTGAGCGATCGTCCATCCGATGGCAAGTAGGTGCCCGTCGCAGGGTCGAGGACGTGAACCCACATCGACAGCGCGTACGTCCCAGGAGTCATCTGCTCCTCGATCGTGGCCGGCGGTATCGGGACCGTGCGGATCTGAGACGGGTGCAGCCGTGTGGAGACGATGCTCGAGGTGACGATGGGATCGCGCCAGGGGGCAGCGAGACCGATCTTTGCGAGGAACCACCACACCTGAGCCGTCTCATTGGACCCACTCACATTCCGGATCGTCGCAGCTGCCGTTGCCGGGTCACCGGCTATCCAGGTCAGCGGCACGGTCGCGTTCTCCAGCCGAACGCTGCCAGGGTGGCCGCCCGCAACCAGACCAGGTACGACCGGGGGGCTGTAGGGCGGCGGGTGAACGATCCACGCGGCACCCCCTCCCCCAACAGCCAATCCGAGCAGGATCATCAATGGAATCCACCCCCGGGACGTGCGCTTTGCCACAACTGCCGAGCTGACAGTCATGATGGAATCTGGACGACTACGAGCGCCGGGTTATGGAACACGACCGCATGCGGGTGCTCATTTTCAAAGCCATGAAGCTGAGCAGTGGTGACACCCCCCCAAGCAGTGGGCAGAACGATCCAGGTCACACCTGCTCTGCGATCGGCGCTCAGGTTCGGCGCTGAGAGCACGTCAGGAGAGCTCAGCAGGCGAACGGCCTCAAGAGCTCGGGTGCGTTCTCGCGCAACGTTGAGCCACTCGTCCGCCGAGGCGATCAGACTGGCGCGCCGGCCGTAACCTTCGACCCACCAGCCAAAGGGCTCACCGTTGATCGGTGCTACGAGCATCAGGGAGTTGGCTGGAGTGTGAGTGCGGATCCAATCGAGTCCCGAGACGGTTCCAGGACGCACGAACGATCCGTAGTAGGAGATCTGAGCAGGGAACAGCATGAGCCCGGCGACGGCCAGAGCTCCGAGCCATGTGGCGCCCAGTGCGTGCAAGCCAATCCTGGTGCGGACATCAAACGTTCTGATCGATTCGACGAGCTGTCCGAGAGCAACTGCCGCCGCGAGCGGTACTAGATAGACGAAACGCGCCTGGGAGGACGCGGACGTCTCCAAGATGACCCCTCCAATGAGCGCTGTCGAAAGACGCCAAAGTGGAGTGCGACGCGACCGCCAGGAGAGGATTGGGACCACGAGCGAAAGCACCAGAAGGGTCTTCCACAAGACGGGGTTGTCCCGGTAGATGACCCAGAGGTTGTCCAGCAAGGCGGCCGGGTTGCCCAAAGGTGAGGTGGAAGACTGGCTCACGAAGGTTGACCCGACGGACCCAAGAAGCCACACATAAAACGGGATAAGCGCCAGCGCTGGCCCGATAACGCGGGGCACGTGCCTGAGGAGGGCTCTCAGGACCTGGAGACGTTTGCCCGCTCCCGCGCGAACGAGATGGATCGCGAGCACGATGACGAGAACCGGCATGATCTGGGCGAGGATCAGGTGAGAACTCGCGGCGACCACAAATAGCAATCCACCGGTGAACCAGGCCGTGCGACTGGTTGGACTCTCGATCAGCTCGTCGAATGAGGCAGTCAGCAGTAAGCCGCCGCCAAGTCCGATCAGTTGGGGATATCCGCCCCACGCCGCGGCCTCGGCGGTTGAAGAGGTGCAAAGCAACAAGGTCCCGCAGGCCACGGCCGCCCACACCGACCCACGTCGGCGAAGCACCCAAAAGGTGGCGAGTGCAGGAACGGCGCAGCAGACCGTTGCAAGCAGCGCCCAACCGAGCACAAGGCCAAAAACTTGGACGAACCCCACGGCAAGGTATGGAACGAGCGGAGGGTAAATGCTTCGACCGCCGTTAGGCAGGCCGTTGCCCAGGAGGAAGTGACCTATGTCCAGCCAGTTGCCGAGGTCGGCACCCGTCGGACGACCATGTCTGTAGAGCAGCACGAAGCGATACAACGAAACGCCTGTGCAGATCACGGCGAACGCGACCTCTGGTACCAACAGGGGGCGCCGCCGAACCGCATTCGGTGCACTCGGATCTGGATCGCGTTTTGCCCTGGGAGGCAGGGCGCGCGAAGGCGCCCTCACCACGAAGCTCGGTGCCAACGGCGCCTCTGAGTAGGTCGCGCCCTTCGATCTCGTCGAAGTGATCACCGCCAGCTCATCGGTGGCGCGGGGACCACCTTCAGCCGCTCTAAAGACGGCTTCATCGGATCTGGGGCCGTTTCCCTCGCTCGCTCCACGCATCAGCGGATGGGGCGGAGATTAGGTAAATCGAGTCGAAGGCACGCTCTGTCGAGCCCGTTGCCGCGGCGCGAGCCAAAGCCACACGAGGGCGGACGGGCGCGCGAGGCTGGCGCCTTCGCCTTCGGGCACGAGAGTGAAGGGTTGGCCCTGCCAGAGAACTCATGCGGCATTATCCCCGACCTCACCGCGCCAGGTGGGGGATGCTTCACGGATAGTGGTGACTAGCTTTGCACCTCTCAATAACGGCAAGGACAAGGACTTTTGGGCGACCAGCTCAAGATCGCTGAACCACACAACGTGATGTATCCACCACCTACTGCGGTACAGCCGAGATAATGCACCGAACTTCCAGTCACGGAGGCGTTATCGATGGCCTGGTCCGATCCACGGCGCCCTTTCAACTCACACGGGTCGACGGCACGTCGAATGCACCCGCCGGTGGCCCTCAGAGACCGCCAGGGCTGGATCGCTGATGGGAATGGCGCTGCGACGTTGGTCGCCGACAAGCAGATCCCATGAAGACCGCTCGCGTGGTGGTCATGGGCTTTGCACTCTCGGGTCTAAGTCTTTCGGCTGTCGGGATCCTTGGGGGATCATCGAGATCGTTTCTTCCCGCGATGGCCGCTGCCGAGTATTCGACATCGTCACCCCTCCCGAACCCTGCCTTGAGCGGCGCGGCTACCACGGGCGGCGATGTGATCCTTGCCGGACGTAGCCCGACAAGCGAGCTGTGGTATGAGCAGAGCACGGGTGGCACCTTTGGCGGGTGGCAATCGACCTCCGTGACTGACGCGGCGTCGCAACCAGCCACCGTGGTCAACGGATCGGCGACGTACGTCTTCTTTCGCGCGACCAACAACGAGTTGCGCTACGTCCAAGAGTCGTCGATCACCGCGGATGCCGTCCCGTTTGGAGCTCGCCCACACGCGTTGACTTGGAACCCCGAGCAGGATCTCGGGGGGGCGATCGTGGGGAACCCCGCAGCCGCCGTTGATGGGAATGGCACGATCATCGTCGTCGCGCTCAACAGCGCGGGGAACGTGTTTAGCGATCAGCTCTCCAACGCAGGAACGTGGACCGGTTGGATCCCCCTCGACGGCATCCTCGTTGGACAGCTCAGCCTGGCCACCCTCGGCGGGAACGTCTACCTGCTGGGACTGAACACCGACGGGCTGGGCTGGACAAAGGAGTGGACGGCTGGGACCACCGACAGCTGGGGCAGCTGGACACCTCTGGGTGGGGTCTTCCAATCCGGCACCACCCTCTCGGGAGCATCGGACGGCACCTCCCTACACGTCCAGGGGGTCAATAGCCAGGGCATCCTGTTTGAAGCGACGGGGTCCGCAAGCACGTGGAGCGATTGGACACCTCTTGACGGAGTCCTCGTGGCAACGCCGTCGTTGGTGGAAACCTCTTCCACAATGTTCAGCGTCGGGACCAACCCTTCGGGTGAGCTTTGGGATCGCCAGTACACAACGAGCTGGCAGGCATGGAATCCGCTTGACGGGATCCTCGAGACCGCACCGGAGGCGGTTGGTTCGAGCGCGAATGCGTACATCTTCGCTCTCGCTAATGACGGGAGCGTTTGGTACATCGAGTGGACCGGCACGTCATTCGGATCCTGGACGAGCCTGGGTGGCGAGCTCGCTACGGCTTAAGGGGTTGAGGCCCTCAGAGGCCCGTGAGAGCGATCAACTGAGCCCCAGGTTTCGCGGGCGGAATCCGATCCCTTACGCAATGCCGTTGTGTTGAGGTGAGGGCTCGAGGAGAACCTCCAGGTCTCGCCGACTATCAAAAAATGCGGCGATCGCCCGGTCGGGACCACCGATTTGGCGTCGTAACGTTCCATGAGTGAGCGTCCTCGGGATGCCGATAGGCAGTGGCAGGGCGACACGGCTGGTACGGCGCCTGCCGATCGCCCATTGGCCAGGGCTCCGAACGATCGGACTCCCCGCTTCAATGGGGCTCGCGCAATGTGCCACGGTTGTGGTCCAGGCCGTTCTCTTGGCCACCGTCCTCGAACGGGTCCTGGGCTACGGAGCGCCGCTCGGAAGCCTCACCGGTCAGCTCGTCGGCCTCGCCGTCGCCATCGCGGCACGGGGTGTCCTCGCTTGGACCGCAGAAATGGTCGCCCAACGGACGACCTTCGATGTGGCGAGCCGTCTACGAAGGGATCTTTTGAGGCGCATCCTCGAGCTCGGCCCGAGCTGGCTCGCAACCGAGCGAACGGGCGAGCTCGCGGTGACCTCGACCGTCGGCACCGAAGCGATCGGCAGATACGCCGGGCGGTACCTGCCCCAGCTGGTGGTGGCCGCGCTGTGCCCCGCGGCACTTGTCGTGTGGATCGGCTACTCGGATTGGCTGTCGGTGGTGATCCTGCTCGTGCTCGCCGCCATGATCCCGCCCACGATGGTCGCGTTCGGGCGGCGGGCGTCTGTCGAGGCGAACCGTCAATGGCGACGGCTCTCCTCGCTGTCGGCTCAGGTGCTCGAGCTCGTCTATGGCCTGCCCACCCTGAGAGCGTTCGGCCAGGTTGCCCGTGGGCGCCGCCAGATCCTCGAGGCGACCGAGGGACTGAGACGCTCAACCCTGGGCACCCTCAAGATTGCACTTCTTTCGTCGCTCGCCCTGGAGATGCTCGCAGCTCTCGGGACCGGGCTGGTCGCCATGGCATTGGGCTTGCGGCTCCTCTATGGCGGGACGTCTCTGTACGTCGCTCTGGCGGTCGTGCTGGTCGCCCCCGAGGTGTTCCTTCCCATGCGTCGCGCGGCGCAGGAGTTCCACCTCTGCGCTGAGGGCAAAGCCGCCAGCGAGCGTGTTCAACGTGTTCTGGGAACCGAACCGCGCAGAAGCTCGGGACCTTGCGCCACCGATACGCACTCCCTTGATGGCTCCCTGCTGATCGACGGTGCGACAGTCGAACTCTCGGACAGAACCCGGATCGGCCCGGTGTCGGTATCGCTCAGAGCGGGGGAACGAGTGGCTCTCGTGGGCCCGTCGGGGACCGGGAAGTCCAGCTTGCTCCATGCCGTCGCTGGCCTCGTAGCGCTGTCCTCGGGCCGCATTGAATGCGGGGGCAGCGATATCTCATGCGTGCCAGCCGCGGCATGGCGGCGCAACGTCGCGTGGCTCCCCCAGCGCCCGCATCTCTTCTCCGGGACGATCCTTCACAACTTGGAGATAGCGCGCCCGGACGCGGACCGAAGATCGCTCGAGTGGGCCATCGCCGTCTCTGGGCTCGACGAGGTGCTGGCGCGCTTGCCGGCGGGCGTTGATACTGCAGTCGGCGAGGGTGGGTTGTCGTTGAGCTCCGGCGAGCGTCACCGGATCGCATTGGCGCGCGCATTGCTGCATGGGGGCCACATCGTGCTCTTCGACGAGATCGGCGCTCCTTTGGATCCCGAGTCCCGCGCCGCCCTCGGCGCAGCACTTGGACCCTGGCTCCAAGACAAGACCGTGCTGGTTGCCACCCACCATCCCGGCGAAGTGGTCCCCGTAGATGCGATCGTCGAGATCGGCGCCGGGCATAGCGAACCGCAGGAGGCGCTGCGGTGAGGCGGCCCCAGAGCGTGCCCGTGTTGCGACGCCTTGTGAAGGTGAGCCCGCCTCCCAAGGGCCGGCTCGCCGGTGCGGTGGTGCTCGGGGTGGCTGCGTCGGCCGCGACGATCGGGCTGCTGGCCGGCTCGGGGGCCCTGGTCGACAAGGCGGCGGTCAGACCCGGCCTGGGCGCCATCGCCGGGCTCTTGGCGGTCGTCGAAGTGATCGCGTTCGCGAGGGCGCCCTTGCGCTACGCCGAACGCCTGGTGGCTCATGATGCGGGCTTCAGGGCGCTCGCTGGTTGGAGGCTGTGGCTCTTCGACCGCCTCGAGCCCCTTTCACCGGCGCCCCTGTCCAAGTGGCGAGCATCCGACGTGATGGGCAGGGCGCTAGGTGACGTCGACGCGCTCCAGGACCTCTACCTGCGAGGCGTGTCCCCAGTCGTCCAGGCGGTCTTGGTGGGCGCCATCGGCGTTGCGGTCGAAGGCGTCCTGGTGCCCTGGGCGGCGCTCGTCCTGGGATCGGCCTTGGTCGTGGCGATGGCGGGGTCGTGGACATTGCCATGGATGGCGCGCCGACGAGACCACGAGGTCGAACAGGCGGCCGAGCTCGACGCAGACGTGGTGGACCTGGTGAGGGGCGCCGCAGAGCTCCTTGCCCTTGGCGGGGTCGACGAGCAGCTCCGCCGGGTCGAAGCCTGCGGGGAGGGACTCAGAGTCGCCGCGGCCCGCCAGGCCCGGGCCCGGGGCATCGCCTCCATGCTGACGTGGATCTGTGCAGCCGGTGCCGTCGCAGGCACCCTCGCCACCGCAGTTGCCGCTGTGACCGAGGGCCGCCTCGAACCGCTCATGCTCGCCGTGGTGCCGTTCACGGCGCTCGGGACCTTCGAAGTCGTGCCTCTGCTGGGTGCGGCGGCGGCCGGCGCGGCGCACGTGGTATCGGCTGGCCAGCGCCTGTTGGATCTGCAAGCGCTGGCCCCAGTGATCGGCGAGCCGCCCGAGCCCGCGAGGGCCCCGAGCGCGCCGATCTCTGTGGCCCTCACCGATGTTCGCCTCCGCTACGACGAGCTGGGCCCCTGGGCTCTCGATGGCCTGACCATGCGCCTGCAGAGCGGCACCTCGACGGTGATCATTGGCCCGAGCGGGTCGGGCAAGACCAGCATCATCAATGCTCTGATGAGGTTTTGGCCCCTTGACTCGGGATCAACCGAGGCCGGTGGGGTTGCTTTGGAAACCCTGACCACGGACGCAACTCGTTCCTTGTTCGCCATCACGGGCTCGGATGCTCATCTGTTCACTGGCACGCTCGAAGACAACCTCCGGCTCGGACGGCCCGCTGCCTCGGATGCTGAGATCGACTCGGCAATCGGCCGCGCCCAGCTCGCCGAGTGGATCGCCGCGCTGCCCCATGGCCTTGGGACCGAGGTCGGCGAGGGCGGGGCCATGCTCTCGGGAGGCGAGCGCCAGAGAGTCGCTCTGGCAAGGGCCTTGATCGCCGCGCGTCCAGTCCTGCTTGCGGACGAGCCCACCGATGCCCTGGACTCCGACATGGCAGCTCGAGCTATGCGCTCGCTCACAGAAGCGGACCCGGCCAGGACGGTTCTGGTCATAACCCAACGGCCCCAAGGCGTTGCGAAAGCGCAGCGTGTCGTGCGTTTGGAGCGAGGTCATCTCGTGGAGAACGCCAAGAAGGGATCTGATCAAGGTTCGTCGGAGGGCGCCAAGTTGTAGCCGGACCTGAGCTCCGTGCAGCCATCCGACTCTCGTCAACGAGCCCGTGGAGAGCCTCAGGCGCGAGCTGACCTCCATCCCGGTCCCGGCAGCCCACGCCACCGCGGCCTTGATCGGAGCGACGTGGCTGATCGCCACCACATCGACGGCCCCGTCGCGCGCTGGGCCGTCGACCGAGAAGAGCTCATCGCAGGCGGAGCGCACTCGTCGCGCGACCTCGCCAAGGCTTTCCCCCCTTTCGGAGCGCGCTCTGGGTGCCTCGTCCAGGCGCTGCTTTGCTCCTGGGCGAGACGGGCAAGCCAGCGGTGCTCCGGCGCCCGTTGGTCAACCTCGACCCAGGGGTCGTCGACCTGGGTAGTGACCTCGAGCCCGAGGGCGGAGGCTGTCGCCCTCGCTCGCCCCAAGGGGCTCGTCACCGGCTTCACCACCGGACCGAGCCGCCCCTCCAGGCTCGAGCCTGCCTCACCCCCAGAAGTCAGCGGGACCTCCTCTCGGCCCGAGAGCAGACCCTGCGCGTTTGCCCTGGACTCACCGTGGCGGATCACGCCATCTCCATCGATCGAAGCATCGCCCGATTGTGCGTTGCCAAGTCATGAGGGCAAACATCTCCACCTCGGTACTTCTAGGAGCCTCATGCGTCGGGCGGCATCATGCGTCAGTAGGTGGGGACGCCTCGATAAGGTTTTGAGTTGGCCGGTGGCATGCCCCAAAGCCTCTCGCCGGTGGTGGATGATCTTTGGGGTCGACGTCTGCCACGGGCAGAGGTGAAGAGACGAGGAGCCGGTGCGTCTGGTGAACGCCCATGAGTAGTGGTTGGGGAGGCTGGGGATCAGGCCCACAGCTCGGGAGCCTCGGTGAGATAACCATCGTCGAGGGCTCTTCGTTCTGCATCTCCGAGCGCACCGGGGACATCAGTGCCGGCGGCTCCCATGGGCTGTTCTGCCGGGACAACCGTTTCTTGAGCCGCTGGAAGCTCGAGGTCGACGGACGCAGCGCGCAACCCCTCACAGTCGAGAGAACAGCCCCCTTCGCAGCAAGCTTCACCGCCCGCCAACCCCCCCATGAAGGCCTGGCAGACAGCACCCTGCTCGTCGTGCGGCGGCGCTATGTCGGAAACGGGATGCGTGAGGACATCACCATCGGGAACCTCGGCTCCGAAGCGACCACATTGCGGGTGACCCTGTCGGTCGACGCCGACTTCGCCGATCTGTTCGCGGTCAAAGAGGGGCGTGCACACGACGGCGACGGCGTGGAACGCAGCGTGAAACAGGGCTGTCTCGAGCTGAGCCTCTCGGAGGGGGGGGAGGGCCGCGCCGTGACAATCTTGGCCACTGGCGAGCCGATCGTGGGGCCGGAAGGTTTGACCTGGCTTCCGGTGGTGCCGGTTCGCAGTGAGTGGTCGGTCGTCGTTCTCGCCGTTCCCTCGGTGGACGGTGAGCGGCTACCTATCGCGTACGAGCTCGACCAACCGGTCGACAAGACTCACCCCGTGGCCGCTCTCGCCGCGTGGCGCGCGGCGACTCCTGAGGTTGAGACCCCCGACGAACCACTGACCAGTTTGCTCGCGGCAAGCGCCGAGAACTTGGGGTCGTTGCGCATATTCGACCCCTCCTACCCCGAACAAGCCGTCGTGGCAGCGGGGGCACCCTGGTTCATGACCCTCTTCGGACGTGACGCTCTCCTCACCAGTTGGATGCTTCTGCCGCTCGACAGCTCGCTTGCCCTGGGCACCCTCAAGACGCTCGCTCGTCTCCAAGGCACCTCGGAGAACCCAAGGACCGAGGAGGAGCCGGGTCGGATCCTCCACGAGGTGCGCTCCGGCCTCGACGCCGAGGCGACCCTCGGCCAGCGCAACATCTACTACGGATCGGTGGACGCAACCCCCCTCTTTGTCATGCTCCTCGGCGAGTTGCGCCGCTGGGGCCTTCCGCGCTCGGTCGTCGAACCGCTCTTGGGCGCGGCCGATGCGGCGCTCGATTGGATCGAAAGCTACGGGGACAAGGACGGCGACGGCTTCGTCGAATACCAGCGCGCGACCGACAAGGGGCTGCTGAACCAGGGTTGGAAGGACTCGATAGACGCGATCAGCTATGCCTCGGGCAAACAGGCCAACCCGCCGATCGCCCTGGCCGAGGTGCAGGGCTACGTCTATGGCGCGTACCTGGCGCGCTCTCACTTCGCTCGCGAAGCCGGCGATATCGAGCTGGCCCGGCACTGGGCAGGGAAGGCAGGAGCACTCAAGCGTCACTTCAACGAAAAGTTCTGGCTTTCGGACCGCGGCTACTTCGCACTGGCCTTGGACGCCGACAAGGAGCCGGTGGACTCGCTCGCCTCTAACATGGGCCACTGCCTGTGGACCGGAATCGTCGACGAGGACAAGGCGACCATGGTCGCCGGGGCGCTCATGTCCAAGGAGATGTTCTCGGGGTTCGGGATCCGGACGCTCGCGACCTCGATGGGTGCCTACAACCCGATGAGCTACCACAACGGTTCGGTCTGGCCACACGACTGCGCCATCGCCGCCGCAGGCCTGATGCGCTATGGCTTCCAAGATGCCGCGCGCCAGATCGCGGTCGGTGTCTTCGACGCGGCGGAGCGCCTCGGTGGCCGGATCCCCGAGTTGTTCTGCGGCTTCGATCGCGCGGAGTTCGAAGACCCGGTCCCCTACCCGACGGCCGGCATGCCCCAAGCCTGGGCCGCCGCCACCCCCCTCTTCCTTCTGCGCACCCTGCTCCGGTTCGACCCATGGATCCCCTTCGGGCGGTGCTGGTGCGATCCGAGCGTGCCGGAGCGATACCTACCTCTCGAGGTGGCTGGGATCCATCTCGCGGGCGCAGACATCTCGGTCACTGTCAACGACGACGGCTGGAGCATCCTGGGCCTCCCCGCCGGGATCGAGCTCATGCGCTCGCCCCGAAAGCCTCTGACCGCGGCCGTGCCCTCGAGCCTCACCGATCAGAGCAAGGACCTGTTGACGGATTTGGAGGTTCCTTCTTAGGCTCGCGCATGGGCCATCTTGCGATCGAGAACCATGACGCACCGCTGTACACGGTCGGAGAGGTCGCACAGATGCTCGAGGTCCCTCACGCCTACCTCCGGCGTCTCGAGAACTTCGACCTGGTAAGCCCAAGGCGCTCGCCCGGAGGCCAGCGCCGGTACTCGCGACGCGAGATCGTCCGTGTGGAGCGGGTCAACTCCCTGGTGGACGAGGGCCTGACCCTGGCCGCAGCCCGCCGGGTCCTGATGCTCGAGGATCGCCTCGCCGAACTGGAGGTGAGCCTGGGCCCGTTGCGTGCACCGGCCTGGCACAACGGGGGGGACCGATGACGGCCAGGCCCCCGGGGGGACCCCTGAGGCTGCCGAGGGAGAACAGCGGCGTCGAGCACCTGAAGATCGCGATGGTCGCGCCCCCGTACTTCGAGATCCCGCCGCACGGTTACGGCGGCGTGGAGGCCGTGGTCGCGGACCTCGTGGACGGCCTCGTTGCCAGGGGTCATGAGATCTCCCTGATTGGCGTGGGCACCCATGGGACGCGAGCCCAGCACTTCTTTTCGAGCTCCCCCGAGGCCCACCCCGAGCAGCTGGGTCAGCAGATGGTGGAGCTGACACACGCTGGCTTTGCGGCGAACGTCATCGAGACCCTCGACATCGACTTGGTGCACGACCACACCCTGGCGGGGCCGCTCAGTGCGCGTGGCCGTCGAGTCCCGACGCTCGTGACGGTCCACGGAGCTCTGGACCACGATCAGCAGCGCTACTACCGCTCGTTCGACGCGAAGGTAGGGGTCGTGGCGATCTCCCATGCCCAGCGGGCCGGCGCTCCCGACGTCCCGTGGATCGACACGGTGCACAACGGCGTGAGGGTCGAGTCCTTTGACTTTCAAAGAGACAAAGAGGCCTACGTGCTCTTCCTCGGCAGATTTCATCCCCAGAAGGCCCCCCACATCGCCATTGACGCAGCGCGCGCCGCCGGCCGTCCCATCGTCCTGGCCGGCAAGTGCATCGAGGCGCTCGAACGGGCCTACTTCTCCCAGGAGATAGAGCCGAGGCTGGGCAGCGACGTGAGCCTCATCGGGGTGGCCGATTCACATCTCAAGCGCAAGCTCTTGTCGCGTGCGTCCTGTCTCGTGTTCCCGATCTGCTGGGAGGAGCCCTTCGGCCTCGTCATGATCGAGGCCCTTGCAAGCGGCACCCCCGTCGTGGCCCTTCGGCGTGGGGCCGTGAACGAGATCCTGGAGCACGGGCGAACGGCCATCCTGGCCGACGACCCTTCCGAGCTGCCAGCCGCCATCGCAGCGGCGCAGGAGCTTTCGGCGGCCGCCTGCCGCTCGGCAGCCGCGAGCAGGTTCGGAACCGCCACCATGACCCTTGCCTACGAGCGCGCGTACCGGCGTCTTTTGGGCACGAGCTCGACGCCCAGCGCCCCTCGGTTGAGCGATCCCGGCGAAGCGGCCTTCCAGCAAGTCAGCTGAGCACCCATGATCGAGGCGCCCGCAGCGCCCCCACGAGCTCTGTCACCGGTCGCGCACGAGGATCCTGCCGCACTGATCGCAGGTGGCGAGCGCGTCTTGGGGAAGGTGGCGGATGCGATCGACCTCCGCAGATGGGAGCGAGAGGTGGCAACCACCGCAGCGCCCGTCGATCAGGCGGGCCGCCCCGACTCCCCCCAGACGGGCCCGCAGCCCCTCGTAGCGTCTCATGAGCCCTTCGGGGAGCAAAGCGGCAAGCTCTCCCCGCCGTGCGACGACACCGGCCAGTTCGGAGTCGATGTCACGATCTAGCTCGGCGATCCGGAGCGCGAGCGCCTCCTCTTCTTGCCCCAGAACCTCCAAGCTCGAGGACGATCGATCGAGCTCGTCGTCGAGGGGCTGCTCCGCCTCCATGACCGCCAGCTCCTCGTCCTCCAACGCATCGAGTCTCACCTTGAGGTGGTGCACCTCGGAGTCCATGGCCCCGAGATCGCGACCGGCCGCGCCGCGGGCCCCGTACATGGTGTCCTCGAGCGTCTTCCTGCGCCGGGAAACGGCAGCCGACTGCTCCTCGAGGCGGGCGAGCCGGCCAGCCAGCTCCGCTCGCTCACCTTGCCGCGCCGTGATCGCCTCCCGGAGCGCGGCCATCGACGCTCTCACCTCTTCCAACCTGCGCCGCTCGGCAACGGTTCCCCTGCGATGCTCAAGCTGGGCCGCCGTCGTGTCGAGGTCTTGCAGGCCGATAAGGGCCGACAGCGCACCTTCTCCCTCGTCACTCACCACAGAATCCCTACCACAGCGCCAACCTCTGGACTCCCCTGGTCTAGGTTCGCCTCGTGGCAGTTGCCCCCCGTCGAGAATTCGTCGCTGCGAGCTTCAACGTTCACGCGGGCGTGGACGGCTGGGGTCGCTCCCACGACGTCTTGGGGGTGTGCCAGTCCATCGATGCGGACCTTCTCGTCATGCAGGAGTCGTGGCGCCCCCAAGGCGGGGAGAGCATCGCAGGGCTGGTGGCCTCCGAGCTCGGCTATCAGCTCTGCGAGGTGCAGCTCGCCCAGGCGAGGCTCGCCCAACCTCAGGCCGGTGCCACCGACCGCTGGCTTGGCCCGCTTGGATGGAGGACCGCAGGGCACGCGATCCTCCTCCACAGCGAGCGGCCGCTGCGGGCCCGGGTCACCCGATCGCAGACCTGGGCCACGGCGGCCCCGGGCAGCTGGGAGCTGGCCGTGTTGAGCCGCCTTCCGGTCATGGAGAGTCGGGTCCTGCCTCTGGCCCAGCTCTCGCGCGACCGCGCGAAGCGTGCCGTGGTGGCGACCGTTGTCGACGTCGGCGGATGCAAGATCGGCTTCGCCGGGACCCACATGTCGCATCTCTCGCACGGCTCGGCGCTGCACTTCCGGGCGGTGGCCAAGATGCTCGACGGCGTGTTCGAGGACATCCCGGTCGTCTTCGCCGGGGACATGAACCTGTGGGGGCCCCCCATCCACGCGTTCATGGGGCAGTGGCGTCGTGCCGTCAAGGGAAAGACCTGGCCGGCCTGGCGACCGCACTCCCAGCTCGACCATCTCTTGGTGCGCGGTCTTGAGGTGAGAGCAGCAGGCGTCTGGCCCGTCTCGGGGTCCGACCATCGCCCCGTGTGGGCCAGGTTGGCCTTGCCCGGGGCCTGAGCGTGCGGTCGGGCAGACTCAGCCGGGGCGCGGAGGTCTGTGTCGCCGTTGTCGGCGGCCTGCTGGCCTGGTGGGCGGCGGAGACGTCGCCTTTCACGACCGGCGCGGACGCGGTGACCACGGCCGGGTTCGTGGTCGTGGCCGCTTTCGGGGCGCTCGCCTGGACCCGTCGCACCTCGCTCGCCATCCCATCTCCGAGCACGGCAGCCCTGCCGGCGCAAGGAACGTGGTGGCCGTGGCTCGCCGCTGCCCTCCTCGTCCTGGCATGGGAGTTGATCTGCGTCTTTCTGACGCCGAGGATCGATCATCCGACCGTGAGCTCGATTTACGACACGATAAGCCGCTTCGCGAGCGTCAAGGCGGCCCTGTTCTTCCTCTGGCTCTTGCTCGGGGTCGCCCTGGTTCGCCGGTGAGCACGAGAGACATCTCCTACGGGATCTGGGCCGCTGTGGCCTTGGTCCTCATGTTGGTCTTCGTCGCCTCACGGCTCAAAGAGCTGGGCATTGCACGACTCTGGCAGTTGATCGCAAGGCTGGAGGCCAGACGCTGGCTCTACGCCGCCGCGATGTTCGGCTGGATGTTCCTCGGCTGGCACTTCTTCGCACGTTAGGGTCCGGGCACCTCAGCCGGGCGAGGTTGGGGACCTCCGCTTTGCCGACGGCTTTGGTCTCGGGCGGGAAGCTCTGGCGGAAGCCTGCTTGGACACCGCCTTCGCTCTGTTGGCGAGGACAGCCGTCGTGAGCGGACTGCTGGCCAGCTTCTCTGCGATCTTGGTGCTCAGCGTCTCGTAGCTCATGCCGTGGGCTTCGAGAATCTCCTTGGCGGGTCCAGCTGTTCGCGAAGAACCCCGGCGAGCAGGTGCTCGATTCCGACGTAGTTGCGACCGAGCCCTAGGGCAGCGTTCGCCGATTCTCGAACCACCCGTTCGGCGCTGGCGGCTTCGTGCGATCCCTCCCACGGCACCTCTTCGAGATGGCCTTGGAGGCGAGTCCTCACCTTTGCGACGCTCAGCCCTGCGTCGGCGAGGATCTGAGCGCCCATTCCCTTCGGTTGGACATACATGGCGGCCAGCAGGTGCTCGGCCGCCACCTCACCGTGGCCGAGGTCGCGAGCGATCCGACCGGACTCCTCCAGCACCCTCCCTGCCCTTGGGGTGATCGCAAGCCCGCCAGAATCCGGCGCGCGGCGGGCGGTGTGGCACTGCTGCGCCGCCTGCTTGGAGACCCCCAAGGCCTCTCCGATCTCTGACCAGGAGTGCCCGGCTTCACACGCCCTGCCGACGAAGTGGCCGAGCGCAGCGTCCCCGACGTCGGCCATGTCCTGGAAATATCCCGAGGCCACGCTCAGGCGGACCAGAGGGCTCACCTCCTCGGTCTCGGGCCTCGATCATGTCGATCACCTCGTTGAGCAACGGAGCTGGCGCCATGCGTCAGTTCTGTGCTGACAGAGCGCAGTGTCGTCAAGGAGCCCTTGACGAACGGGCTCCTTCTCACCGTGGGGCGACCTCTCGAGCCGTCGGCTCCTGTGCGAGGTGAGGCTCGGGACCCTCGCCGGAGAGGTCTTCGGGCTCCTTGCCCCGGGACTCGGGCAGCCAACGAAGGACAACGAGAGCAGGCAACGCGGGGAGGAACGTCAGCAGGGCGGCGACGCTCAGGTTGTTCTCGGCGGTGGAGACCACGCCGAAGACGACCAATCCGGCGGTCGCGCCCACCACTCCGGCGGCGATGTACCACCCGGCGGCGGACGCGCGTATCGAGGTGGGGAAGATCTCGTTCAAAAACGCGCCCAATGCCGGTGCGATCAGGCCTCCGGCGAATATTCCGAGCACGTAACCGATCACCAGTGGAGCGGTGCCACCCGAGTAGACGAGCACCCCGAAGAGTGCGAGAGCGCTCATGGCAACGACGATCGAGGGTCGCCTCCCGATCGTATCGGCCATCCAGCGTCCTAAAAGCAGGCCCACCAGCCCGCTCGGGCCGGCCATCGCCACCATGGCCGCCGTCAGAGCACCCGAGACGTGCTCGATGTTCTGCGCGTAGAGAAACACGAAGCTGTTTGCCGGGCCGGTTATGACCGACAGCGCGAACCCCAGAAGGCAGACACAGCCGAGGCGTCGGCCAAGAGGTCCCCGCACGGGTCGAATAGCCGGACCCCCCAAGCGGCGCCTCTCTTTGAACCGCTCAGGCTCGGGCACCCTGTTGCGGACGATCGCGATCAGCATCAGAGGCACCATGCACAGCGCAAACACTCCCCGGAAGCCGAGGGAGGAGCGTGCAAGGCTGTAGATGACGGCGATCAATCCGGCACCGACCCCGTATCCAGCGGTCACCAGTGCCACGGCTTTCGCGCGTCCCCCAGAGGAGGTGAGCTCACCTGCTTGCACCTCGCTCAGCGCGTTGGTGGCACTCAACATCGGACGGCCCAGGGCGAATATGGCGACGAACCACCAGTAGCTCGGGCTCAGCGCCGCTGCCGCGGTCAGCAAGAGACCGGCCGCACAGGTGACGAGCATCGTCGAACGGCGGCCGAGCCGGTCGGCGAGCCCCGCGAGTGGCATGCCGCCCAACGACGCGAGGCGGATGATCGCGAGCCCCACGCCCAGGGTCCCGGCCGACAGGCCGGCACGGGCGGAGATGCTTTCCCCCGTGGTGATGTGGCCGAACGTCTTGGCAACTCCACCTAGTGCCGCCACGGCTCCGAACTGACCGAAGCCTGCCGCGAGCGCGACCAGGGCCACAGCAAGGACACTCGAATCGTTCCACGCGAGGAGCGCGGCGCGGCCCAGCTTGGCCCCGCCCCCCTGTGGGCGGGCCTGCACGCTCAGGGTCCTTTCGTTGAGACCGTCATCCAGACACCACGACCTCGGGGGAATACCCGATGAACAACCCGGTGTCGACCACCCCGGGGATCGATTTGAGGTCACGCTCGCTCTGGTCGGTGATCGATCGGAGCCTCACGTCCAAGAGCAGGTTGCCATGCTCGGTTATGAGCGGCCCGTCCTTGCCCTGAGCCAACCGAAGTGAGACCTCGGTGCAGTCCAGCTCTTGGAGGCACTGGCGAACAAAGCTGACCGCCTCGGGAAGCACCTCGATCGGAACCGCAAAGCGTTGCCCGAGGTGCTCCACGAGCTTGGAGCGGTCGATCACCACGTAGCGCTCCAAGGAGGCGGCCATGACCAGCTTCTCGGCCAGCAGAGCTCCTCCCCGACCCTTTATCAGGTTCACCTGGTCATCAACCTCGTCGGCCCCATCGAAGGACCAGTCGGGCCGCAGCGACGCCAGAGACGAGGTTGGGACCGACAGCCGGGCGCAGGTCAGCTCGATCTCCCGAGAGGTAGTGATGGCGGTCCAGTCGATCTGTTCGCGCCGCGCGCGGCTGACCAAGGCCTCCAAGGTCAGCAGGCTCGTGGTCCCAGATCCCACGCCGACGACGTCTCCCGCGCGGAGGCGCCCCGCCATCTTGGCCGCCACCGCCCGCTTCTCTTCCTCGTTGGGGACGTTCAGCGGCCAAAGCTGGCCCTCGTCGAACATCACATTCCAAGAGCCCACGCTCGTCCTTTTCCCCTCAAAGCACCCATCGTCGGGGCGCAGCGATCCTAACGGGGGGACCTGGCTGTCTCGGGCACGGCGGAAATGGCATTGTGAAGCGTGGGCAAGCTGAGCGCCGGCATCGTCCTGTACCGACGGGCGGGTGGTGGTATCGAGGTCCTCCTCGTCCATCCGGGCGGACCTTTTTGGTCTCGGCGCGAGGAGCGTGCGTGGTCGATCCCCAAGGGCGAGGTGGGCGATGGCGAGGACCCCAAGGCGGTGGCAAGGCGCGAGTTCTCGGAGGAGACCGGAGCCCCTCTTGACGGCGAGAGCTGGATCGAGCTCGGAGAGGTGGTCCAAGCGGGGGGCAAGCGGGTCCTGGCGTGGGCCTTGGAGGGTGACCTAGAGGCCTCTTGCGTCCGAAGCAACACCTTCGAGATGCAGTGGCCTCCACGATCGGGAAGGACCCAGGTCTTTGCCGAGATCGACCGAGCGAAGTGGTGCTCGCCCGCCGAAGCCTCGGTCAAGCTCGTGGCGGCTCAGGTTCGCTTCGTGGAACGGCTGGCCACCATCTTGAAAGACGTCGAGCTGCCACAGACGAAGGGCTGAGCGATGCGGCTCAGGAGACTTCGGACGACCAGCACTCAGCCGATGGGGTGGCCCGGCGCGCCAGCCCCCTGACGGTCGAACTCCTCGGCGCAGCCGGCCGAGCAGAACCAGACCTCGCCATCGGGGCCCACCCGGTGGGCAGGAGCGCTGCTCGGATCGACCTGCATGCCGCAGATCGGGTCACGCAGGCCGGTCGTGTCGGCATCCAAGCGCTGCGCGCCCTTGGAGCTGGCGGCGTAGCGGTCCCGGCAACGCTCGGAGCAAAAGTAATAGCGCTCCCTTGCCACCAGGAGCGTGGCTGGAGCATTGCGACGCTCTACCTGCATGCCGCACACGGGGTCCTTCGCGTACTCACCGTCGCCGCCAAGGCTGGCCCGTCGTCGGTAGAGGATGTACAGCGCGCTCAGCCCACAGAGCGCCAAGACGTCAAGGATCGTCGTGTAGTTGAGGCCGAGCGTGTCGGCAGACACGACTGTCGGCCTGCTGGTAGGGACCCAACCGGCCGCCCGGAAAAGGGCTTCCGTTGCGAGACCAGCAGCAGACATGATCACCCAAAAGCCGCCGAGCATCCTCAGGGCGATGCCAAGGCCGTACTGCTTGCGGTAGACGGCGAGCAAAGGAAGCGTGATGAGATCGGCGAAGATGAAGCTGACCACCCCACCGAAGCTGCTGCCGCCCTTCCACAGGGCGGCAGCCAAGGGCACGTTGCCCACAGAGCACACGAAGCTGACGAGGGCCACGAGGGGCCCCACAACGACGTTCTCTACCGAGGTCCACCAGCCGTGTCCGTGCAGGAAAAAGGAGCTCCACGCGTCCACCGGCACCAGCACCGACAAGAAACCCGCAACAACGAAGCCAATCGCCATCTCCTTGCGCAGCATCGAGATGTCGCTGATCGTGTAGCCGGCAGCGTCGGACCAGCCGTTCAACGACCGCACCCTGAAAGCCTGCGAAGATCCAGCGACCTCTCCGGGGCCATGCTCGTGGCCGTGCACATCTTGATCGTCAAATGCGAGGTGACGGCCACGCAGCCAGAGGGCCCCGACCGAGGCAAGCAAGACGATCATGATCACGCCACCGATGAACTCAGCCGCTACGAACTGCCATCCGATCAACACCACGAGCACGATGCCGAGCTCGATGACCAAGTTCGTCGATGCGAACATGAACACCATCGCGGCCAGAAAGTCGGCACCCCGCTTGACCATCGATCGCGCCATTGCCGAAGCCGCATAAGAGCACGAGGACGACACGGCCCCGAGCAGCGCGGCAAGACCAATCGACTTTGGACCATGGTTGCCGAGCCGCGAGCGCATCTGGTCTCGTGAGACGAACGCCTGGACGGCTCCTGACAGGGTGAAGCCAAGCACCAGCGCCCACAGGGTCTCCCAAAACATGAAGAATGCTTCTCTGAGGCTCCGACCGATGCCGTCCAGGACGTGGGGGCCCGACACCGCCAGGAGCACGGGCCCGCTCACGACCGGACGAGGCGCTCGATCGCTGCTCTGGCCTCGGTCACCTTTTGTTCCGCGCCGGGGCCTCCTTGGACCATCGCTTCGTGGACACAGTGGGCGAGATGTTCACCCAATAGCTCCAAGGCCACCGACTGCAGCGCTCGTGTGGCGGCGGCCACCTGGGTGAGCACATCGATGCAGTAGACGTCATCGGCGACCATCCGCTCGATGCCGCGAACCTGGCCTTCGGCACGACGCAACCTGCGCTGGATCGCTTCTTTGTTCTCGCTGTAGCCGACCATCCGTCGATTATACCCCCATGGGGTATACGACTCCCCTTCTCGCTACGGAAAACGCTGTAGAGGTTTCTGTCGCGACTGAGGTGAGCATCACGTCGATGCGAGGGGTTCAGGGTGCCTTCCAGACTTCCCGAGCGGAGCCAACGCGGGCGGCCATGAAAACTCTGGACGATCCCGCGGAAACGGCTAGAGATGCTTTGGTCCGGCGTAGCATAAATGCTACATTGACGCCATGGCTGACATTCCTGCACGGGAGCTTCGAAACGATGTCAGCGCGGTGCTCCGCAGAGTTGAGCACGGCGAGCACCTCAGGGTGACTGTTAGTGGCCGTCCTGTGGCCGAACTGCTGCCCTTGCCTTCTCGGCCGCAGTCGATGGCCTGGGAGGCCTTCTTCGGAGAGAGCTCCCGGTGGCGAGCCGATCCGGGTCTCACCCAGGAGCTGGCGGATCTCCTGCCTGGCACGACCGACGACATCCCGATCCAGTGACTCCATCGAGCGAGGACCTCGATGGTGAGGTCGCGCTCGCTGACACGTCGCTCTTTATCGCCGTCGAGCAGGATCGACCGCTCTCCGCCCACCTGCCCCAACGCCTTTCAGTGTCCGTCGTCACCGTGGGCGAGTTACGCCTCGGGGTTCTCGCAGCACAGGACGGCCCGACCCGGGCACAACGGTTGGAGACGTTGTCAGCAATCGCCGCCGTCGACCCCATGCCGATCGACGAAAGGGTCGCCCATGCCTGGGCGACCTTGCGC
>JBOGFX010000286.1:0-17313 GCA_050743805.1 Acidimicrobiales bacterium
GTTGGGTGTCGGGGACCGGCCCTATCTACTGGAGCTCGGGCGGATCGACGACCACAAGGGCTCCAAGATGCTGAACGCCTACTTTCGCTGTTACAAGGAGCGTCGTCCCGGCCCCCTGGCTCTCGCGCACGTGGGACCGTTGTCCTCAGACATTCAAGCCGGCCCCGACGTCGTGATCACGGGCCCGGTTGGCGAGAGCGAGAAGTGGGACCTTCTCAGGGACTCGGCCGCCCTGGTATCGGCTTCCGCGCTCGAGTCCTTCTCCATCGTGGTCATGGAGGCCTGGCAGCAGGGCGTGCCCGTCATCGTCAACTCGGCTTGCGACCCAACCCGCGAGCACTGCGAGGAGTCCGGTGGTGGGCTGTGGTTCGGCTCCTACCGCGAGTTCGAGGTCATCTTGGATGCCTTGAGCGCGGATCGCCGGCTGCGGCATCGTCTTGGCAAGGCCGGCCAGCACTACGTGAGAGAGCACTTTGCCTGGCCAGCGGTGGTCGATCGGTACGCCAGGTTCTTGAGCGCAGTCGCGGAGCACGCCGGGCCTCCCAGCCAGGTCCATGGGCGTCTGGACATATCGGGCGTGCCAAGTTTGTAGGAGGGCGCCCCTCGTTTGCTCCTGCCGGAGCTTCTGAGACCGGGGTTGATCTGTTGGCGCGCACCGAGCCCGGGGCCTCGCTCAGCTTGTCGCGCAGCGGAGCCGGTCGACGAAGCGGGCCTTGGAGCTTTCGATGTCGAATTTCGAGGCGCGGTCCAGCCCCGCCAGCGACATCGCCGACCTGAGCTCGGGTCCGCGCATGACCCTTGCGATCGCGGCTGCGAAGCGCAGAGGCTCCTTTGAGTGCAGAAGGATCCCTGCCTCTCCGACGGTCTCGGGCACCGCCGCCGAGGCGTACGCGATGACGGGAACCCCGTGGCCCATCGCCTCGACGATGGGGACGCAGAAGCCCTCGTGCTCCGATGCGCTCAGGTAGACGTCCGCCGCGGCGAAGTAAGCCTCCAGCTGCGACGCGGTGATCGATCCTGGCACCTCGACGCAAGCCTTTAGGCCGAGGTCGTCTATGAACGACCCGAGCGCCTCTGCGTAGCCC
Organism: Acidimicrobiales bacterium; assembly: GCA_050743805.1. Classification (GTDB taxonomy): domain Bacteria; phylum Actinomycetota; class Acidimicrobiia; order Acidimicrobiales; family RAAP-2; genus Palsa-461. The sequence goes on from JBOGFX010000286.1 coordinate 1,086, forward strand.
TGAGATATCGGGGAGCCGACCAGGTGCAGGCGGGCCTTCGGGTCATAGAGACGGCGATATAGGGCGAGCACCTTGACCAGATCGTGGGGAGCCTTGTGAGGGGAGATCTTGCCCACGTAGAGGAGGTCGCAGCCCCCAAAAGAGCGCGCCTCGGCAAACCTGGCTTCGGTCGCCGCATCGGCGCAAGCCCCGGCAGAGGTCATGTCGATCAGCAGCGGTACTACCGCGGTCTCTCGGTAGCCGAGCTTCAAGAGCTCGGCTTCGTTGAACGAGGAGTCGGCCACCGCGAAGGTGACGTTGGGGGCGAGCCGCTCGAGCTGGGCCCGGCCCAGGGCGACCTCCAGGCTCACCTGGGGGGCCCACGACGCGAGCAGCCCGGCCGGGGTGATGTTGTGGTAGTTCACGAGCTTTGGCTCCCGCCGGGTGCTCAAAAGGTCGAAGACCGGGCTGCCGATGGACGCGTGGTAAAGGAGCCAACGGTCCTTTGCGAAGCGTCCCATCTGGTTCACCGGCTTGCCTCGCTCGGCCATGTCCGGGGTGCAGGTCCCGTAGTAGATGTCAGAGGCGATCCCGGCCTGGCGCAGCGCCTCGGTCAGGTTCATGGTGTGGACCCCGATGGCGTCGCGGCTCGCCAGGGACGGAAGCACCTGGTCTATCCGCACTGGCGAAGTGTACCGATCGTCACTGTTGTCTCAGGGGCGAAGCTGTGATGCAGAAGCTGCGCGGTCCCGATCGGTCGAGGCGCCGAGCCTCGGGAAACGCCGGAGTGCGCCCAGGGCTCCGAGCTTGCCCGCGTCGATGGGATGGTCGGCCGCGCCCAGGAGCCATGCGTCGCCGCGGCTGTTCCCGTAGGCCCAGAGCACGGCCTGGGGGCGCCCTGCACCAGCGAGGCCGTTGGAACGGAGCCAGCCCACCACTCGGGCGTACTTCTCCGCCCCGCGGCAGTTCTTGCCCTCGAAGCGTCCCGAGACGATGCCCGCTGCGTCCACCGCCAGACGTGTCGCGAGCGCACCGTGGGCACCGAGCATCTCGGCTGCGGGGACCACGTAATGCTCCGCAGATGCCGAGACCACCACCACCTGGTGACCCTCGTCACGGTGCCATTCCATCCTGCGACGCACCTCGGGGCGCAGCCTCTTTCTCAGGTGGTGGCTGGCGAACGCCCTGCCCTTCGCGCCGAGCTCCGCGCCGGTCATCCCCCCCAGCAACCTCACGAAGAGATCCTCTTTGTAGGTGTCCGCGGCCGCCCCCGAGAAGGCCGCCGCTCTCAGCAGTTGAGGAAGCGTGGACACAAGAGCACCCAAGACCGGTAGGAGGCCTCGCACGAAGATGAGAAAAGGCAGCGTGCTCCCACCCCGTGTGATTGTGCCGTCGAAGTCGAACGCGGCCACCGTCGGGCGTAGCTCAGCGTCGGGGGGCCGAGTCGTCCCGTTCATCGAGACCAAGGCGCCCCGCCCTCGGTCGACCAGGGTCTCGATGGGGAGAGGAGCCGTGCAAGCGCGCTCTTTCTGGTGGACACCCGTGCGATTGTGGCACGGGCGCGAGCGGCCTTCGGGAATGGTCCCCGGAACGGAGCAAAGCTGACCTGCTGGGTCGACTTTCGCCGCCGGCGCCGCTAAGGTGGACCTTGACGGCAATGATCCGGGACGGGGACCCAGGTCAGGGAACAGGAGGACCTCATGGCAATTCGAATAGGCGACACGGCGCCTGACTTCACCGCGGAGACGACGGAGGGGACGGTCAGCTTCCACGATTGGCTGGGAGGTGACTGGTGTGTACTTTTCTCTCACCCCAAGGACTTCACACCGATCTGCACGACTGAGCTGGGTGGCTTTGCCAAGGCCAAGCCGGCATTCGACAAGCGCCATGCCAAGCTGATCGGCATCTCCGTCGACTCGGTCGAGTCCCACAAGGGGTGGGCCCAAGACATCGAAGAGACCCAGGGAGCGGCTCTCAACTTTCCTCTGATCGGGGACGAAGACCGCAAGGTGGCAGACCTCTACGACATGATCCACCCGAACGCGAGCGACACCAACACCGTACGGTCGGTCTTCATCATCGGACCGGACAAGAAGGTGAAGCTCACCCTCACCTACCCGGCGTCGACCGGCCGCAACGTGGCCGAGGTGCTGAGGGTTCTCGACTCGCTGCAACTGACTGCGGACTACCAGGTGTCCACCCCGGTGGATTGGAACGAGGGCGACGAGGTGGTCATCTCACCCGCGATCTCAGACGAGGACGCAAAGGTCAAGTTCCCCAAGGGCTTTCGGACGCTCAAGCCCTATCTGCGCTACACCCCTCAGCCGAACCGCTGAGCAAGACAAGGCCCCCGGCCTCTCAGCCGGGGGCCTTGCGCGCCCTGAAGATGTTGTCTCGGTAGAAGGCGAGCTCTGCGACGCTTTCCTTGATGTCTTCGAGCGCCCGATGGCTGGTCTTTTTGTCTGGGGACCTTGAAAGGTCTGCGGGGAACCAGCGACGGCAGAGCTCCTTTACCGTCGACACGTCCACGCAGCGGTAATGGAGCCAGCTCTCGACCTCGGGTAGATGGGCCGCGAGGAACCGGCGGTCGGTGCCGATCGAGTTGCCCGCGAGGGGAACCGTTCCCTTTTCGAAGATGTGCTCCTTCAAGAACCCGAGGACCGTGGCACCGGCGTCGCCAAGGGGGATCGTCGAGGCCCTGACCGCATCGAGAAGTCCGGAGCGCGTGTGCATGTCGCGGACGAAGGACGACATGTTGGCCAGCAGTTCCGGCGGGCACGACACCACGAGGTCGGGGCCCTCGGCGATGATGCTCAGGTCGTCGTCGGTGATCAATGTCGCGATCTCGATGATCGCGTCGTGCGCGGGGTCGAGCCCGGTCATCTCCAGGTCCATCCAGGCGAGCACTCGCGGGGAGCCTACTTGGAAGGGTCACCAGCTACAGGGCTCGCTCTGCCAAAAGGCCCTCACGGACCCCCGACCGGGGCGCCAGGGTTCAGCGCGCCGGCATGCCCCTCGGTCCTGCGGCCCGCCCTTCTGCTCGTGGCGGGTCCGGGTTGGAAATTGCTATCCCAGGTCGGGTATACTTGATAGGATATTTTAGGACGGATGCTTGGAGGGGTGTTGCCGCGATCCATCTCTAATCCGCTGGCCCTGGCGGTTCTGGCACTGCTGTTCGAGAGGCCGATGCATCCCTACGAGATGGCGAGCACGATGCGCGAGCGACACGAAGAGGAGAGCATCAAGCTCAACTATGGATCGCTGTACTCGGTCGTCGACTCTCTTGTCCGTCGCGGTTTCATCCGGCCAGGGGAGACCGTGAGAGAGGGTCGCAGGCCCGAACGAACCACCTACGAGATCACCGAGAGCGGCCATGTGGAGCTGGTCGACTGGCTATCTGAGCTGCTTGCGGTGCCAAAGAAGGAGTTCACCCAGTTCGAGGCCGCTCTGTGTCTGAGCGGGTGCCTCAGTCCCCAAGACACGGTGCGCCTCTTGGAGCAGAGATGCCACCGGCTCGATCTCCACGCGCGTGCGGACTCTTCCATCCGCGAGGCGATGGAGCAGGCCGAGCTCCCACGTCTGTTCACAATCGAAGCGGAGTACCGGCATGCGCTGCGCGAGGCAGAGCTCGCCTGGGTTCGACGCCTCATCGAAGAGATCGAGGACGGGTCACTCGATGGCATCGAGTTGTGGAGGCGCTTCCACGATGACGACGGCCGCACCGAGGTCGCAGGCAGGATTCGATCGCTGGAGGAGAACGTGCGCCGATCGGGGTTGGCCCAATGAGCGTCCCGGTTTCCTCTCAGGTGGCCGAGAGCGCGATCCAAGCTCGTGACCTCGTCAAGACCTATCCGGGCAAGCCGCCCACGATCGCTCTGCGTGGGCTCTCGTTCTCCGTGACCGCCGGGACGGTGTTCGGCTTGCTCGGGCCGAACGGGGCCGGCAAGTCGACGACCGTGAAGATACTTACGACGCTTTCGAGGCCCGACTCGGGGTCGGCCGTTGTCGCGGGCGTCGATGTGCTGAGACATCCAGAGGCGGCGCGCAGGCTCATCGGCTGTGTCGCCCAGAAGCACGGGTCAGACCCTCAGGCGACCGGCCGGGAGAACCTGATGCTTCAAGGTCACATATACGGGATGCGGGGCGCCCCTTTGAAACGGCGGGTGGACCTCCTCCTCGAACGCTTCGACCTGGGCCAGGCGGCCAGGCGGGTGGTCCGGACCTACTCGGGGGGCATGCAGCGCAAGCTGGACGTGGCGCTCGGGCTGGTCCACCAGCCCAAGGTGTTGTTCCTCGACGAGCCCACCACAGGTCTGGACCCCGAAGCCCGGGCGGACATGTGGGCGGAGATCACGGCTCTCTCGGCTCACGAAGGCGTGACCGTCCTTTTGACGACCCACTACTTGGAAGAGGCTGATCGGCTGGCGGAGCAACTGGTCATCGTTGACCACGGCGCGATCGTCGCCCAGGGCACGCCCGACGAGCTCAAAGCTGAGCTTCACGGCGACGCGATAGTGCTGGAGGTTATGGACGAAGCGGACATCGGGGCCGCGATAGGGATTGTCTCGGGCTTGGAGGGCATGTCCGAGGTGGTGGGGGAGCGGCGCACCATCCGGGCGCGTGTGGCATCGGGGGCGACGGCCGTTCCCGTGGTTCTCTCCGTTCTGTCTGACAAGCAGATTGAGATCGCTGCGGTGACCCTGGCCCGCCCGTCGCTCGACGACGTCTATCTGCGGCACACCGGTCATCGCTACCAAGCCAGCGACGGGAGCGACGGAGAAGGCCGATGACGGTCGTCGCCCTCGGGGTCACCCACACCGGGTACATCACCATGAGAGCGGTCCGGCGGATCGTGCGCCAGCCGTGGTACGTGTTCATCACCCTGATCCAACCGATGATCTGGCTCCTGCTGTTCGGCCAGGTGTTCCGGCGAGTCGTCGAGATCCCCGGCTTTGGGGGCGGCTCGTACATCACCTATCTCACCCCGGGAGTCGTGGTCATGACCGCCTTGTTCTCGAGCGCGTGGGCCGGGACCACGTTCATCGACGACATGGACCGCGGGGTGATGGACCACCTTCTCGTCACGCCCGTTCGTCGCGGCGCGATGATCGCAGGCTCCCTGGTGCAGCAGGCCTTGTCCATCGCGATCCAAGCGATCATCGTCATTCTGGTTGGTCTCGGCATGGGAGCCCGCTACCCGGGGGGCTTCCCAGGGGTTGTAGTGACGGTGGTTGCGGCTCTTCTGCTCGCGATGGCCTTCGCCTCATATTCGAACGCGCTCGCCTTGTTGACCCGCCAGCTTCAGACGCTCATCGGCATCGTGAACTTCCTCGTGCTGCCGCTCTCTTTTCTGTCCTCGACGATGATCGACCTTCGCGTCTCACCTGCGTGGATCGGAGATGTTGCCCGCTACAACCCGGTCAACTGGGCTGTCGTAGCGAGTCGCGGAGCGCTTTCGGCGAATCCGTCGTGGTCGAGCGTCCTCGAGCATCTCGGGTTGCTGGCCGCGGTCGCCGTGGTTCTCGGCTGGCTTGCAACCCGCGCATTTCGTGCGTATCAGCGCTCCGCTTGAGGACATCGCGCGCATGAGCGCTGAATCGACCGGGGATGCGTCCGGGTGAGGTGGGTGGTAGATCTCGGCGCTGTGGAGCCGGGTGTGTCTTTGGGCCCCCGTTAGGATCGCCGCAATGGGAGTGGAAGTTCCGATCGTGCCCAGGTTGGCTCCGAGACTGCGTTCGTGCTGAGAGGGGTGTCCTGGTGATCCGTGTACCGGTGCACCAACTCGACCCCGAGCTGCCACTTCCGACCTACGCCAAACCGGGGGACGCCGGGGTAGACCTGTACGCGCGGGGGGACGTCCTGCTGGGCCACGGCGGGGGACGGTCATTGGTGCCGACCGGGATCGTTGTTGCGGTGCCGCAGGGGTACGCCGGGCTTGTCCTTCCGAGAAGTGGCTTGGCCTTGGCTCACGGCGTGAGCTGCCTGAACACCCCTGGCCTCGTCGATTCGGGGTACAGAGGGGAGTTGTCCGTGCTGCTGATCAACACCGATCCTGTGGAGGACTACCAGGTACGCAGGGGAGATCGCGTGGCCCAGTTCGTCATCCAGTCCGTGGAGACACTCACCCTCCTCACGCAGAGCCTCGACGCCCTGCCGGCTTCAGAGCGTGCAACAGGAGGCTTTGGTCACTCGGGTCGTTGAGCCTGAACCAGGGCCGCGGGGTATTGTTTTCTGCACACGCGGACGTGGCTCAGTTGGTAGAGCATCACCTTGCCAAGGTGAGGGTCGCGGGTTCGAGTCCCGTCGTCCGCTCGAGGCGAAGTACCTGCTCAGGGTACCTAACTGGCGCCCTGTTCCGCGTCTGGGAAGGCCACGATCCTGCCCCGTGTCCGCGCTTTGTCCGCATGAGCACTTGCGAAGGCCGTTTCGGAGGCACGTTGGAACGTCTCGTCGAGGCTGTCGGCGAGGGCTCGCCGGGCGGCCGGGAAGAGGTGCCCGTACCGGTCCGAGGTGACCCGGATCGAGCTGTGCCCGAGGTGATCCTTCACCTCCTCCATGTGACGCCCGTTGGCGATCAGGAGCGCCGCGGCGGTGTGCCGGAGGTCGTGCCAGCGGAGGTCCCCGGGCAGCGCCTCCTCATCGCGGGCTTGGTCGAGCGCGACGGACTGGGCCTTCTCCACGGCAGGGCGGAAGTGGCGGCGGTAGAAGTTCCGGTGCCGGATCGGTCCGCCCTCCGCTGCGGTGAACACAAACCCCTGATCCGACGGGTATCGGCCGACGTGCTCACCGAGCATCTGGGCCAGGAATCGAGGAAGGGCGACCGTACGGTTCGTGCCCGTCTTGGTCGGTCCGAAGCGCAGCTCGCCGCGCACCTCCCGGGCGGCACCAGTCACCCGTAGCGTGCCGCCGAGCACGTCGAGGTTGCTCAGCCGCAGCGCTACCAGCTCGCCGGCCCGCAGGCCCCCGTAGGCAGCGGTGTAGACGAGGGCCCGGTAGCGGTCATCGATCGCGTCGGCGAGGTCGTTCACCTGACCGGGGGTGATGAAGTGCATCTCGGTGTGGCGCTCCCGGGGTAGGGCGATCCCGGCGCAGGGCGTCTTGGCGATGATTCCGTCCAACACCGCCTGAGCGAACACCTGGGAAACGGTCAAGTAAACGGCCTTCACCGTGCTCGGCGCCTTTCCTGCGGCCGTAAGCCCGGCCACGAGGACCCGTATGTCGCTTGGCCGGATGGACCGCATCGACATGTGGCCGATGACGGGGAGCGCGTGGTTGGTCAGCCGACCCTCGACGTTGATCCGGGTCCGGTCGGACACGTCAGCCTTCGTCCCGAGCCAGATGGACGCGAACTCCCGGAAGCTGACCTTGCCGGCGGCCGGGTCGATCCACGCGCCGCGGGCGATATCGGCGCCGTTCGTCGCCAGCCATCGCTCGGCGTCGACTTTGCGGTCGAACCGGGCTGATCGTTCCCGGCCGTCAGGGGCCCGGTACCGAGCCTGCCACCGGTCACCGCGCTTCTGGACGTGTGCCATGTCGCCGCCCTCCCTCGTGCCGCGCACCTTGCGGCGCCTGCTTAATGGAGAACTGGGCCGCCTCGATCAGCAGTTGCTGTAGGGACCGCCACGAGTCGAGGTAGTAGAGGACCTGTTCGGTCGTCACGTCGTTTGCATCGCAGACCGCTCGGATTGCGTCGAGGACCGGCTGGCAGACTGATTGGAGTTGCTCGAACGTCGCCTCGGTGGCGTCTCCCGGTTCGTGAGGCCGGTTCTCGGCCCAGAAACGGGCATAGCGGCCGGTGTCGAAGGTCCTATTGGGTAGAGGTTGCTCGCCGGTCGCCCAACGCCACGCGCTGCGGCGTGACACCTTGACGGACCCGGAGAGCTCGATAGCGCTCTCGTCAGCCCTCCCGTCGAGGAGAAGGCGATTCGGCGTCGTATCGAGCGCGAGGGCCAGAGCCACGAGATCGTCGACGTCGACGCGGCGCTCGCCCTTCTCGATCTTGGTGATCCCGCTCGGCACAATCGGTCGGCCGATCTCTGCCATGCGCTTTGACAGCTCGCGTACCGGCACCCGATCGCGGAGTGCCCGGAGGTTGGCTGCGAGGCGTTGGCCGACGAGGCCGGTGCGGGCTTCTCGTGTTGCCATAATGGAAACATTAGTTCGAACCTTGCGAACGGTCAAGCGAGGGCGTAACGTGTTCCCAACTTACAAGGTGGTGTTCCCAGAAAGGCAACGGTCGCATGTCCGAGAAACTCACGCGCCTGCTCAGCCCCGAAGCCCTTGCGGAGTACCTCGGGGTGCCGGTGGCGACGATCTACCAGTGGAACTACCGGCGGTCGGGGCCGCGAGCTCTGCGCGTCGGGCGCCATCTCCGCTTTCGCCCGGAGGACATCCAGAGCTGGCTCGATGCCCAGGCGGTGCGAGCCCGGTGACCATCGAGCAGCGCCTCGCCGAGCTGGAGGAGCGGCTCGCCGAGCTGGAGGAGCGGATCGGCTGCCCTCGGTGCTCGACACCGCCGCCCCCGTCGCCTCGGTGGCCTGACGATCCGCGGAGCCGCGACTACCGCGGGCCGCACACCTGCGGCCGAGGACGGTCCTGGTGACGGCCGAGCCGACGATCTGCATGGCGAGCTACGGGGAGACTTACATCGAGGTTGGCGCCGACGCCGACCGACTGTCCGCCGTGGCGTCCGACCGGTCGGCCGGCGGTCAGACGCTCGAGGTGCTCGAGCTGGGCGTCGTGCAGATGAGCCAGGTGGCTCCCGAGCGAATCGACTGGCTCTGGCCAGGCCGAATCCCTCGGGGAAAACTCACCATCCTCGAGGGCGATCCGAAGGTGGGGAAGTCGACGCTGATGCTCGACATCGCAGCGAGGGTTACGACCGGGACGCCGTTCCCTGACGGTCACCGACCGGCCGCCGGGGTCGTCCTGATCCTCACTGCCGAGGACGGCCTGGCCGACACCGTTCGGCCTCGGCTGGACGCCGCGGACGCAGCCGCCGAACGCGTGATCGCATGGGAATCCGTTGCCGTCCTGGACGACGAAGGTCTCCCGAACGGGATGCGGCCGCCGTCGATCCCGCGTGACCTCGACTCGCTCGAAGCGCTGATCGTGAGGCACTACGTCACGCTGGTCGTCGTCGACGTGCTGAACGCCTATCTCGGTGCGGACGTCGACGGCCACAAGGACCAGGACGTGCGGCGGGCACTCATGCCCCTGGCGAAGCTCGCCGAGCGAACGAGCTGCGCGATAGTTGTGCTCCGTCACCTGAACAAGTCGACGAGCGGACCCTCGCTCTACCGCGGTGGTGGCAGCATCGGCATCGCCGGGGCTGCGCGCAGCATCCTCGTCGCGGCGTTCGACCCCGACGACGAGGAGCGCCGTCGACGGGTGCTGGCGTCGCAGGGTTCAAACGTCGCCGAGACGCCGCCGTCGCTCGCCTACGAGCTCGAGCCCGACGAGGAGCACGGCTGCGCACGGGTCCGGTGGATCGGCGAGAGCGCGCAGGTGGCGGGGAGTCTCCTCACTGCCGGGAACGACGAGGAGCGCAGCGCGCTGACCGAGGCGGTCGACGTGTTGGCCGACATCCTCTCGAACGGCCCGGTGCCGGCGAAGGAAGCCGAACGTCGGGCCGGCGATGAAGGAGTCCACCAGCGCACCCTCCGGCGGGCGAAGGACCGGCTCGGCGTCCGCTCGGTGAAGTCGAGCGCGGGGCGCTGGGAGTGGGTCCTGCCGCCGAAGGAAGATGGCCACGCCGAAGGTGGATATGGCCAGGCCCCTACGGTTGGCCCCCTTGGCCATCTTCCCGCTGACCAGGATGTATGCGACGCGCAAGATGGCCACCCGGAGCAAGGGTGTCCAAGATGGCCGCGGTAGCGAGTCTGGACATCTTGGCCTGGACGACGACACCGAAGCCTAGGACGACTGATGGCTCGGCCCAAGGCGAATCGGCGGTACACCCCGCCACGACGCGCCGCCGTTCTCGCCGTCGACCTGCCCGACGACGCGCCGGCTCGTTCCGCGAAGGTTTTGCCCGGCGCCGCATCGGCGCCACGACTGGGCGCTGCCCGTCCGGGGTCACCATCCCCGACGTCGACCTTCAGCCGGGGACCGTGGCGGTCGTCGCCGTCGAGCACGAGCAGGGATGCCCGACGATCGACCCCGAGGCCGTACCATGACCAGGGGTATGCAAACTGCATATTCCGTCAGCCCCGCGGCCTAACCGTCCTCCCCGCGCCTCCGTCGAGCACGCTCCGGTCGGGGCGATGCCGATGCGGTGATCGTCACCTTGTCACGCCCGTCCGATACAAGCGCCACGGCGCGAAGGAGGACCCCATCCAGGCCACCAACTACACCTTTAGCGACGGCCGGCCGCTGCTTAACGGACAACGGGCCGCGCCGGTCGTCGCGCCGTCCATGGCGACCGATCCGCTTGGCTGGGTTCGCCAGCCCGGCGGCGAGTCTCCGATGAGGACGGACCTGACCACCGGCAACGTCGTGGCCCTGCGGACCCGGGCGGCAACATCGGTAGGCGCTGGCAATGCCCCGCCGGTACCTGACGAGCGCCTGGCGCGCCTTGCCCAGGGGCATGGCAGGCACTAGGAGGTGTTGCGGGCAGGACCTTCCCGATCAGCCGGTCGTACCTGTGACGATGGCGGTTCAGGTACGACCGTCCTTTCGCCTCTGCAGGCTTGCGTTCGGGGAACGGTCATTCGTCGTGATCGTTCCGACGGGGTTCGTCCCACCGGTTAGACCGTCGAGGACCACCGGGGTCGGCTATTGGCCGAGGCCTCGCAACTCCCGACGGTGCCCGTGCCAGTGCTCGCGGACCTGCGAACCCACGTAGAGCGGATAGCCGATCCCAAGGAACAGGAACAGCAAGAGGGCGACCACTGGCGAGATGGTGTCGGTCCGGCCGTCGTCGAGTTGCATCTGTCGGATCCGTGCCGCCGTGCTGTAGGCACTAATGGCATTGGCGATCGGGAACAGCATTGCGACCACCGCCCAGCCAGGCTCGACGTTGATGTCCCGATCGTGCCGCTGGATCTCGCCGTTCAGCTTCCCGTACCAGACGAGGTAGTAGATGCCTAACGTCACGATCGACAGTCCCAGAATACCGGCGGGGCTACGGTCTTTCCCAAGTGCCGCGAGGCCGTCAGCTGGGACGGGTGGCCGAGGCGTCACCCCAGGTCGGTTCTCGATCTCACTCATCGGCTCCCCCTTCCTGTGAGTCCCCTCCCAGGGGCCTCGTCGGTTGCAAAGGTAGCGCACCTTCCTGGATCCGACTCGACCCGGGATGCAACCTGCACATCACTTCAGCTCGCCTCGACCTCGAGCTTCGTCGCCGAGCCGCAGGATGCGCGCTGGCGCTCGGCCGTTCCGCCCCGCACGGTAACAAACTCCGGCGGCATAACGCTGACATATCGTCGGCGCATCGGGTGCGCATGTCGGTGGGTGACGAAGCATTCGGTAGACGGCGGGTAGACGCCGAAAGGGGTGGTCCCGGTCGTGAACACCGCACTCGTCCGCTGGCTCATGGCGCCGGCCGATGGTCGGGAGCTCCCGGAGCTGGCCGACTTTCTGCGACGGCCGGCGTGGATGGCCCGGGCCGCATGCCGGGGCGAGCCGGTCGACACGTTCTTTCCGCAGCGGGGCCAGTCGAGTCGCCGGGCCAAGGAGCTGTGCGCCGGCTGCCCCCGTGCGGTGGGACCGCCTCAGCTACGCCCTCGAGATCGACGACACGGCCGGGGTGTGGGGCGGAACGGTCGAGCGGCAGTCGTCGGCTGTTCAGGCACGATGGGTCAGACCAGCAAGCCGAGGCGAGCTGAGCGTGGGGTATGGAACCCATATGCCGACGGCTATCTCCGCCGCACGATGCGTACACCCTTTCGGTACGGTCGGTGACCATGGCACGGACTTCGCGGCGCTCGATCGTCGCCAGGCAGCGCGAGCACCGGGCACTCGAGCTCCGGTCCCGTGGGTACACCTTCCATCAGATCGCAACCGAACTCGACTTCGCCAGCCGATCAAGCGCCTACGAGGCCGTCGAGCGGGCACTGAACCGCGCTCCAGCGCAGGCCGCCTCCGAGCTGCGCCGGGTGGCCGTCGCTCAGCTCGATCAGATCGAGCGCACCGCCTGGGACATCCTCGAGCGGCACCACTACGTCGTGGTGATGCACGGTCCGAAGGCTGGGGAGCTCGTGCGCCATCCTGAGACCGATGAGCCGCTGCAGGACAGCGGACCGGCCCTGCAGGCGCTCGCGGTGCTCCTAAAGACGAATGCCGAGCGACGGAAGCTGTACGGGCTCGACGCTCCGGCGAAGCGTTCGGCGAACACATAGACGGCCGAACATGCCCCCCGAGCGCATGAGCGAAAAGCGCCGGGATGGCCACGCTGACGCTGAACGAAACCGGATGCGCCAGGAACTCGACGAGCTGGATCTGGCAGCGTGGATCGTGCTGGAGACGGGCGCAACCGACGCCACGGCCACGGTGATCGACGAAGGCGGCCGAAGGCATCAGATGCCGATGGCACTCGAGGTCATCGACCGGCTCCTCAAGATCCAGGAGCGGCGAGCGAAGCTGCTCGGCCCGGACGCCCCGTCAAGCTGAGGCCGAGGATGGCCATGACCCCGATCGCCCCGACCCGTCTCGTGGTCGAGCAAGAGGACGGGTGGGCCTACGTGTGGACGTCGAAACGGATCCAGCTCGACGACGTAGCGCGCCAGCCCCACTCGGACACCTCCAGGTCGGAGTGTCCACGATGTCTCGCGACATGCCGTCCACTATGTGATGAGTGACGACACCGTCGCCCGCTCTCGAGAAGTCGCTGGTGGTGCGGCTGCGAGGGACCTGTGGCGGCCCTTCGTGGGGCGTCAGAGCGCAGCCCTCACATTCGCGTGTGAACGTCAGTGGGACCACAGACTGCGATGTGCGCGTAGCCGGCCGGCGAGGACCATGGCGCAGGTGCGTTGGACCGTCTCGGGGTCCCCTTCGAGTTGGTGGAGCCGGGCGCTCCGATGCCGCGTTGGACGGGTTTGGGTGCCGGCCGAGGTCCCCGATCCGGTAGCCGTATGGACGGCCGGCCGTCGTGGTGCGCGAACTGGAACAGGATGCTCTCGAACTGGGTCCCGGAAGGCCCGCTGGGGCTCCGCGATGACCAGCGCATCCCAACCCCGGTTGGGTTGTTCAAGTCATGGAGAATGCGGGAGGCTTCCGGACGTCGGTCCCACGGCAGGCTCCGGCTCTTGTCGATGTCGTGGTGGTGGTGACGATCTCGCCGTGCTGGGCGATGAGCCGGGCGGCCGTGTCGGTCTGCCAACGCAGACTGTCTGGCGGGTCCCCAGATCGTCGGTTGAGGTGCGGACGCTGAGCGCCAACCGAAATGCTGCCTCACGTTTCTGACGGCGGGCATGTCCCTTGCGTGGAGGTATCGCGACAAGGAGATGCGATGCCAGAGAAGCGAGGCATGCATGACACCCAGTTCCGTGAGTTGCTCAGTCGCCTCTATGTGCTGTTCTTCATTGAGACCGAGACACGTAGGGTCTACTTTCGCCGGCGTCACTGGCAATCCGGTTGGGTAGTGGGCTCATCTTGGGTTGCAGTCATCTCGATTGGGTTGCACGCCGCTCATGACCACGACCACCGCCCGCATCGCTCTGCCGATCAGTGGATCAGTGCGAAGCGGAGCCTGGCGGGAAACGCGCGGCGGGCCGTGCGGGCTGGCTGACCGCGGCAAGCAGGTCGCTCACCTGGGGCCAGCAGCGTATAGGTCGGGGCAGTTCCCGAGCTGTGACGCGCGCCGCCGGTCGGCTCTTCGAGGGCGCGAGCGTGCACGCTAGCGTCATTGGGGCGGCGTCCAAAGAGGTGGCAAAGCGTGCTCACGCCGGTCGAAACCGAGATCGTTACCAGGTTGGTCGGACCGACGACCTTCAGCCGCGGTCGGGCCTATGCTCGCACCGGGGCGGTGCGTGGTGGTCAGTGGACGGCCGGGGGCGCATGCCTGATGGGTCAGGTCCAGGGCGGGGACCGATCGGCATATGCGGTCTCCATCATCGTGACCCGATCGGCGTCGGACCGCATCGTCGGGATCGACGCCATCTGCACCTGCCCGGTCGAGATCAACTGCAAGCACGCCGTTGCGTTGCTCATTGCCGCTGGCTCGCCGTCCGCGCCATCAGATCTTGACCGGGCTGCCACTGGGCAGGAGCGTGTGCTTCGAATCCTCGACAGCGCTGTGCCAACCCGAAGACTTTCGGCCGGTCGAGGGCCTGATCTCCAGGACGCCAACAAGGCGCCCAGCTGGGAGACGCCCCTGCACGCAGTCGTTGGGGGAGGTGAGCGCGGCGTTTCGGAGTCGGAGCCGGCCGAGATCGGGCTGCAGTTCGAGCTCGTCATGTCCTCGTCTCCGGGCACGTCGCGATCGAGCGAACCTGCGTCGGGGATCCGGGTTCGGCCCTTAGCCCGGAACAATGCCGGCAACTGGGTCAGGACCGGAATCTCGTGGTCAAGGCTCGAATACTTCACCTACGGGCGATCGGTACGTCACCGAACCGCGGAGCACCTGAGGGTTCTCACCGAGCTCTTGGGTTTGAGCCGGTTGTCCTCGCGTGGTTACTACTACAGCGCACGCCCCGATGCTGTTTGGCTTCAAACGATCAACAGCCGAAGGCTCTGGGACCTGCTCATCGAGGCCCGAGACCTACAGCTGCCGCTTCTCGGATCCGGACGTAACCCATTGCCGGTCGACCTTCGACCTCGGCCCGCGCGGGTCACCATAGACGTGACCCGTGCCGACTCGGGTCTCGAGCTCCGACCCGAGGTCCGCAGTGACGACGAGGATGTGCCACTGGCGTCGTCTCTTTTGATCGGAGAGTCGGGTCACGGCATCGCATGGTGTCGTGACCCCGTTGGTTCGTCCGATGGCACCGCCCGTCTCGCCCTGGCCTCGCTTGCTGCGCCGGTGGAGGTGGACCTTCGTGCCTTCCTTGGTTCTGAACCTGTGAGCGTGCCGCGACGTGACGAGGAACGGTTCCTACGCGACTTCTATCCAAAGCTGGTGCGCAGGATCGACGTGCGCTCGAGTGATCAATCCGTCGATCTGCCTGAGCTGCCTCAGCCCACCCTCGTGCTCACCGTCAAGCAGTTCGACGCCCAACGGGTCGAGTTGAAGTGGGCTCGAGGGGCCGTGGGCCTTGGGTGGAGAGAGCCGCTGTGGATCGCGTCAAAGGGCACCGGCGACCAGTCCGCCGAGGGCGCGATCGTCGATGCGGTGATGAGGGTGGTCGGATCCGTGCCCGAGTTGCTCGAGACCACGCTCCTAGGTGAGCGCCTCGCCCCGGAGGTCTCCCTTGGAGGAATGTCGGCAGTGACGTTCGTCTCGGAGCTTCTACCAGTCCTGCGCGAGGTCGACGGCGTCGAGGTCTGCCTGGACGGCACGGCGCTCCAGTATCGAGAGGTCCTCGAGGCACCGATCGTGAGTCTCGGAGGATCGGAGTCGAGTGACAGGGACTGGTTCGACCTAGCCGTCGCGATCAGCGTGGGCGGCGAGGATGTCCCCTTCGCCGAACTCTTCGTGGCCCTGGCCGAGCGACGGTCGCATCTGATCCTTCCATCGGGAACCTACTTCCCGCTCGATCGAGACGAGCTGCGCCAGCTCGCAGAGCTGATCGAAGAGGCGAGCACGCTGGGCGAGGTGTCCGCCGGCAACTTACGTCTCAGTCGCTTTCAGGCGAGCCTCTGGGATGACCTGCAGCGCCTTGGGGTGGTCAGCGCTCAGGCTCGCGATTGGGAAAACTCGGTACGAGCGCTGAGCGAGGCCAGCAACCGGATCGAACACGCCGTGCCAGCAGGCCTCGATGCCACTCTGCGGCCCTATCAGCTGACCGGTTTCAACTGGTTGGCCTACCTGTATGAGCACCGGCTCGGCGGCGTGCTGGCCGATGACATGGGGCTCGGGAAGACCATCCAGGTGCTGGCGCTGATGTGCCACACCAAAGAGCGTGGGCTCGCCGACCGCCCGCACTTGGTGGTGGCCCCGAGGAGCGTCGTCGGGAACTGGGCGTCCGAGTGCCGCCGATTCGTCCCGGAGTTCCGCCCGGTCGTGGTGACCGAGACCCAGGCCCGCCGAGGGGTCACTCTGCGAGAGATGGCCACCGATGCCGACCTCGTCATCACCTCCTACGCCCTCTTCCGCATCGAGTACGGCGACTACGCCGCTCTCGACTGGGCCGGCCTGTTCCTCGACGAG
>JBOGFX010000287.1:0-8735 GCA_050743805.1 Acidimicrobiales bacterium
GTGTAAGGCGTCCCATCACTTGGAGCTGATGGGACGCACGGTCGCGAACCGCTCAATTTTCCTCCCGCTCCGAATCCGCGATTGCAGCGGGCGGGAGATGCCGGTTTGGCGCGTGCTCCCCAAACGACGAGGCGACGGTGGTCGGCCGCCGGGCCGCGGTCCCGCTGGTGGCCGGGTCGCTCCTCACCGGATCAGAGGTCGGCTCGCCCCCAGAAGTGGGCTCGGGGTTCGCGTACATGACCGCCTTCGAACGAGCCACCCTGCCCGAGGAAGCTTTCGGCGACCGAGTCCGCGAACTCGGCCTCAAAGCGAAAACCCTCCGCGCCCACCAGGCCGAACTGGAACAGTTCCCTGACCCCGGTGACGACACCGAACTCACCCTGGCCGGCCTCGAACTGATGTACCGCTACCTCAAGCGCATCATCGAACGACCCCGCGACGACATCCGCAAGAACGTCGCCCAAGCCCTCGTCCACGACCTCCACGTCGATGACCCCACCCACGTCACCCCCACCTACCGCATCATCGTCCCGCCACCCGGCTCCTGGCCCCAAAGTCCCCTCGATGGGAACGACGAAGCGAGTGTGCGTGCAATGACAAGTTTGGTGGTGTTGCGTTGTCGCTATGCGGACTCTGCTGAGCTGAGGGACCAGCTCAGCCGCCTCGTCGAGCTGCTGCGGTGAGGGCTTGACAATTCACACCCTATAGCGCCACAATTGTGGCCATGAGCACCGAGTCTTTGCGGGCCGTCCGGGACCACTTGTCCGAGGTCATCGACCGGGTCGAGTACCACCACGAGCGAGTCATCGTCACGCGCAATGGGCACGAGGCGGCCGTTCTGATCAGCCCTGACGACCTGGCCGAAATGGAAGAGACGATCGACGTGCTAGCCGACCCCGACGCGCTGGCGGACATCCGTGAGGCCGATCAGGCCTACGCTCGTGGTGACGTCGTACGCGGGATCGACGTGGTGCGTCGCCTTCGCGGGTGACCCCGGCGAGTGAAGGTGACTACGAGCTCGTCCTTGCTCCACCGGCTCGGCGGGCCATCACGGACAGACTCCCCGAGGCGGTTGCGGCAGCGGTCATCGACTTCCTCACCACCGCACTGATCGCTCAGCCGAAGGCTGTCGGTAAGCCACTTCGTGACGACCTCGCCGGCATCTGGTCGGCCCGTCGGGGCACCTACCGGATCCTCTACCGGGTGCTCGACGAACCCCGTGAGGTGGTCGTCCTCCGCATAGAGCACCGTCGGGACGTCTACCGCCCGAGGTGATCCCAGATAGACCCGCTCGTCACAAAGACAGCATCGGTCGTATCTCGAGTTCGATTCCTGTCAACTGTCACCCGTCCGCCACGGCCTGACCAGCATCGACGCGGTGTGAATTTCGAGTGGGGGTGAAGGGACTCGAACCCTCACTTGGAGGCGGTTTAAGCGCCTTGCCTCTACCCTTTGGGCTACACCCCCGCGGCGACGATCGTAGTGAGACTGTGAGGATCCGCCTCGCAGCCCAGTGACTTTGCAGGCCCGTGGGGTGGTGACCAGCGGGGCGCCTCTTGAGGCTGGATCGGTGCCTTGACGATCACTCGTCTGCTCGTGGTTGCGGGCCCTGGCCCGGTTGGAACGCTGGTCCGATCAGGAGCTTGACCACCACCGACTACTTCCCTCCGAGCGAAGGAGCATGCGGACAGCGTTTCCGACGTGGTCGACATCGTGATCGGTGTCGACACCCACCTCGCCGCTTGCTCGGGGGCTGCAGAGTGAGTGCCAGAACCGGCGGCTGCTCGCATTGACGCTCCACAGGAGCGTCATCCCCCTTCAAATGGGTGTGTGCGGATAATCTGCCCCGATGGCCTCGGCCAAGTGTCGGATGGTTTCGCGCGCTCTTCCGCTCATCTGTTTGGCGACAATGTGTGCCGTGTCCACTCTCAGCCCGCCGACGGCGGCAACCACGTCCTCGGACATCGCCAGTACGCAGGCCCAGATCGCGAAGCTCGAGGCAACCATTGCGAGCGAGCAGCAACAGAGCGGGGCCCTGGATGCCGAATATCTCGGGGCCCAACAGAAGCTCCAACAGGTTCAGACAGCCCTCGCGGCCACCCGGGTGCAGCTTGCGCGGACGAAGGCCAAGGTGAAGACCGACCGCGCCCACCTTGCCCAGGACGCCGTCTACGCCTACGTGTACGACACGCCGGGAAACAGGATCGACCCGCTCTTCTCCGACTCCGTCAGCACGGTGATGGCGCGCGAGCAGTACGAGGAGTCAGTCGCCGGCAACATCACGCTCGCGGTGGACACGCTCAACACCGAACAGGCCAAGCTCGCTCAAACGACGAAGCTCGAGATGAGCCAGGAGCAGCAGGCGTCGGCCACAGTTGACCAAGTCCACAACCTCCAGGTGGCAAACCAGCAGGCCGCGGCGGCCGCGACCGCCACCTTGAGCCAGGTCAAGGGCACGCTCGCCCAAGAGGTGGTCCAGTACGCCACCGAGCAAGCCGAAGCGGCGGCGCAGTACGCCACCGCACACCCGAGCAACGCTGCGTCCGCTGCCCGCACCGCCACCCAGTACGCAGGCGTAGCGACGTCGCTCGGCGGCGCCGGAGCGGGTGCCGCCGTGACGGCAGCCAACCAGGCGTCGGGGGTCAGCGCATCGGGTTCGGGGGTGGCGTCGGGAGCAGGGGCCGCCGCGGTGGCCGCCGCTGAGTCACAGCTCGGCGTCCCCTACGTCTGGGGCGGGGAGAACCCGGGCCACGGTTTCGACTGCTCGGGGCTGACCCAGTGGGCCTGGGCCACCGCCGGCGTGTCCATCCCCCGGACTGCGGCTTCCCAGGACGCCGCCATACCCCACGTCTCACTCGGGGCGTTAGAGCCCGGGGACCTGCTCTTCTACTTCAACCTCGACGGCGACAACGAAATCGACCACGTGGTGATGTACGTGGGCTCGGGACCCTTCGGTGCGAACACCATCATCCAGGCCCCTTACACCGGGGCCACCGTTCAGTTCGCGCCCTTGTTCACCTCTGGGCTCGTGGCCGCTGGAAGACCCTGATCAGCCTCTCAGCTCGGCGCTGCCGTCCAGGACTCGACCAGCTCGGCCCCCCTGCGAGCCCACTCCTCGATTGTGATCGCGTAACGAACGTGGTCCTCCCAGACGCCGTTGATCTCGAGGTAGCGAGCGGAGACCCCCTCCAAACGGATCCCCAACTTCTCCGGCACGCGCCGGGAGGCGGAGTTGCGAGGGATGATCGAGATCTCCACCCGGTGCAGTCCCAAAGCCTCGAACGCGAAACGCAGGGCGACCACTACCGACTCGGGCATGATGCCCTGCCCTGCCCAGGCCTGATCTATCCAATAGCCGATCGAAGCGCTCTGGAACGGCCCCCTCTGAACCGATGAGAGGGTGATCTCCCCCACCAGGGCCTCGCCGATGAAGATCCCGAAGCCGTACCCCGAGCCGGCTTGGCGCTCCCGCTCTCTCAGCGCGCAACGCGAGGCAAAGCTGGCTCGATCCTCCGACGGCGGGGATGCCCCCGCTGCTCGCGGCTCCCACGGCAGGAGCCAACCCCTGCAGCGGGTTCGGATCTCGTGCCACGCGTCGTAGTCCGACTCGCTCAGCGTCCGGATCGAGACCCGGCGCCCTTGCAGCACCAGTGGGGAAGTCACGCCGCGAACACTTCTCACCCCCGTGGAACCCCCGGCCCACCCATTCGCCGATAGTTGCAGCTGGGACCGTGTGACGCCAGCGGCGCTGCCTAACTCCTGCCCAACAGGCCCCCCACGATCCCATCCAGCAGGTCGGCCTCTGAAACCAAGCATGAGTCGAAGCCGAAGACCCCGATCACCTGGGCGAGCACCAAGACGCCCGCCACGATGACGTCCTCACGCCCGGGGGCGATCGAGGCTCTCTGAGCCCTTTGTGCGGCTGGCTCAGATGCGAGCACGCCCAACCAATGCTCGACCGACGATGCCGTGAGCAGGTGATGGTGGATGCGATCCCGCTCGTAGTGAGAAAGCCCCTGGTCCAGGGCACCCAGTGTCGAGACGGTTCCAGCCAGGCCCAACAAGGTGCGCTGCTCGCTCATGGGCCCCAAGGAGCGGCGCGCGCCATCGAGTTGGGAAGCGACTAGGCGCCGGGCGGACTCAAGCTCGGTTGAGAGCGCAGGGTCATGGTGGAAGAGGCGCTCGGTGAGCCTGACGCATCCGATGTCCAAAGAGACGCACCTCAGCTCGGGCGAGCGCGTGACGATCTCGGTCGAGCCCCCTCCGATGTCGACCACCACGGCGTCCCCGGGAGGCACCCCCGCTTGGGAGGTTGCGCCGGCAAAGGCCAGCTCCCCCTCTACACTGCCCTCCAAAACCTCAACCTCGAGGCCTGTGGCTGCGCCGGCGCCGGACACGAACTCTTCTCGGTTGGCGGCGTCACGCACGGCCGACGTCGCGACCAGCCGGCCGCGTCTCACCCCGCTTTTGTCCATGAGGGCGCGGTACTCCCTCAAGACAGCCAGCGTCGCGGCCACGCCCGCATCGTCAAGGCGGCCCGTCGCATCAACTCCCCGTCCGAGACGAGTGATCCGCATCATCCGTATCTCAGGGTGCGACGGAGCCACGATCAAGAGTCGGGTCGAGTTGGTGCCACAGTCGATTGCCGCGACCGCCCCGTGGCTCTCGGTCCTCACCTGGGCCTGTCCAAGCCCATGGGTTCGAGCAGGCCAGGGATCCTCACCGACACCCAGTCACCGACGGGGTCCGCTCCCCCGACCAGCCAGAAGGCAAGGTGCGCATGCAGGCATTTGACGCCTCTGCGCGTACCGCCCACCCCGCCAGAGGGCACCGGTCCAACGTGATGGCCCTCCAGCAGCGCGTCACGAGCGGCGGCGTACGCGTGATGCGCCTGGGCCAGGGCATCTGGGTCCACCTCAGCTTCGGCCTGGCGGACGCCACCTCGGGACTCGATACGGCTCACCTCTGCTCGCACCGTGGGCTCTACCAGCCAGTACAGGGTCGGCATCGGGGACCCGTCGTCCAGGAAGGGGGCGTTCTTTATGACCGCCGGAGCCCCGTTCGCACACCGCCGGGCCACCTCGAAGCGCCCGAGCGGCCGGCGACCCAACAGCTCTGCGACCACCGTCTCCTCGCAAACGGTGATGTCCTTGGATGGGCCCCGCGTCACCGCCAGAACTCAAGCGTGTGCAACACCCTCTCCATCATGCCCCCCGGCTGCGATGCGCCCGTTGCGTCGCGACGCTCCGTGGAGCCCGCCGCCCCGAGGCCGCGGTCCGACGGCGCGTCCGGGCCGGCGCTCGGTGAGGGGTCCGATAGCGCGGGAACGCCCGAACCCGGCACCCCGGCGGCCGGCAGGACCTGATATGCGTCGGTGCCGGGAGCCACCAGCCCGAACTGCTCACGGGCGATGCGTACCACCTCGCTCGGGCTGGACAGGCCCCTTGCCTCGCTCCTGAGCGCGCGATCTTGAGATCGCATCTGGGTCAGGCTCGCCGCGCTCGCATCCAGGGTCCTGCGCTGGGCCACGAGGGCAGCCGTGGGAAACCACGCCACGAGCATCACGCCCGCGGCAACCATGGACACCGACAACAGGAGCACCCCGCGGCGACGCGACGGAGATCCCCTTCGGCGTCTTGACTTGGAGCCACCCGGTTTTTTGACACGCGAGGAGGTGGCGCGCCGAGGCTTAACGACCACGATCCGCCCCGGACGGTGCCAGAGCCGCCCGACCCAAAAACCGCGCGGACTCCCCCAGGTCCTCTTCGATCCTCAGCAGCTGGTTGTACTTGGCGACCCGGTCCGAGCGGGCAGGGGCACCGGCCTTGATCTGACCGGTGCCGAGACCCACCGCGATGTCGGCAATCGAGGTGTCCTCGGTCTCGCCGGAGCGGTGCGAGACCACCGAACGGTATCCATGGCGGCTTGCAAGGTTGACCGCATCGATCGTCTCGGTAAGCGTTCCGATCTGGTTGACCTTGATGAGAACGGCGTTGGCCACGCGGGCTGCGATGCCCCTCTCGATGCGCTCGGGATCGGTCACGAACACATCGTCACCGACCAGCTGCACGCGGTCCCCCAGCGCCGAGGTGAGCATCGCCCACCCCTCCCAGTCCTCCTCTGCCATGCCGTCTTCGATCGAGACGATCGGGTAACGGTCGACCAGCTGGACCCAGTACGCGCAAAGCTCTTCGGAGTCCAAGGCTCTACCTTCACCGTTGAGCTCGTAGCGGCCCGAGCCCCACAGCTCGCTCGTCGCAGGGTCGAGCGCAATCGCCATCTCCTCACCGGGAGTCCGACCGGCGGCCTCGATCGCTTCCAGCAAGAAGGTGACCGCCTCCTCGTTGGACGAGAGGTTCGGCGCGAAGCCCCCCTCGTCACCGACCCCTGTCGACAGGCCCTTGTCCAACAAGGCGGACTTGAGAGCGTGGTAAGTCTCTGCGACCCACTGCAGCGCCTCCCGGTACGAGGCTGCACCCAGGGGCATGACCATGAACTCCTGGAAGTCGATCGAGTTGTCCGCGTGCCTGCCGCCGTTCAAAACGTTGCACATGGGCACCGGCAGCACGTGCGCGCCCACACCCCCAAGGGCGCGGTAAAGGGGCAGGCCGAGATCGTCGGCGGCGGCCTTGGCGACGGCCAGGGAGGCGGCCACGATCGCGTTGGCGCCAAGCCGGCTCTTGTCGAAGGTACCGTCCAGATCGATCAGCGCGAGGTCCACCCCACGTTGGTCGATCGGGTCGAAGCCCGCCAGGTGCTCTGCCATCTCGGTGTTCACGCGGCTGACGGCCGTGAGCACCCCTCTGCCCAGATAGCGCCCGTCACCATCGCGCAACTCTTTGGCCTCGTGGCTCCCGGTGGACGCTCCCGACGGTGCGATCGCGCGCCCTCGGGCTCCCGAATCGAGGACCACCTCCACCTCGACGGTCGGGTTTCCCCGAGAGTCGAGCACCTCGCGTCCGACAACGTGCTCGATCGTGCTCAAGAGAAACCGCTCCTCGGCCCCCTACCCTGGCGGGGCACCCGGTCAACGCTACCCTTCGCGCACCGACCAAGCGGGGAACATTGCCATGAACCGACAGCTCCCCGGCCAAGTCATTGGAGCGGGACCGAGCGTCGGGGAGCCGGTCGGCGTCGAAGGCGTGGCTCGATGGCTTGGGCACGCGTCGAGCCGCTGTGGATCCCCACAGGATAGGGACGGATCCTCTTGACGCCAGGGCGATCGAGAGTGACCCGTCGCTCGGCCCCGAGCGGCGCCTCTCGTCGCGGGGAAGCTCGGGGGGAGCCTCGAACGTCAGCTTCCCGACGCAGGCCCTGCTGTTTCACCGAACGACGGCTATTCGTACGCCCGCTCCACGGCCTCTTCGAGCCGGGCGATCTCCTCGCGGCTGTAGCTGGCACGATCGCCGGGAACGAACTCGACCCAGTCGATCACACCCGAGTAAGCGAACGAGCCGTTGGCCTCGTAGAGCTCCCAGTCGACAGGGCCGCCCCGATCGACGCCAACGCTGATACCGGTAAAGGGAGCCATCCCGAGCAGCTGCAGAACCGGACCCATCGTGAGCACCGGGGTGCCGGCGATCGAGGCCTCGAGCAGCCATCGGAACTCTGAGTGCACCTGGAAGCAAAGCTCGAGATCGCGCAGGCCGGCGTTCAGGGGGACCGCATCGCGCAGCATCGTGCCGTACTCGTTGAAGCTCACACGCAGCTGGCCGTCTTGCACGAAGACCACATACCCACCGCCCTGGTCGCCATGAGAGACGAGCACTCCCGAACAGCTGCGATCGAAGTTGAACCTGATCGATATCTTGAAGGAGCGCAGTTGCGTCAACCGACTGGAGCGAAAGCGCTCTAGGGTCGGCGTCCCGGGGAACAGACGGACCGGCGCCTCGTACTCGAGCACACTTGGCGGCCTCCTGCGCGAGAAGGAGCCATCGTCATCCAGCGGGAACACGGTGTTCCGCCAAGCCTCGGCCTCCCATTTGCGGCCAAGCTCTGAGATCAGGCTTCGATTGTGCCCGGCAAGGTTCGAAGACTCGGTGGGATCGTCCGCCATGTCATAGAGCTCCCACTCCGAGTCGTCGAACGCTGCGCCCTGCTGGTGCTCGGTCACCACCTTCCAGTTCCCATAGAGCAGGGAACGGTGCCCGGTCATCTCCGAGTACTGCAGGGCTCGGGTTCCTCGCTGTGAGGGGTCAGCGAGAACCGCCACGAACGATCGCCCGTCGACGGCCTGGGTGGGTCGGCCCTTGAGCTCGGAGAGGGGCTCCAGGCCAGCGAGCTCCAGCAGCGTCTGGCCCACATCGGTCACGTACGCGTACTGGGCCCTGATCCCTGTGTCGGACGCTGGCTTGGGGAGCCCGGCCGGCCACGAGATGAGGAACGGCACACGGACGCCGCCCTCGAACGTGTGCCCTTTGTACAGGCGGAACGGGGTGTTGCAGGCGTGACCCCATCCGGAGGCGTAGTGCACGAACGTCCGCGGGCCACCGATCAGCTCTGGGTCACGCTCGATGTCGTGCGGCCAGTCCGCTGGTGGTCCGGCACGCCGCGCAAAGCGGCTCAGGTAGCTCCTGGTTCCGCCGAGCCCCCCTTCGCCCGTCGCCCCGTTGTCAGATGTGAGGACAAAGATCGTGTTCTCGTACTCGCCGGTTTGGATGAGGAAGTCCCTGATCGCTTGGAGGCTCTGATCGACCGAGTCGATCACGGCCGCGTACACCTCCATGTAGGCGGAC
>JBOGFX010000288.1:0-2662 GCA_050743805.1 Acidimicrobiales bacterium
GCACTACCTCGTCTCGGTGGCCTCGGTCTGGCTGAAGCGCTGGCGAGCCGCTTGGCGAGAGACCCCGAGAGCGACGGCGATGTGGTTCCAAGATCTCCCGTGTGCCCGCGCGACCTCGACGGCCTCCCGCAGGCGAGCCTCGTCTTCGCGAGTCGCCTCGGCCGCCGCCGCAACAGCCTGGAGGTCGCTCAGGTCCTCCGCTCGGGTTACCTCGGAGTCGAGCTCCTCGGTCAGCCGGCTGTAGCGCTCGGCAGCTCGCTCGATCTCATCGTCGGTGTGCTTCATGGTCATCGCCCCATCATCGGAGGAACCGGTAGAACTTGCTGCTCAGCTCCATGGCATGGATCACGACCGGGTCATCGCCGTCAAGATCCAGGACGCCGACCTCCAGCAGGCTCCCACCAGTCGCGGGTCCGATCAGCATGGTGAGATCGTCGTCGAGGTCGATCCGACGCATGGCGTTTTGGACAGCGTGACGGATATCTTCTTCGCCGACGCCGTGCTTCCAGGCCGGCCGGCCGATCCGGATCTAGACAACATACCTTGTCAAGGTTACCGCGCTCGCTGAAGAGAACCAACCCGTCAGGCAGGTCGTGACCTGCGCGGAGGAATTTTCAGCACCAACACGCGTGCGGGAGACCTGGCGGGCAGCAAAGGTCCCGATGATCGGTAACACCACGGGTGCGACGCAATGTCGGTCGAGAACTGGAGTCCCTGGTCAACGGCTGAATCGAGTTTCCTGTGTGAGACCCAGCTGTCAAGGGGTCGACCGGCCTCGTCGTCGTGAGCTGAGGCGACGTCGTCGCACGGTCACCGACGAGACATCGCGTTGTCGATCCGATCTTGCGTTCACGAACTGCGGCCCAACGGCCTGGGGGCGCCCAGCGTTTCCTGGGTGCCTGGGTGCACGGCGAAGAGCTATGTCGCCGGCGACAACAATCGTGATCGGGTGACCCCCGTGGGAGCGCGGTCGCAACAGTGTTTTCAGGCCGTCCAGCACGAATGCTGGCGGGCACTCGATTGGCAGGTGCTGACCGCGAGACCCTGATGTCCCGACGGGCGATCCAGGACCGCTCGAGCCGGCCGGTGAGATCAGCCGGGCATGGCGTAGACCT
The DNA here is from genome assembly GCA_050743805.1 of Acidimicrobiales bacterium. Lineage (GTDB taxonomy): Bacteria > Actinomycetota > Acidimicrobiia > Acidimicrobiales > RAAP-2 > Palsa-461. The sequence goes on from JBOGFX010000288.1 coordinate 1,116, forward strand.
CCTCGGGGTCGATGGCCCGCAGGATGTGGTAGCAGCGCCGGGCGAGCTTCCTTGCGACTGCCAAGGCGGCCACCTTGCCGTCGTGGCGCTGCTTCACCGCCTGGTAGTAGGCGTAGTCGGGGGCTTGGGGCCTGGCCGCGCACTTGGCGGCTTCGAAGAGCGCCCAGCGCAGCGTCGAGGGGCCCTCCCTCGACAGGTAGCCACCAGAGCGATGCAGATCCGAGGCGTGCACGGTGATGTCCAAGCCGGTGTGGCGCACGACCCGCATCGAACGGCTGAAGCGCCGACAGTCCCCGAGCTCGACCCAGCAGGTGACCGCCGTGAACGGGCCGACCCCAAAGAGGGTCTCTACGAGCGCCCTGCACGCCGGCTGGCGGGGGGCGAAGCGTTGGAACTGGAGGCGAAGCGGGGCGACTTCTTGCTCGACGGCCTCGATCATCTTGTAGCAGGTGCCCACGCGCTCGCGGGCGGCTGTGGAGAGCTCGACCTCGTCGCTCTCGAGCCACTTCTTGGTCTCGTCGCTGCGGATGGCGGCTTCTGGGAGCGCGACGCCGTGCTGGAAGAGCTCGGCGTGGATGCGCTGGACCCACCTGCGACGATCGCCGACCAAGGTCTTGTAGATCCGGGTGCGCTCGCGCCACTCCAAGACGTCTCGCGGTGGGATCCAGCTCTCCGGCAGCTCGCCGCTCGCCAACAGCACCCGCTGGAGGGCTGAGTCCGAACGGTCGGTCTTCGCTCGCTTCTTTCTGCCTCGGGCTGCCTGGGTCTCGGCGGGCTCGGAGAGGTGCGGCTCGAAGCCGGCCGCCACGATCTCTTCGACCACGTAGCGCCAGCCGGTACAGCCTTCGACCGCGATCGCGACGGATGCGCCATCTGCGCGCGGGGCGACCTCGTTCTGAAGCCACCGGCGGAACCGGGCCCGGTCCGGGGACCAGATCCGGCCGCGCCAGAGCTCTCCCGTTTCCTCGCAGAAGGCGTCGTAGGTGATCTGCCCACGGTGCAGATCGAGTCCACATAGCATGGTCATCGGGGACCTCCTCCTCGTAGGGACGATCACGATCGTTGCCGAGGAGGTCCCTCCCTCGCTCGTCTCTAGCCGGGCTCATCGCGTCTTCATTCGCGTTCGAGCCACCGGTGCAAGGGCCGCGTCCAAGAGCGAAGCGGTGGTGACTGAGCACCGGGTCGCCCTCACTCCCGGGCGGCGCCGACCAGGGCAGTCAAGGGCACGGGAGCAACGTGCAGACCCTGCGATAGCACCGCGGGGGTCAGGTGCGACCACGTCCCTTGACGGCCCGGGACATTCACAGACAGCCACCATGGAGGCAGAGGGGCTGGCGCCTCCCTCGCTCTCCACCAACGTCTCGGCGTTGACCTGCGCAAATGGCCCTCGGCAGGACAGGCTTCGTACCGGTGTTAGGATCCGCCCCAGGCGAGGAGCCCGAGGGTCGCGACGTTCGAGTGTCGGCTTGACCGGGCGCGATCAGGCCAACGAGTCTCACTCCCCGTGGCGCTCAGCTTCCTCTACCGTCTGGTCGGCCCGCGTCCTT
>JBOGFX010000289.1:0-5978 GCA_050743805.1 Acidimicrobiales bacterium
CTCTCGAAGAGCGCGTTTCAGCTGGTGAGCGAGCATACTTGGCCCGACTAAGGAACCCCTAAGGGTCAGCTGCACGCGACGGCCAACGGCGTTGGGATAATGCGAGCGCTCTGGTTCTCAGCTTCTATCGGTGGCGGGTAGTTCAAGTGGCAGAACGCCGGACTTTGGATCCGGAGGTTGGAGGTTCGATCCCTCCCCCGCCAGCTGTTCTCTGCGAGGTGCCCTGGTTGGCACCGAGTCCTGGCGACACCGATGTCAAACGGTGGGCCGAGACGAAGCAAGGCGCGTGTTCGGCGGCCTCGCGGCTGGCACTTCTCGCGCCGGGGTGACTCCGGGCTCTGGTGCTTCTAGGGGCTCGCCGTGGTGACCCTGGCAGTGCAGCAGTTGTCTCCGGTCACGAGATGGCGCCAGTCTGCGCGACCGGGGCCGTCGAAATAGACGATGTCATATCCGCAATGGCGGCACTCGGCCGTCACCTGGTCACGACGACCGGTCGAGCGAAGGGTCTGGCTCCCAGGCTCCGCGTATGTTCCCGACACGGACCAAACTCTAGGTTTTCGCTGCGCCGACGACAAACGGGGGCTCCTGAGGCCCCAAGAAGCGCCGATGCCCCGACCCGAAGCCGGTTCGAGGCCGCCGTGTGCGGGGGGATCCTCGGCCGTGGCGGCGCCCCGACCCCGCCGCCCTGTGGAGCCCCATCAGGGGTAGTGGAGGAGACCCGCGCATGGGGAAAGAATGGGGCATGGCCGCCCTAGCGCTGCACGCCATCGTTCTCGCCGCTGGCGAGGGCACTCGGATGCGCTCGGAGCGGCCCAAGCCCCTCCACCGTCTGTGCGGGCGCTCCATGGCTGCCCACGTGCTCGACGCTCTGGCCGAGCTCGAGCTCGAGCTCGGCAAGGTGGTGGTGGTCGTGGGTCACCGAGCTCCGCTCGTAACCAAGACCCTGTCCGCGGAGGCACCGGGCTCGATGCGCATCGAGTTCGTCGAGCAGGCGGTCGCCCGCGGCACGGGTGACGCGACGGCCGTAGCGCTCGGTGGGTTGCCAGAGGACGACGAAGAGGCCGACGTCGTCGTTCTTCCCGGTGACACTCCGCTGTTGCGTCCGCCGACACTTGCTGCGCTCGTGAGGCACCACCGCCGAACCGCTGCAGCGGCCACGCTGCTGAGCGCGGTGCTCGACGAGCCGACCGGCTACGGCCGGGTCGTCCGCTCGGAGTCCGGAGCGGTGCTGTCGATCGCCGAAGACACAGATGCGACCGAACAACAACGAGAGATCAAAGAGGTCGGCACGTCCATCTACTGCTTCAGGCGATCGCTCCTTGCACCTGCCTTGAGGCGCCTCAGTCCCGCCAACTTCCACAACGAGTACTACCTGACCGACGTCATCGGCGTCTTGAGCTCCGCCGGATACCCGGTTTCCGCTCTGGTTTGTCAAGATCCCGTCGAGGCCGCGGGGGTCAACGACCGCGCACAGCTCGCGGTGGCCGAGGCCGAGGTGCGGGACCGGATCAACGAGAGGTGGATGCGCAGGGGGGTGACGATGTGGGACCCCGAGAGGACCTATGTCGACGCCGGGGTCGAGCTGAGCCCCGACGTCGCTTTGTGGCCCGGGGTCGTGTTGCGCGGCCGCTGCGTGGTCGGGCGGGGAACCGAGATTGGTCCCGATGTGACGCTCGTGGACACCTTGGTGGGGGAGGGCGGCGAGGTGCGCTGCTCGGTTTGCGAGGGAGCAACGATCGGACCACGGGCTCGGGTCGGACCCTTCGTGCACCTTGGCCCGGGGGCCGTCGTGAGCGAGGGCGAGATCGTAGGCCCCTTCGAGTCGCGACCGCATCGGTGATCGCCGTGGCCGAGCAGGGGCAGCCGCCCTCGCGAGATAGCGTGCTGTCGTGGAGCTGATCCCCAGACGCCGGTTGGAGCTGTTCTCAGGGCGGGCCAACCGCCCGTTGGCTGAGCAGATCGCCGAGAACCTGGGCGTGACCTTGGGGGAGCCGAACTTGCGGGAGTTCGCGAACGGCGAGATCCATTGTCGCTACAACACCTCGATCCGCGGGAGTGACGTCTTCATCATCCAGACCCACGCCGAGCCCGTGAACGACTCGTTGATGGAGCAGCTGATCATGATCGACGCCGCCAAGAGGGCTTCGGCCAAGACCATCACAGCGATCTGCCCCTACTACGCCTACGGACGCCAGGACCGCAAGTCAACCGGGCGCGAGCCCATCAACGCGAAGTTGGTTGCCGATCTCCTGCAGGCGGCCGGTGCCGAGCGGGTCATAAGTGTCGACCTTCACTCCGGCCAGATCCAGGGCTTCTTCAATGTGCCCTTTGATCACCTGATGGCGACCCCGGTCCTCCAGGAGTACCTGAGGACCCGGGTGGACGACGAGATCGTGGTGGTCGCCCCGGACTCGGGCCGTGTGAAGCTCGCGGAGCTCTACTCCCAGCAGCTCAACTGCGATCTCGCTCTCGTGCACAAGCGGCGACCGCGGGGCACCTACAACCAGGTAGAGGTCCGCCACGTGGTGGGCGACGTGGAAGGCCGGCACTGCGTGATCATCGACGACATGATCGACACCGCGAGCACCATCTGTGCGGTGGCCGAGCGCCTGGGCGAGTCCGGCGCGAAGGACATCTGGGTCATGGCAACCCACGGCATCTTCTCGGACCCCGCTGTGGACCGCCTCAAGGCCTGTCCGATCTCCAGGGTGGTGGTCACAGATACTCTTCCCGTGCGCCCCGAGCGCCATTTCGAGAAGCTCGAGGTCCTCTCGGTCGCCAAGATCATCTCCGACGCGATCGATGCCGTCTTTGAGGAAACCTCCGTGTCGGAGATCTTCGGCGGGGCCAATCTGGTCTGAGCTGGGGGGCGGTCAGACCGGCTAGCCTTTGCACCGCTTCGGGCCGTGAAGTGGGGCGGCCGGTTCAGGTCGCTTCACCCCGGCTCACCGACACCACGGCGAGCCCGTCCCACGAGGAGGCAACATGCCCGAGATCGTCCTTCAGGCCGAGGTGGGCCGCCCGACGGGATCGCGTGCGGCGCGTCGGTTGCGCCGGGCGGGCAGGGTTCCGGGCACCGTCTATGGCCACGGCGCCGACCCTCTGTCGGTCGCAGTCGATGCGAGAGAGCTTCGCGACGCCCTGGGCGGTGCCGCGGGCACCAACGCGCTGCTGTCGCTCAAGGCCGGGGGCAAGACCCTGCTGACCTTGGCACGGGAGCTTCAAAGAGACCCGGTGCGCGGCACCCTGACCCACGTGGACCTTGTGATAGTCCGGCGGGACGAGGTGATCACAGCAGAGGTCCCGCTCAACCTCGTGGGCGAGGCTGTCGAGGTCCATCACGGTGACGGGATGGTCGAGCAACAGCTGTTCACCCTTCAGGTGCGTGCCCTTCCCGCAGACGTCCCCAATGTGTTGGAGCTCGACATATCCGGCCTCACCATCGGCTCCGCGCTGCGGGTTTCCGATCTCGTGTTGCCCCACGCGGTCTCCACCGAGATCGATCTCGAATCGATCGTGGTCGTCGGCCAGCCTCCGAGGGTCGAGGCGGCCGAGAGCACAGAGGCAGCTGGTGCGCCAGAAGCGGACAAGCCGTCCGGGGCGGACGCGGCACCTTCGGGCGGCGACGAGGGTTAGGCGCCTGCACCTCCCCCTGTCTTTTCGTCGGCCCGCGGGGCCAGCAGCCGACCGGCCGGTGCCTCCCCTGGTGATCGTCGGCCTCTCCAATCCAGGCCGGGAGCTGGAAGGCACCCGCCACAACGTGGGTGCCGAGGTGGTCTCTGAGTTGGCGCGTCGCCACGGTGCGAGCAAGCTGCGCCCGATCAAGGGCGTACCTTGCTTGGGCACCGAGGTGAACATCGGGGATCGTCGTGTCCTGCTCGCGGTGCCGACCACCTACATGAACGATTCGGGCGTTGCCGTCGCGGCCCTTGTGCGGCGACACAAGGTGACGCCCGCTGAGTCGCTCGTGGTGGTGCACGATGAGCTCGATCTTCTCCCCGGGGCCATCCAGGTGAAGCTGGGCGGCGGCCTCGCCGGCCACAACGGGCTGCGATCGATAAGGGATCATCTGCACAGCGAAGACTTTGCTCGGGTTCGGATCGGCATCGGCAAACCGAAGGTTTCCGGCGTGGATCACGTGCTGGCGCGTCCTTCTCGTTCGGAGCGCCAACTCCTCGACCTCGCAGTCTCGGTTGGCTCTGACGCGGTCGAGTCCATCGCAGCCGACTCGGTGAACGAGGCAATGAACCGATTCAACACGAGGGCGCAGAGATCCTGAGCGAGCCGGTCTTCTCAAAGCCCGCGCCCGTCGAGCCGGCGCTCGCCGGTTTGGCTCGCGGCCTTTTGGGTCATCGGGCACTCGACGCGGTGCGCGGGGTGAAGGAGGCGACGCTGGCCGTCCCGGGGCCACTTCAGCCGATCGCGATCGCGGCCATGGAGGCCGCTGGAGACGGCCACCCCCTTGTGGTCCTGACACCGACCCTGTCCGGCGCTGAGCGGCTGGTTCAAGACATCGGGTGCTTCGTCGGACCGAGATCGATTGCGCTCTTTCCGCCCTGGGAGACCCTGCCGCTGGAGCGGGTGAGCCCCGACACCGCCACGATGGGGGCCCGGGTGTCGGTCCTTTGGCGCCTCTTCGGTGAGGAGCCCGAGCCCCAACGCGAACCTCCTGGAATCGTGGTCGCTCCCATCCGGTCCGCGCTGCAACGGCTGGTCCCTGGCTCGAGGTTGGCAGGTCCGTTCGTGGTCAGGGCCTCTCACCGCCTCGACCGAGAGGCACTGTTGCGGCGGCTCGCAGCTTCTGGGTACCGGCGAGAGCCCCAGGTGGAGCATCGGGGCGAGATGGCGGTTCGCGGGGGGATCATCGATGTGTTCCCCTCCACGGCGGACCGTCCGGTGCGGATCGACCTCTTGGGTGACGAGGTAGAGCGCCTGAGCATCTTCGACGTGAGCGATCAACGATCGACCGAGGCGCTCGACCAGGTGTCGATCTTCGCTTGCCGGGAGTTGGAGCTGACCAGCGAGCTGCGAGCGAGAGCCGCGCAGCTGGGAGCGTTGGGCGCCCTGGACCGCGGTCAATGGGACAGGCTCGCGGCGGGCGAGCTTTTCGACGGCATGGAGGCCTGGCTTCCTTGGCTCGTCGAAGAAGAGCTCTTTCTCTGCGATCTGTTGGGACCGGAGGCCAAGGTGATCCTGAGCGAGCCGCGCAGGTTGGCCGACCGGGCGATCGAGGTCTTCGAGGAGGAGGAGGCTCTCGGGGGTGCGCTCGCATCCACCTGGGGCGGCGCCGACTCATCGTTGCCGAGGCTCCACGCACACTTCGAGCGCCTCCTCGCCACCAGCCAAGCCCAGGTGCTCGCCCTGCCTGCCATGGCAGAGGGTCCGGACGTGCCCGCCCTGGTCGCGCGGGGCTTGGCTCCCAACCCAGGGGATCCCGCAAAGCTGGCGGCAGAGCTCGCCGCGTTGGCCCGTGACAAAGCCTCGGTCGTGGTGTGCGCGGCCGGCCCCGCGTCAGGGGAGCGGATGTCCAAGGCACTTGGTGACCACGACGTCGTGGCCCCCGTGGTCGACCACGCGTCTGGCGGAGCCGGCGTGGAGATCGTGGTCGCGTCGCTCTCCTCGGGCTTCGGGCTAGAGGAGCCCCCGCTGTTCGTCCTGGCAGAGGCGGACATAACCGGCCGCCGCCAGCCGCATCGCCGCCCCAGGCCGCAGACCCGTGCAACGGTCGGCTTCTTCGACGACCTCGCACCGGGGAGCTTCGTGGTCCATCGCTCCCACGGGGTGGCGCGCTACGCGGGGGCACTCAGCCGCAGCTTCCAGGGAACCACCCGCGATTACCTGGTGCTCGAGTACCGCGGGAGCGACCGTCTCTACCTGCCGGTCGAACAGATCGACGCGCTGACCCCCTATCTCGGGGCCGACACTCCCTCGCTGTCCAAGATGGGCGGTGCGGATTGGCAGAGGACACGGGCGAGAGC
>JBOGFX010000290.1:0-1638 GCA_050743805.1 Acidimicrobiales bacterium
GGCGACGGTGACGCGGTCCCGCCAGGTGCCATGGGCGTCCCCAGGAGAGCAGGCGAACGGGGTGACGCGGGCCGGGCGGTCGCTCCGCCCACCAGACATCAGCTCGCTGCATGGGCGGCCCGGGCGGTGTCGCTCCGATCAGTGTCGCTCCAATCGGCGTCGTCCTCATCGAAGAGGGCTCTGGCCGCCTCCTCGGCCCAGGCTCGTTCGGCCTCGGTCTCCGGCTGTGGCTGGTAGGCGGCCCGGTAGCGTTCCTCGCGCTCTTCGGCCTCCGCTTGGTGCCAGCCCCGCCACAGCAGTTCGGCGACAACCTCGGACCGACTGGTCTCCCGGTCATGGCGGCGATGCTCGATCCGGGCCAATAGCTCTGCGGGGAGACTTAGAGGCCGCGCGGATAGGAGAATGGGCCTCTGAGCAGGTACTTCGCGTGGAGATAGACCATCCACCGGTCGCGGGTTTGTCCCGGCTTGCATGTCGGGTGCACCCAAACCCCAACGACCAGCGGAGGTCTCCACCATCATGCGCGCGCTCGACCCGCAAGTGAAAGCAATCGTCTGGGAAGCCTTCGAGCCCTTGATCCCGGTCCCCGTCGATCAGCACCCGCTCGGTCGCCACCGTCGGCGCAAAGCAGACAGGCTGGCCTTCGAGGTGATGATCACCCGCATCGCCACCGGCTGCAGCTGGGAGGACGCCGAACGGCTCTGCGGCAACCAGATCTCCGACACGACGGCGCGCTCGCGCCGCGACGAGTGGGTCGAAGCCGGGATCTACGAGCGGCTCGTAAACGAGGCGCTGCTGGCCTTCGACAAGGTGATCGGGCTGCAGTTCGGCGACGTAGCGGCGGACGGCAGCTTGCACAAAGCCCCAGCTGGAGGGGTGGGAACGGGCAAGAGCCCGGTCGATCGCTCGAAGCGAGGGTGGAAGTGGCACATCCTCACCGACCTTGGCGGCATCCCCTTCGGCTGGGTAGCCGACGGCGCCAACCGCAACGACTCGATCCTCCTCGAGCCGACCCTTTTGGATGCCGAGCGACGCGGGTGGCTCTCTCAGGTGACCACGATCTGGCTCGATCGTGGCTACGACTCCGACGCCACACGCGAGCGCCTCGCCGCCTTCGGCATCGACGATGCCGTGATCGCGAAGAAGCGCAAGCGGGGTTCGACCGGACCGACGCCGCGCCAGCCGATGGGGCTGCGCTGGCAAGTCGAGCGGACCAACTCCTGGCTCTCGAATTTTGGCCAGCTTCGCCGAAACACGGATCGCAAGCCCGAGCACCGCCTCGCTCAGCTTGCGCTCGCCATCGTTTTCATCATCACAGCGAAGCTCATCGACTGGAGAAAGCGCTGGGTGCCGGACCTTTCCCCTATCCGCTGAAGTTCTTACCGTCACCTTCTCGCCGTCACCTTCTCGGCACGTGTCGCACTTTCTATGGTTCTACTCCCCTTACCACGGGAAGCCGTTGGCGGGCGCACGGCAGCTCAACGGCGAGAGGTGATGTGTATGCTTGGTGTATGTCACGCACCAACATCGACCTCGATGACGAGGCGTGCGACACCGTGATGCGCCGCTACCACCTCTCCACGAAGCGAGAAGCGGTCAACTTCGCCCTGCGGACCGTCGCCTCCGAAGCCCTTGACC
>JBOGFX010000291.1:0-15862 GCA_050743805.1 Acidimicrobiales bacterium
GGCCAGGCCCGCGCACGCCAACAGAAACAGTCGGGCTCTTCGGTCCGTCGAACTCGATCAACCGAACTGCGTTCACCAGCCGGGAACCGAGACTCGAGGCATCCTGACGGGCGTCGAGCATGACCAAGGCGAACTCGTCGCCACCGATCCTCGCGGCGACGTCCTGAGAGCGCACCGCGCTGCGGATGGCTTCGCCCACCAGTCCCAGCACCGCGTCGCCTGCGTCGTGCCCCAGAAGGTCATTGAAATCCTTGAAGTCGTCGATGTCACAAAAAGCAACTAGAACATCGTCCTCGCGAGCCTCGATGTCCTGGATCCAGCGTTCGAAGCCTGCTCTGTTGGCCAACCCGGTCAGCGGGTCCCGCGAGCTCTCCTCGGCGAGGGCCAGCTCTCTGAGGTGCCTGTCATGGGTGTCGCGCACGAGCACGACGACCTCATCGGGGACCGCGCCATCGGGGTCAACCGCGAGTCGCAGCGACAAATCGGCCCAACGCCAAGAGTCCCCTGCCTTCACCCGGGCGGTGACGGTGGCCTCGGGCTCGCCTCTTATGTCCGCCACGGCCCGGCCTACGGCCTGTCGGTCGTCGGGATAGATGAGCCCTGAAACACAGGTGTTCTCGAGATCGGATACGTCGGAGCCGACCTTGTCGCTCAGTGAAGGGGACACCCAGTTGATCTGCCCCTCTTCGGAGAGCATGACGATCCCGTCGGGGATGTACGCGGCGATGCGATGGGCACGGGCGGTCGCGATGGCCAACACCTGGCGTGCTCCGGTGCGAGCCACGATTCGCAACATGACCTGAGCTACGTTCTCGACCTCGGCGATGGTGTCCTCTGCCCACTCGCGTGGTTGGAACATGAAGAACCCGAGAACTCCGGTCAGCTCGGTACCGGTCAGAACGGGCACCATGAGGTTCGCCGAGAATCCACCGCTCTTGTCGAGGTTCTCCTGTTCCCGTCCGCTGAGGTCGGCCTTGTGTCGATCGGTCATCCCTACGGTTTGCCCGATGCGCAAGAACCCGCATGAGGCGCCGGAGAGCTGTACGAGCGTGGTTCCGAGCGGCAGGCGTGGTGGCTCGGGCGGGACACGGGTCCACCCCCATTGGGCGATGATCCTCTCTCGATCATCGAACAGCATTAGAAAGCCGAAGTCGATCTCGAAGTGTTTTCCGACGCCCTCCAGGGCGCGGGCGATCCCCGTCTCTATGTCCTCGCTCTCCACCAACCAGCGCGAAATTCGTGCGCCTAGGTTCAGGCCCCGACCCCCCTGGATCCCACGATCGTTGGTGATGGCCGAGCCTCCATAGACGGTCCGTTCGGCTGTCTCCAACGGAGCTGTTTCGGAGCGCTGGCTTGGCATGGTCCCGCCTCTGGGCCGGTGTGAGGAACCCGGGTCGCCCAAGACTTTACCGCCGGGCAGAGCAAAAAACGGGTATTTGTACGTATCGATGTCCTGGCCAGGACGGTGCGGTCCGCCACAGCGGTTGCCTGGCCTGAACTGGCATCTCGGGCGGTTCATTCGGGAGGTCCCAAGCCTCCTGTGGCACGCTACGGTCACCGACCATGCCCGAGATCCAAAGGACCTCCATAGAAGGCGTGCTAATCGCCGAACCCGATGTTCACTCCGACGACCGTGGAAGCTTTGCTGAGGTTTGGCGCAAAGAATGGCTTCCCGCCGGCGGCCCAATGGTCCAGGCCAATGTCTCGCGCAAGGGTAGGGGATCGCTCGTCGGCCTGCACTACCACCTCAGCCAGGCAGATTTCTGGCACGTGATCGAGGGCACGGCGGACATGGTTCTCTACGATTTGCGAGCCGACAGTTCGACCAAGGCGAGGTCCCTCAAGCTGCGTTTGGGGGCGCAGGCTCCTCGTGGCGTCTACATCCCGAGCGGCGTGGCACACGGGTTCCTGGCAGCGACCGACCTTGTTCTGTGCTACCTGGTAGACCGCTACTACAACCCCGACGACGAGCTCGGAGTGGCTTGGGATGACCCTGACCTTGGGATCGACTGGGGGACAGTCGAACCAGTCTTATCCCAAAGAGACCAACAAAATCCCAGGCTGCGCGACCTTCCAGCGGTTAGGCCGGCCTAGCCTCACAAAAGCTCCGGCGCTTGCCTTCGGTTTCCGATTGAATTGACCGATGGTCGTGGTGGTCGTCCTCGTCTGCGTGGTCCTCCTCGGAGGATTGGCCGGCTGGGCCTTCCGTCGGCGCGGCTCCGACGAGATGCACTCCGTGGCCGGTTACCAACATCGGCTCGCGAGACTGGAGGAGGCACGACGGCGCCAGGTCGCTACCGAGGTTCCTTCCACGTCCGACTCACTCTGGAACGAGCAGAGGCCACGAGACCTCAGGCCATTGAGGCGCCGGGCTGCTCCTGGCGAGCAGGCGGCGATCGTCCAGGGCACCCCTCATCCGCGTCATCGCGGCACGACACGCGACGTCTCGCTCGCCCGGATGAGCCACCGTCCCCGGCGGCTTTTCGCACCTATAGCCGCCTCGGTTGCGGTGATCGTCGTGGTCACGGGCCTAGCCTTGCTGGGAGCGCACCTTCGCAGCCCGCACCCAAAGGCGGCCTCCACGACCCAGCTCTCGACCCCGAAAGGCCGCCACCACCTCGGTGCCCACAAGACAACGGTCACCACCCCCACCGTCCCAACGAGCTTCAGCCCTGTGTCGACGGACGGGAGCCAGGCGACCTACTCGCTGCCCTTCGCGTCCTACACCCTCACCGTCGACGCCTCTTCGAACGGCGATTGTTGGGTTGAGATAACCAACTCTTCGGGCCAGGTCCCCTACGCCCAGGTGCTCCCATCTGGTTCGTCCGAGCAGCTGATGTTGGGCGGCAACTCGAAACTGGAGCTTGGCGCGCCCGGCTACGTGACGATCGAGGTGGACGGGACTCCCCTCAAGTTCCCCTCGCCCATGCCCGACCCGCTCGATGTCGACCTGGAGGCGGCCGCCAGCGGTTCGGGGGCAGCGGGGGCCTGAGGGGCCCCGAGGCCCCGCAGATCCTTCTGCCGGATTTGGGGCGTTTCGGGGGCCGGGTGGAGTTGTTACTATCGAGATAGTGCAAATAGCGGGCACGAGGCGCGTCCGGCGAACGTCCGGCGGCAAAGGCATGGGGTTCAGATGGCGGTGACAGACCTCGATCTAGGGCGTTACCAGCTCGGATGGAGCGACGAGGAGGACTACGTCTTCAAGCCCAAGAAGGGCTTGGATGAAGGCATCGTCCGTGAGATGTCGGCGATGAAGGGCGAGCCCGACTGGATGCGGGACTTCCGCCTCAAGGCGTTGACGCGTTTCGAGCGCAAGCCCCTGTTCCCGCTGTTCCGCGGCATGGGCACTCGGATAGAGAAGGACCTCGCAGGGCTCAACTTTGCCGACATCTACTACTACGTGAAGCCCACCCAGTCCCAGGTGAAGGATTGGAACGATCTCCCGCCCTCGATCAAGAGCACCTACGAGAAGCTGGGGATCCCCGAGGCGGAGCGCAAGTATCTCGCCGGGGTAACCGCTCAGTACGAGAGCGAGGTTGTCTTCCACCGCAACCGGGCGGACCTTGAGAGCCAGGGCGTCCTTTTCAGCGACATGGACACCGCCGTTCGTGAGCACCCCGACATCGTTCGTAAGTACTTCGGCACCGTCATCTCACCGAATGACAACAAGTTCGCAGCTCTCAACTCTGCGGTGTGGTCCGGCGGCTCGTTCATCTACGTCCCACCCGGAGTCAAGGTCGATATGCCGCTACAGGCGTACTTCCGGATCAATACCGAGAACATGGGGCAGTTCGAGCGCACGCTCATAATCGCTGACGAGGGGGCTCAGGTCCACTACGTCGAGGGCTGCTCGGCCCCGGTGTACTCCACGGACTCCCTGCATTCGGCCGTCGTCGAGCTGATCGCACTTCCTGGTAGCCGGATCACCTACACGACGATCCAGAACTGGTCCAACAACGTCTACAACCTCGTGACCAAACGGGCCCGGGCGGAGACCGAAGCTCGGGTCGAGTGGATCGACGGCAACATCGGTTCGAGGCTCACGATGAAGTACCCGTCGGTGTATCTGATGGGTCCCAAGGCCTCCGGTGAGGTTCTCTCGGTGGCATATGCAGGACCCGGTCAGCATCAGGATGCCGGAGCCAAGATGATCCACGCAGCGCCAGAGACGACGTCGACGATTGTGTCCAAGTCAATCTCCAAGGACGGTGGTGCTACCACCTATCGCGGCACCGTGCGCGTCGACAAGGGAGCCACAGGGGCAAAGTCCTTCGTGCGCTGCGACGCCCTGCTTCTCGACGAAGCGTCCGTTTCCGAGACCAAGCCCTACATGGAGATCGGAGAGCGGGACGCCAGCATCGGGCACGAGGCGACGGTCGCCAAGATCGGCGAGGACCAGCTCTTCTACCTCATGAGCCGGGGCCTGTCGGAGTCCGAGGCCATGGGAATGATCGTCAATGGCTTTATTGAGCCGATCACCAGGACCCTTCCGATGGAGTACGCCGTGGAATGGAGCCGGTTGATCGAGCTGCAGATGGAGGGCTCGGTCGGCTGAGTCGCGGCAACCTCGGGGCTTGCGACGTGGCACCATGGACAGGTGCCGATGCGCGAGGAGTGCAAGCACTTCCAGTCCAGGACCTACGCCTCGGGCGAGGTGGCCCGCTTCTGCGTCCTCAACCTCGCGCCCGAGGCCCCATGGCGCTGCCCGGACGACTGCCCGAAATACGAGAAGCGCCTGGCGGATGCCGGCTGGGTCCATGGCAGCCTGGTCGAGCCGCCGATCGAAGAGGAACCCTCCTTGCCGACCGCCGAGCTCACCGATGTGCTCGAGCGCGCCGAGAGCATCGTCTCCGATGTGTCCGAGGACGCACTCAGCGAGGCGCGCAAGGCCGACGCCCCGCCAAAACGCAGACGCTGGTTCCAGCGCAGGCGCTGACCATCCGTCGCGGCCCGCCAAGCGCCGCGGCGGCCGGCTGAGGAGCCGCGTTGCCGACTTTCGACTCAGGGCGATCTTCGGAGCTGGCTGGCCCGAAATGGCTCAAGGCCAGGCGTGCCGCGGCGTTCGAGCGCCTGTCGACCCTCTCTTTGCCCACCGCGGACGGCTCGGAAGCCTGGCGGTACTCGCCGATCGACGAGATGGACCTCGACTCCTATTTCCCCGCACCGGGCGTGGCCTCGTCCTCGGGTTCGGTTGCGTTGGGCCAAACGTTTGGCTCGGCGGTGGGCGTGCTCCATGCGGGCCGGCTCGTCGCGCTGAAAAGAGGAAAGACCCCGGCTCCCGTTCGGTTCGAGGCGCTCTCCTCGCTGACCTCGGCTCCCAGCGCGTTGGGATCGAGCACGGACGAAGAGGACTACTTCGTCTCGTTGAACGACGCCTTCGTGCCCGATGGCCTCTACATCGAGGTCCCCGGAGGGGTGGTCGCGACCGAGCCGATCGTGATCGTCCATTGGTGCGACGCCGGGTCGCCGGACGGTCCAGTCCCGACTTCGTTCCCGCGCACCGTGATCGACGTTGGCGAGGAGGCCAGCGCAAGCGTGATCGAGGTGGTCGCAGGCCCTGACCCCGAGGGCGCCAGTCTCGTTGCGCCGGTCACCGAGATCGACGTGGCCGATCGTGGGGAGCTCTCCTATGTGATGCTCCAGGACCTCGGTGAGCACAGCTGGCAGCTCGCGCGCCTGTCGGCGACCTTGGGGGCAGAGGGAACCCTCTCGTGCTTCACGGCCGGCCTCGGCGGGGCCTACGACCGTTGCCGGCTTGACTCCTCCGCATGTGGCCCTGACAGCAGAACGGCTCTGACGAGTGTCTACCTGGGCTCTGGCGACCAGATACACGACGTGCGCACGCTCCAGGATCATTTCGGGCGGCGGACAAAGAGCGATCTTTTGTGCAAGGGAGCCGTTGCGCAGCGATCCCGATCGATCTATTCCGGACTGATCAGGGTCCGTCAAGGGGCCGTGCGCACCGATGCGATGCAGACCAATCACAATCTCGTGCTCGACACCACGGCCCACGCCGACTCGGTGCCCAACCTCGACATCCAAGAGAACGACGTGCGCTGCTCCCATGCCTCGAGCATCGGCCCGATCGATGAGGACCAGCGTTACTACCTGGAGTCCAGGGGCCTGTCCCCCGAACAGGCGCAGCGGCTCATCGTTCTCGGGTTCTTCGACGACGTGGTGGCACGCGCGCCTGTGCCAGCGGCGGTGGGTCCTATTCGCCAACGCATAGGACTCCGGCTGGAAGGCTTGCTCGGAAGTGGTCGTGATGCCTGAGCGCTTCAAGGTTTGCTCACGCGAGGACCTCAAGTCCGGCGAGGTGCGCCGCTTCGAGGCGGGCGAGGTCGCCATCGCACTGGTCCGGATCGGTGACGATTTCTATGCCATCGGCGATCGCTGCAGTCACGAGGACTACTCCCTATCGGGCGGAGAGGTCTGGGAAGACGACTGTGAGATCGAGTGCCCGCGCCACGGGAGTGTCTTTGACCTGCGGACCGGGGAGCCACACTCTCTTCCGGCCACCAAGGCTGTCCCAACCTTCGAGGTGTCCTTGGAGGGTGACGACGTCTGGGTGTTGGTCGCGTGAGCCGCCAAGACGGGGCGCTCGTCGTTACCGGGCTGAAGGCGAGGGCCGGAGGAGTTGACATCTTGGAGGGCATCGACCTCGAAGTGACTCCGGGCAGTGTCCATGTGGTCATGGGACCCAATGGATCGGGCAAGAGCACGCTCGCGCATGCGCTTATGGGACGTCCGGGTACCGAGGTCACCTCGGGAAGCATCCGCATAGGCGCCCGCGAGCTGGTGGGAGCGCCGAGCTTCGAGCGCGCCAGGGCCGGCCTTTTCCTCGCCCTGCAGCACCCGATCGAGGTGCCGGGTGTTCAGCTCGAGGCCGTGCTTTCGGAGGCCGCCGGCGCAGACCCGCTCGGCATCCGTGAGGCATTGCGCTCCGAGGCGGCAGCCATCGGTTTCGACCAGCGCTTCTTGAACCGTCCCATGAACGTCGACCTGTCCGGCGGGGAGCGCAAGCGCAACGAGGTGCTCCAGATGATGGTGCTCCGGCCGCGGTTTGGGATCCTCGACGAGATCGACTCCGGTCTCGATGTCGACGCGCTCGCCGCCGTGGCCCGCCGCGTGGAGCGGGCGACCGCCGAGTGGGGGCTCGGGGTGCTCGCCATAACCCATTTCCCGCGTCTGCTCCAAGAGCTGGCAGCCGACCGCGTGCACGTGATGGTTGGCGGCCGCGTGGTCGCAGAGGGAGGCCCCGAGCTCGCGAACGAGCTCGAGTCAACCGGATACGGCGCCTACGGGTCGGCCCACGCCTGAGCTGGCACCTCTGGGCGCCCGAGCCGGTTAGAGGACCGCGCCGGGCTCAGGCCGGCACCACAGCTCCTGAGCGAAAGCGTCGCAGTGCCGCCGGCACGCAGACGGCGATGATGATCACGCACCAAGCCACCATGGCCAGCACCGGATGGGAGAGCTGCCACGAGCCATTGGCATGGGTGCCCTGGCAAACCGAACGGAGCGCAGCCACGAAGCCAGACAAGGGGTCCCACTCGCCGATCACCCTGGGGACCACCTTCATGCCCTGGATCGGGACGAACGCCCCGGCGAGGAACGAGAGGGGGAGCACGATCGCGAAGCCGATGCCTTGAAGCGCGTCCGAACTGGTGAACAGCATCCCGAGCAGGACTCCGAACCAGGTCAGAGCCACGAGGCCTAAAAGGAGCAGGCCAACGAGCTCTGCCGAGCCCCACGGGGTGAGCTGCGGTCGCCATCCGAGGCCAAGCCCCATCCCCACGACGATCAAGATGCCCAAGATCTGCTCGATCACCTGGCCCACCACCTGGGCGGTGATGACCGAGAGCCGCGTGACCGGTAGCGAGCGGAAGCGGTCGATGACCCCGGTGGTGAAGTCGGTGACCGTCGCCATCCCCGCCCCGATCACACCGAAGGCGATGCTTTGGGCAATGAGGCCCGGCAGCAAGAAGTCCTGGTAGCGCATGTGCGGGATGTGTATGGCCGAGCCGAACACGTATAGGAAGAGCAGCGTGAAGAGCACCGGCTGGATTGTCACGTCGCTCAGGCGGGAGGGGACCCGGGGTATCGCACGCAGGCTGCGACCCACGAGCAACGAGGTCTCTTTGAAGAAGCGGGTCAACCTCGATGACACGACCGGGACGGGGGCGGCGCTTATGGACAGGTCGAGGCTCACCATCAGACAGCCACCGGCTCTTCATCGCGCGCCCCGGCGTGCTGGCCCGTCAAGGCGAGAAACGCGGCGTCCAAGGTCGGTCGCCTGAGGGACACCTCTTCAACCTGCACGCCGGATGCAGCGACGAGGTCGGTCACCCTGGCGAGATCGGCCGCATGGTTGGGTGCGGGCAGGGAGATCGATCGACGCTCCGCCGTTGTGGTGTGTCCGAGACGCTCTGCCTGCAAGCGGGCGACGAGCCGCTCGTAACCGGCGAGGTCGACGGTGACCACCTCGATTCGCTGGTTGCCGATCCTCGCCTTGAGCTCGCCTGGAGTTCCGTGCGCCACCGTCCTGCCGTGATCCATGAGGACGACCTCGCTCGCGAGCTCGTCGGCCTCTTCCAGGTACTGGGTGCTGAGCAGCACCGTGACCCCGGCTTGGGAGAGCTCTCTCACGGTCTCCCAGACGCTTTGTCTGCTCCGCGGGTCCAGTCCGGTGGTCGGCTCGTCGAGCACTACGAGCTTCGGCCTGGTGACCAGGGTCGCCGCGAGGTCGACCCGTCTGCGTTGTCCGCCCGAGAGTGATTTGACAAGCTTGGCCGCGAACTCGGCGATGTCGAAGCGCTCGATGAGGTCCCCGACGACCTTGCGTGCAGCGGACCGGCTGAGCCCCCGCAGCCTGGCCACCAAGATGAGGTTCTCCCTTGCTGTGAGGTTGCCCTCAAGCGCAGCGAACTGGCCTGTCAGAGATATCGACCGTCGGACGGCGTCGGATTCGGCCACGACGTCGTGCCCGCAGACCCGTGCCGTGCCCGACGTCGGCTGCGCAAGGGTCGCCAGCATCCTGATGAGCGTGGTCTTTCCCGCGCCGTTGGGCCCGAGCACCGCGACGAGGCTCCCTGTCGTCACCTCGAGGTCCAGGTGGTCTACGGCCACCAGGTCGCCGAAGCGCTTGGTGAGGGCCCTGGTGGTAACTGCGCTGTCACTTGGCATCCTAAGAACTTATAGTAACTAGAAGATTCATGCAACCCGAAGATTTCTCGTGCTATAAATATCTCGATGGCGCCTGCAGACCCCGATATCGACCTTGACGCCGATCCAGACCCTGACGACCAGGCAGACCCTGGGTCGGGCGCTTGGGTGGAAGGTCTGCGAGAGCGCAAGAAACGACTGACCCGGGCCCTCATCTCTGACACCGCGACCGCCATGTTCTTGGAGCGGGGTTTCGAAGAGGTGAAGGTGGCGGACGTGGCGGAGGCTTGCGGGGTCTCTGAGAAGACCATCTACAACTATTTTGCGACCAAAGAGTCCCTCCTCTTCGATGGAGAGGCCGAGATCGCGGCCTCCATCTGGGAGGCCCTCGGGCCAAGGTCTCTGCAACGTTCCCCGGTTGCCGCCGCGCTCGGGCTCTTGGGCGACGAGCTGGGCGCGAGGTGCACCGACGAGCTCGGCACCGAGATGCTCGCGCGCTCCGCCCAGCTGATCGCTTCGACACCTTCGCTCCAGGCCGCCGAGCGTGAGATGTTCGGCCGCCTGGAGGTCACTGCGGCTCAGGCGCTTGCGGCGCGGGCCAGGGTGAGCCCTGACCGTCCCGAGCCCCGTATCGCTGCGGTCGCGCTCGTCGGTCTCGGCAGGCTCCAGACCGAGACGGTGCGGCGCCTGGCGCTCGCGGGTCGCTCCGTGAGGGAGATCCGCGAGGTCGCGTCCGAGGAGGTCCGTCGCGCTGGTCGGGTCGTCGAATCCGGGCTCTTGTGGCTGGACCTGCTCGATGACGACGGCCGCCCCGGTGCGGCCCAGCTCAACTCTGCGGCGAGCGCCGTCACCACGTGCGCCCGCGAGGTGCTGGTCGCCCTTCGCCAGGCCCGGTCGGCCTGGGAGCAGTTCCAAGGTGAAAAGGTGTCGATGGACCCGCGGTCGATGGGCGGCCTTGCATCTTGGATCGAGGAGGCCGAGCGTTGGAAGCGCGACTTCAAGGGCCAGAAGGATGAGTGGAAGATCGCCTATCGGGAGCACCAGGCGAGACTGAGGGAGGCGCAGAGGGAGCTGCGCCAGCGGCTCCGACAGACCCATTGGGAGCGGACCGAGCTCACGCGCCCTGCTCAGCGCTCGAGGCGGCCGGGGCCCGGGCCTCGTTTCGGCCAGGGCCGGCCCCTGTAGCCTGAGGCGGGGCCGTGTCATCGCCGGCCGCTCGCCGTGACGGAGGATCGATGAGTACGCGCTTCGAAGCCAAGTTGAGGGACCCTTGGCCACACCATCGGCCACACTCGTGCGAGAGGCGCCCATGACTCCGGTCGTTCGCCGCCTTGAAGCTCACGAGCTGCCGTTGTGGCTCCAGTGCGTTCCGATCCCTTTCCTGATGCCGCCACGCGACGACGACGGTGAGCCGGCGCCGCCCGGCCATTGGGAGCGCCACATGGAGCTCGACCGCACCTGGGCGGTCGAGGATGAAGGTCGCTTCGTCGGAAACGGGACCACCTTCAGCCGTACGGTCACCTTGCCGGCGGCAACGGGCTCTGGGTGCCCCGTCGTCCCGATGGCTGCCTTCACCGGGGTAGGGGTGCAACCCACCCACACAAGGAGAGGGCTCCTGCGGGCGCTCATGACAGAGATGCTCGAGGACGCGCGGGGCCGTGATGAACCGCTGGCCGGCCTCATGGCCTCAGAGGGGTCCATCTACGGCCGGTTCGGTTTCGGCGTTGCGACGACCGCGGCGCGCTATTCCATCGACACCAGGGACGCGACTTTCGCCCGGCCCTTCGACGGACCCCCCGTGCGACTGGTCGGCCCCAATGAGGCGGCCGAGCTCCTTCCCGAGCTCTTCCAGGGCGCCTGTGCTGTGCAGCCCGGGCAGGTCAATCGCACCGATGCGGTCTGGACCGAGCTCTTCGAGGACAATCCCGAGCGCCGGCACGGCGCGAGCCCCAACTGGTACGGGGTCTGCGAGGGTGGCTACGCCATCTGGAGGGTGGAGGCGCGTCGTACGTTCAGCGCGGCGTCGGTGACGGTCGTGGAGCTTGTGGCGGACAGGCCGCAGAGCGAGGCCGCGCTGTGGCGCTTCATCTTGAACCTGGACATGGTCAGTGATGTGGTGACGGCCCGCCGACCCGTGGAGGAGCCACTCCGCTACCGGCTCGCGGATCCCCGGAGCTTGAAGACCCAAGAAGTTCGCGATGTGCTCTGGTTGCGGATCCTCGACACCCCCGCCGCTTTGTGCGCCCGCCAGTACGAGCGCGACGGGGAGCTGGTGCTCGAGGTCACGAGCCCCCAACCCGACGACCCCGCCGCGGGCCGTTGGGTCCTGCACGCCGAATCGGGCAAGGCCAGCTGCGCTCCGGCCGGGCGCAGCCAGGCGGTCGACCTGTCGCTCGGACTGGCAGAGCTGAGCGCGATGCTCGCTGGAGGGGTCAAGGCGTCGGTCCTGTGCGCGGGAGGGCTCGTCGACGAGGGCCGTCTCGGCGCGTTGGCCGAGGCGGACGCGCTATTCATGAGCACACCGGCACCGTTCACGATCGTCGGCTTCTGAGCCTCGAGCACCGAGCGTGTCGGGCGCGGGGTCAACTCGGCCCCGCGGCGGGTCGATCGGGCCCGCTCTGCCGTTGGGAGAGGGGTAAGAGCCATCGCCTCGTCGATGCCAAGCACGGGGCGTCGAGGTCTCGACTCTGCGTACAAGGCTCCTGCGGGGCGGGTGGGCTCCACTGCGGCGTCGCCGTAGAAGGCGAGCCAAAGACGGTGCGCGCTCGTTTCTGAGAGGCTTCGCCACCTCGAATACGTCCGCGTCCGACGGCCCCCCAGGCCGCTCGGAGGCAGCACCAACGCAGTGTGGCTCACCGGGCGGTCCAGCTAGTTCCCCGTATCTGCGTTGGTGACCGATCTCACCTGCGGTCCCCGGATACCCTTGGAGCCATGGCCCGAGGAGTGCCCCCCGGCTCGGGTCCCCCCGACCGCTCGGACCCTCTCGAGGGACTTGCCAGTCTGGGAGACCCCACCAGGCGCGGCCGGACCAGGGGGGTCGCCAATGAGGGCGGGCTTGCCGCCCTGGGCGACCAGGTCGAGCGAAGAGGTGGGCGCAGGCCCTTGAGGCGGCGTTTGCGCAGGAGACGGGTCTTTGCCATCTTGGGCGCCCTCGTGCTGCTCGCGGTGGTCGTGGCTGGCGCCGGGTACGGCTACTTCCGTTACGAGTGGGGCAAGGTCAAACAGGTCTCCTGTGGTGCGTGCGCGCAGGCCGCGACCTCTGTCGCTCCGTTCAACGTGCTGCTCGTTGGCTCCGACACGAGGGCGGGGGACACCGGCCAAGCCGCCAAGTCCTTCGGCAGCTCGGCGCTGGTCGCCGGCCAGCGCAGCGACACGATCAAGATCCTTCACGTCGACCCCAAAGCCGGCACCGCGGCGCTCCTGTCGATCCCTCGCGACACCTGGGTGCAGGTGTCCGGCCTGCCGTCCTCCAGCGACCTCTCCGGGGCGCAGAAGATCAACACCGCGTTCAACGACGGCCCCGTCCCCCTTGTGGAGACCATCGAGAACAGCTTCGGGATCCCCATCAGCCACTTCGTCATCATCGACTTCGACGGGCTGATACGCGGGGTCCAGTCGGTGGGAGGGATAAAGCTCAACTTTCCCTATCCGGTCCGCGACGATGACAACGGCAACAACAACTCGGGGCTCTACATACCCACCGCGGGATGTCAGACCCTAAATGGCAACCAGACGCTCGCTCTGGCGAGATCCCGCTATTTCCAGTACTACGACCCGAGCGCAGGAGGCTGGACGTCGGACCCCAGCTCGGACATCGGAAGGATCCAGCGGCAGAACGAGATCATCGAGGCCTTGATGGACAAGGTCGAATCCACCTACAACCCGCTCACGTTGCGCTCGTTCCTCGACTCGGTCGTGCACGACATCACCATCGACAACAAGCTGGGCCCGGGGCTTCTGTTCGATCTCGCCAACCGTTACCACGCGTTCAGCCCATCGAAGCTCGACGCGCAGACCCTGCCCACCACGCCACAGACCACAAGCTCCGGTGATGACGTCGAGGTTGTCCAGGAGCCTGCCGCCCAGCAGCTGCTTGCCGGCTTTCTGGGGACCGTGCCCTCCCCGAAGACGCCTCCGCTCGACGCCTACGACAATCCGCTCACCGTGCCGACGGTGAGCGTCCCTGCTGCACCCACTGCGCACGGGACCGTTGCTCCGACCACGACCCCAGCGCCAGCACTCCCGCCGTTCGATCCGGTCCCCTGCTAGCGCCACATTTCGCGCGAGCCACGATCCAGATGGTGACTCACGGCAAGGCATCTGGATGCACTGCGAGCCCTTCGGCCTCGGCTGCCACGCGTAAGTGGCGGTCCCAGCTGGAGAAGATCAGGTCCTCGCGAGGTAGAAGAAGCGCTGAAGCCAGGTGAAGCGAATCGAGGCTTCGCAGGTCTCGTCGCAGCGCCAGGGTGCCAGCGCGGTCGACCAGGTCCTGATCAACCTCTACGACTGCGAACGAGGCCCACTCCTCACGCACTTTGCGTGCCGTGGTTGGACCAGCTGCGATCGTAACTGCCCGGAGTGTTTCGAGGAAGCCCGTGCGGCACATGAACCAGGTCTGTGCTTCCGCCATGATCTCGTGGACCATTGCGCTTCCCGGTTCCGAGACGTAGCGCTTCACCAGAGCGCTCGCGTCGAGATAGAGGTTCAGTTCTCGGACTCACGTTCGGCGAGCACGATGGAGGCCGCCGACTGCTCGGATCTCGCGAGGCGAGGTGATCGGGCTGGGCGTGACCGGGTGGGTAGCGTGACCCGACCTTCGCTCGCCAACCGGTGAAGTCGCTCGTCGATCTGCGGGCCTGCGATGGGGATGATGTCGGCGACTGCGCGCCCTCGGGTCGTCACCCGGAAGTGGTCGCCCCGTCCCACCGCGTCGAGCACCGCAGCGAGAGACTGTCTCAGTTCACGGGAACCGATCTCGCGCATGTGTACACTCTAACCATTGGGGTGTACCGTGTGTGCGGTCCTCAAGCCGGCAGTGAGCGCTGGCGCGCCAGAGCCCGAGCATCAAGGCATGCGGCCACGACCGGAGGCCCAAGATCGCGTTGGATGGGCCATCGAGCGCGACAAGTGCCTGAGCTTGATCTGGCGCACGGCACACGCCGGTTGGCCAAGGAGCTCGAGGTCGAGAAACTCGGTCGGGGACGATCGCCTCACACCGAGATGATGGGCTCGGGTCCGGGCCCAGTGTGGCTCGACGGCGCCCTGGAAGCCCTGGCCACAGGTCGCTCGGATCTCGGCCCGGCTGGCCGCAGCGTCAGGCGGGGACGAGGTCGTCCAACCCTTGAGCCAAGGCGTTCCAGCTGAGGGTCGCGCATTTGATCCTCACCGGGAACTTCACGACCCCTTGGAGGGCTGCCAGCTCACCCAGGGCGGCAACGTCGATCGGCTCCGGATCCTCGTCTGGGGAGCCGTCGTCTCCGAGCGAGGCCCCGTGCACCGACATCATGGTCTTGAAGACCTTGATCAGCTCCCGGACCTCGGCGACCGGCCTTCCCTTGACCGCCGCAGACATCAAAGAGCCCGATGACTGGCTGATCGAACAGCCTGAGCCCGCGATCTTGATGTCGTGCAGTTCGCCGTCGAGCACCTCCAGGCTCAAGACGACCTCGTCACCGCAGAGCGGGTTGAATCCCTCCACTCGATGCGCCGGCGGAACCGGTAGCTCACCGCGGTTGCGAGGGGAGCGGTAGTGGTCGAGGATGATCTCGCGGTAGAGCTCTTCGAGATCTGCCATCAGGAGCTTTGCCTTCTAGGGGTCACCCGAACACCTTACCGACGTGGTCGAGGCCCTCGATCAGAGCATCGATCTCGGACTCCCAGTTGTAGAGGCCGATGGACGCCCTTGCGGTGGCGCTCACCCCGAGGCGGGTCATCAGCGGCTTTGCGCAATGGTGCCCGGGGCGGACGCAAACCCCGAACTGGTCGAGCACCTGGGCGATGTCGTGCGCGTGGACGTCGCGGTAGGCGATCGACAGCACACCCCCGCGGTCGTCACCCGCGGGCGGCCCGAAGATCCGGCAGTCGTCTCCCAGATGTTCCCCGATGGCCTTGATGGCGTAGTCGGTCACCCGCCGCTCGTGGGCGGTGATGTTGGCCATGCCAAGGGCTTCGATGTAGTCGACGGCAGCCGCGAGCCCGACGGCTTGGGCGATCGGGGGGGTTCCAGCCTCGAAGCGCCATGGCGGTTCAGACGGACCGAAACCGTCGAGCTTCACATCGAGGATCATCCCGCCTCCACCGAGGAACGGGGGCATCCCCTCCAGAAGATCGCGGCGGCCCCACAGCACCCCAATCCCGGTCGGGCCCTGCATTTTGTGAGCCGAGAAGGCGAGGAAATCGGCCCCCAAGGCCTTCACATCGGTCACGAGGTGGGGAACCGACTGGGCACCGTCGACGACGACGATCGCGCCGTTGTCGTGCGCAGCCCGGGCGATGGAAGCGATCGGGTTGATCGTGCCGAGAACGTTCGACATGGCGCTTATCGCGACGACCCTGGCGCCGTCGAGCTTGTGGTCCAGGTCGGACAGGTCGAGGCGACCGGCGTCGTCGACACCGAGGTAGCGAAGCTCGAACCCGAGCACCTGGGAGAGCATCAGCCAGGGAACGAGATTCGAGTGGTGCTCCATCTCGGTCAGCAGGA